>NZ_JBHVRT010000001.1:224435-579640 GCF_042885555.1 Kitasatospora sp. NPDC058048 | reverse complement strand
TGCCGGGGCGGCCGCGCCCGGCGCCGCCCCCGTTTCCCGTACCCGTCCTCCCACACCGCCCCGAGGAACACCCGCCATGCGAACCCGCCCGCTCCTCGCCGCCTGCGCCCTCGCGGCGGCGGCCGTCCTGCCCACCGCCGCACCGGCCGGTGCCCACGGCGACAGCGTCCACCTGGACGTCACCGGCCAGCAGAACGGTCACGTCAGCACCGTCGCCACCTGGGAGAACGACCACGACCCGGTCACCGAGGAGTTCGCCGGCACGCTCTCCGCCACCGCGGCGGACGGCCGGGCAGTGGGCCCCTGGCGACTGGTCGGCGTCCCGGGCCGCCCGGGGACGTACACCACCCGGGAGATCCTGCCCGCCGGACACTGGCAGGTGACCGTCGACTGCGCCTTCCCCTCGCTCGGCCATGCCCAGCGCGAACTGGACGTGGCGGACGCCGTCATCGACGACCCGGTGCCCGCCGGCACGGCGGCCGCGTCGCCCCCGGCCGGTGTGCCGTCGGCCGCGTCGACGGGGACGGGCGCCGGGCCCGTCCCGGTGCCCATCGGCGGGCCGGTGTCCGAGCCCGCTCCCGCCGGTTCCGCACCGACCGCGGCCTCCGGCTCCGCCTCTGCTCGCCACACCTCCGACTCCACCACCTGGGCCGCCGCCGGCACCGCCGTCGCGGCCGTGCTGCTGGCCTGCACCGGGCTCTGGCTTCGCAGGCGCCGCCGGGCCTGAGCTGCCGGCCCCGGCCGCCGGGCGAACGCGGCCGAAGGCGGTCGGGCCTTGTGAAGCGGTGGCCGCGCGGCGGGAGCCCCGTGCAGGTCGGATCGGCGTCTCGGCGTGGGTGCGGAGGTGGGGAGCGCGGCTGACCCTGCGGCCGGCTCCCCACCAGTCGAATACGCAGGTCAGCGGGTGCGGCCCCGCGGCTTGAGCGGGGTGCCGCATGTGGAGCTCGAAACGCTGGAGGGAGGCCCGGTCCGGGCCGCCCTTCGGCGTTGATGAAGTACCTGTTTGTGAGCCTGCCCTGACAGGTTGTCCTCGTCAGCGGCGGTACGGCTGCTCGTCATCGCGGTGCACGGTGGCGCCGCTGGTGTCCACCGGGGGCGCCCTGTTCCTGGCGGGTCGGGGAGGGCCACCGGCTTGGCCTCGTTGGCCGGGAATACGACACCTCAGGGATAAGTGCTCTCCGCCGGCACAACGAGCGCCAAGCTCGGTCGGCTGGACTGCCCCCGCGACCGACACCCATTCCGCAGCGTCCATGCTCGTCGACCGTGTTCGTTCGATTACGGCAAGCCATGGAGCTTCTTGGGGGAGAGCAGCCGATGTCCGACTCGGTGAGGTACACCGTTCAGCCCGACGCGCTGGACCACGTGACCACGGGACTCAGCAACGTCGCAACGGACTTGGCCCCGGCCAACCAGGCCTACACCGCGCAGAAGCCCTATCAGTCAGCCGACTTCGACGAGTTCGGTGTGGACCAGGCGTGGGCGGGCTTCGACACCAACTGGAGCCGGGAACTGCACGTCGTCTCCCCGAACCGGGAGGGCGGGAGCTGATGCGGCGCGCCCTCGCCGCTGTGACGGGTGATCCTGGCCGCTGTCGGCTGCGTTCACCCGAACGAGACCTCCGTTCGTGGACACCGCTCAAGATCGGAAGGCCAAGGGCCACTGAGTATTGCCGAGCGCCGTCTGTCCCGGTCGTGCCAGGATGCTCGGCATGTCCACTCGTGCACTGAGCTTCGGCGCGATTGCGGAGGCCTACGAAAGGTTCCGGCCGGGGTATCCCGAAGAGCTCTTCGACCTGGTGCTCGCGTATGCGGGCCGGCCGGTTCGGACGGCCCTGGAGATCGGTGCGGGGACAGGCAAAGCAACCCGCCTGTTCGCCGCGCACGGGGTCGCGGTCACGGCCACGGAACCCGACGCAGCCATGCTCACCGAGCTGCGCAAGACGGTGCCCGCAAACGTGACGACCGTCCGGGCCGCGTTCGAGGACCTGCGGCCAGGCAAGACCTACGGGTTGGTCTATGCGGCGGCAGCCCTGCATTGGACACGCCCGGAGAGTCGGTGGTCAAGCGTGGCCGCGCTACTGGATCCAGAGGGCGTGGTTGCCTCATTCGGTGGCCCGGTTCAGCTGGCTGACCCAGCTGTCGAGGAAGCTGTGCAGGCCGCACGGGCACCGTTCCTGGAAAGCGACGAGGTTCCGTCTCCCGACGGGACCGCTCCGGACGAGGCGATGCAGTGGCCGGGCACGGAGCTGCAACGGTCTCAGTTCTTCCTCGACGTTCAGCAGTCCGTCATCAAGCGGCGCCTGACGATGAGCGCTCCTGACTATGTCGGCTACCTGTCGACTGTCTCGGCGTATCTCCAACTGCCGCAATCGAGGCGACAGCAGGCGTACGAGGCGATCACACGGATCCTGCCCGGGACAGTCGAGATCGCCGCCGACATCATCGTCCATCTCGCGCGTCGGCGATCCGAGTAGCGGCGACATTCCTCCTTGGGACCACGCGAGCCGGTGAGACTCCCTGATGGCACGGGCTCATTGGACGTGCCGCCTCCTCGTGGTCGAACGATCGTTGGCCGACAGGGAAGCGGCTCGCGTCGCGGTGCGGTGCACCAGGCCGTCCAGGATGAGGGTCAGGCCGGCCTCGAATGCCGACTCGTGGTCGATCTCGGGCATGTCCACCTGCGGATCCGAGTCGTCGCCGGAGCCGGCATCCGCCTGTTCCTCCAGGACGCTGCCGACCGTGAAACGGCCGGCGGTCAGCATCGCCATCTGCGCGTCCCGCTCAGGCACCCCCGAGGTGACCAGGAAGTTCATCTTGTGGCGGATCCGGTCGAGGTCGCCCGCGGGGGTGCTGCCCGCGTGGAGGCGTGCGCCGTCCCGGCGCAGCAGCAGGGTGCGCCGGAAGCTTCGCGTGTTGTCCAGGAACCAGTCGCACCAGTCGTCGTCGGGCGTCGGCAGCGGGGCAGCCACAGAGTGACCGTCGTCGAACGCTTTCCGGTGCTGCGGGCCACCGGGGCGCAGGTCGACCTCCGGGGGCAGGGCATCGAGGCCGTCGAACGGATGGGACTCCTCGACGCCGTCCGCAGCAAGCTGGTGGACGAGGCGGGTGTCGCCTTCGTCGACGCGCGCGGCAGGACCAGGGCGACGATCATGGCCAACACCTCCGGACGGGGCCGGCAGAGCCTCACCTCCGAGTACGAGATCATGCGCGGTGACCTGGTACGCATCCTGCACGACGCGTCGAAGGACGACGCCGAGTACGTCTTCGGCGTGAGCGTGGACGGCTTCGAGCAGGACGGACAGAAGGTCGTCGCGCACTTCTCCGACGGCTCCTTCGGTGAGTTCGACCTCCTGGTCGGCGCCGACGGGCAAGGATCGCGCATCCGGCGGGCGATCCTCCCAGCGGACTGCGACCCGTACTGGCGGATCGGCATCCACATGGCCTACTGGTTCGTCCCGCGCATCGCGTCCGACAGCAACATCCGGGACACCTGCATGGTCCCGGGCGGCCGTCAGATCATGCGCCGCAGCCACAACCCGACCGAGACCCAGGTGTACTTCGTGATGCGGGAGGAGTCCGAGGAAGCCTCGGCGATCCACCGGGAACCCGTCGCGCGCCAGCGGGAGTTCTGGGCGAGCAGGTTCCGCGACGCAGGGTGGCAGACCGAGCGCTTCATCGACGGCATGCGGACGAGCCCCTTCTTCCACTCCCAGGAGATCGTCCAGGTCCGAACCGGCACCTGGTCCAAGGGCCGCGTGGTCCTCGCCGGCGATGCCGCCCACTGTGCCTCCCCGTACAGCGGCATGGGGATCTCCGGCGGCCTCGTGGGCGCCTACGTACTGGCCGGCGAGATCAACCGGCACCCGGGCGACCTGCCGACCGCACTGGCGAACTACGACCGCGTGCTGCGGCCCTTCGTCGAGGAGATCCAGGGCGCGGTGAATCCGCGCCTCCTGCGCCTGGGCATGCCGACGACCCGGCGTGCGGTCGACATCCTCCAGGCGGCCACCGCACTGGCCTGCTTCCTGCACGTCCCCGATCTCGCGGCGCGCTTCTCGAAGGGGGACCGCGGCGGCGGTTGGCGGCTCCCCGAGCACCCGGCGCCGACGGGCGCCGCCTGAAAGCGGCGGGACATCGGGGGCCGACGGCCGTTGCGAGCAGCGCGGCCAGAAGGACGGCGCTGGTCCGCAGAGTGATCAGCGCCCCCTCGACTCCTGCCGCGCAAGGGCCGGCCCGACCTCAGGGCCTGCGAGTTCCGACACAGGGTGGAGCAGCTGACCGGCCCCGACGGCGGCCACCGCTTCTGGACGGTCCTGCCGGCCCCGTACCCGATCCCCCACGACGGGCCGGTCGGCGACCTCCTCGCCGCCGCCGGCCAGGGCGCCGCGGATGCGGAGGCAGTCCTCCCGAACGCGCATGGACGCGGGTGAGGCCTGGCCCGGTCGTGCGGTGGGCTCGCGCCGCGGCAGGCCTCGCTCGGCGGCTGTGAGGTAGGCGGCGAGGGTGTCATGCGTCGAGTGCGGAAGCGAGTGCCGGCAGGGTGCTTCGGGGTGAGCGCAGGGAGGCTCCGGCTCGGGGGTGCGGTGGACCCGGTCGCCGCACCCCCGATTGCGTAACCCGCGGGTCAGCGGGTGCGGCCCCGCGACTTGAGCGAGGGCCTCGGCGGCGGCCTGCTCGGCGCGCACCCGGTCCTCGCCGAGGATTCGGCTGAGCAACCGGAGAGCGTGGGCGGGCGCGAGCGAGCCCGGATGGTGGTGGTGATCCGCCGCCGGGAAGCGGACCAGAACAGCGGGCCTGGTGGTCGGGGCTCGACCTGGCCGGCGGGAGCTGCTCCCCGCACCGACGGGCGGGCCCTGAAGCACCCTCGAAGGTCGAGCGGGGACGTGCCGGAGGCACCGCACGGCGTGCGGTGCCTCCGGTGGAGCGGACGTGGCGCGGGGTCAGGCGCTGAGGAGGTAGTAGCCGCCGTGGCCGGTGCAGCCCGCCCCCCAGTAGGCGCCCGAACGGAAGCCCGGCGGGATCGGCGAGTTGGGACAGGTGACCAGGCCGGCCTTCGCGATCTGGTGGTACCAGGCACCGACGTTGTTGCAGCCGTAGACCACGTAGCCGGTCACGACGTAGCCCGGGACGATCGGGGAGCCGCCGCAGGTCCAGATCCCGTCCTTGACGAGGTTGTGCCGCCAGGCGCCCATCCCGTTGCAGCCGTACTTGATGTAGTCGGTGAGGACGTACCCCGAGATGATCGGGGAGCCGCCGCAGCTGTAGAGGCCGTCCGCCTCCGGCTGCTGGAACCAGGAGCCCCAGCCGCTGCAGCCGTCCTTGTTGTAGGCGGTCATGACCCATCCGTCCGGGATGGCGGCTCCGGAGCAGGCCCACTGGCCGGCGGTGGCACTGGTGACGCCGGCCGGCTGGGCGGCCGCGGTCGACGTGCCGGCGGCGGTGCCCGCGAGGACGAACGAGGCGATGAGCGCGAGCGCGCCCAGGGTGGCGCCTGTGCCGCGGCGGACGACCGCGCCGGCGAGGCGCTTCCAGAGGGGACGAGGATGCATGGTCGGTTCACTCCAGTCCTGGCGGCGGGCATGATGGATGCCCGCTGGTCGGGGGGATGGCCGAGCGGTGAATCGGGCCTCACCTTAGTGGGGAGGCAGTGTGGGTGTCCGGTGTTTGGACAGTGAAGCCCGACGGCGGCAGTGCCGCGGTCGCCGGCCCCCGGGCGGACGTCCTCGCGCCGGACGGTTCCGCCGGGGCCGACCGCCTCGTGGGGACGAGGTCGCCCTTGGCTAGGCTCGGGGCCATGTGGAGACAGTCGGTGCGGGAAGTCTTTCCCGGTGCGGGGCTTCGGGAGCCGGTCGGGACGTCCGAGATCGTCGAGGCCGAGAGGCGGCTGGGGCGAGCCCTGCCGGCGGACCTCGGGCTGCTGCTGTCGGAGAGCGACGGGGTGCTCGGCCACACTCACGTGGACACCGTCTGGACCCTCGATCGGATCGTCGAGCAGAACCTCCGCTTCTGGTCCGACGAGACCTTCGCCCAGCTCTACATGTCCTTCGACGCCCTCCTGTTCTTCGGCGACAACGGGGGCGGCGACCAGTTCGCCTTCGTGCAGAAGCCGCAGCGCCCGGACGTGTTCGTCTGGGAGCACGAGAGCGACAGCCGCCGGTGGGTGGCCAACGACCTGCGCGACTACCTCGGCCGTTCGCTGCGCGTCGGCGGGGACGACTGGTACCGGCTGTAACCGGAAGGGTCCGCCGGCAGGCCCCGTGGGCGCGGAACCGGGCCCCGGGCGCGGGTGTCCGTCCTTCATGACGGCGGCCGATGATCACGGATGTCGGCCGTCCCCGTGGGGAGGGGCACCGTGACGGACCGTAGGCCGAAGAGCGCGTCGCCCGCCGGCAGGGGCCGTTGGCGTCGCGCCGCGCTGATCGGGTGCGGGGTGCTGCTGCTGGGCCCGGCCGTGCTCGCGGTGGTGCGGGTCCTCGGATGGGACGACGGCACGGTGTGGGCCCTGGGACGCACAGGGCGGGCGGGTCCGAGCCGGCCGCCGTTGCGTTCGGCGACGATGACGGCGGCGCGCATCACCGCATCGGCCGCCGCGGCGATGATCGCGCTGGCGGAGTCGCCGCCGTCCTTGCTGAGCAGGAACAGCGTGTCGCGGGAGGAAGCGAAGTCGAGCGGCTTGAACTCCTGCACGCCCTTGGTGGGGGTGACGCAGGGGGCAGTGCCGGGCGTCCGCCGGTTCTCGCGGCGACGCCCGACGATGACTTCCCGGGCTCCGTGAGCGCCCCGATCGCTTCTGACGGACCGTCAGCAAACTCGGCATTGAGTCAGCATTGGTCCTGTCGGACGCTGTCGCGGATGGTCGAACGGTGTCACGCGTCGAGTGCGGAAGCGAGTGCCGGCAGGGATGCTTCGGGGTGAGCGCAGGGAGGCTCCGGCTCGGGGGTGCGGTGGACCCGGCCGCCGCACCCCCGATTGCGTAACGCGCGGGTCAGCGGGTGCGGCCCCGCGGCTTGAGCGGGGTGCCGGGGAGTTCCGGGGCGGGGAGGCGGTCGCCGGGGTAGCCCTGGACGGCGCCGAAGCGGTCGGTGGCGGCCTGCCACTCGTCGCGGGCCTGGACGATGTCTTCGTGGGACCGCCCGATGAAGTTCCACCACATGACGATCCGCTCCTCGAACGGCGTGCCGCCGAGCAGCACCAGCCGGGCGTCGGTCCCGCCGGTGTTGGTGAGGGTGAGCGTGCGGCGGCCGGGGGCGACGTAGCCGAGTTCGGCGGGGCGCAGTGGGGTGTCGAGGAGGCGGACCTCGCCGCTGTCGACGAGCAGGCCGTGCTCGAAGGCGGGGTCGACGTCGAGGGTGACGACGGCGTGCGGGCGCAGGGTCAGCTCGGCGCCGAGCAGCGGGGTGAAGGTGGGGACGGGGGAGGTGTCACCGGCGAGGGTGCCGAGGAAGACCCGTGCCTCGCCGCCGTCCAGGGCGACCGGGGCGGGGGCGTGGTGGCGGAAGTCACGGCCGGTGTGCCGGTGCTCCTCGGGCAGGGCGACCCACAGCTGCACGCCGTGCAGGACGGTGGTGGCCGGGGTGGAGACCTCGGAGTGGGCGATGCCGCGGCCGGAGGTCATCAGGTTGACCTCGCCCGGCCGGACGTACGCGTGGACGCCGAGGCTGTCGCGGTGCTCGATCTCGCCGGTGAACAGCCAGCTCACGGTCTGCAGCCCGGTGTGGGGGTGCGGGGCGACGTCCATGCCGCCGGTGCCGGCGACGTCGTCGGGCCCGTAGTGGTCGACGAAGCACCAGGCGCCGATCATGGTGCGGGAGCGCTGCGGGAGGGTGCGGCGTACGGTCATCGCGCGCGGGCCGCCGAGCGGGACGTCCCGGGCGGGCAGGATCTCCACCCGCGGGTCGGCGGCGGGCGTCTCGACGAGGTCGGTCTCGGCGGTGCTCACGGGGGTCCCTCCCAGATGGTGATTAGTTCTATATTCAACTATCATGCCATGACAGAGTGGCGGGCGACAGTGCGACCAGCCTAAGGAGTCCAGGTGAGTGATGTGACGGTGGTTCCGACGGACCGGCGGGTGTTCATCGACAAGCAGAGCCCCCAGGCGTACAAGGCGCTGCTCGCCGCCGCCGAGGCGGCGCGCGAAGTCGCGGCCGAAGCCGGGCTGGACCGCCGGCTGATCGAGCTGGTCAACCTCCGCGTCTCGCAGATCAACGGCTGCGCCTACTGCCTGCACGTGCACACCAGGGCCGCGATCCGCGAGGGCGAGACCGCCCAGCGCCTCGGTGTGCTCGCGGCCTGGCGCGACACCGAGGTGTTCACCGACCGGGAGCGGGCCGCGCTCGGGCTGGCCGAGGCGACCACCTCTCCGGCGGACGCGGCACTCCAGGAGGCCGCGTACGGCGTGGCGCGCGAGGTGCTGAGCGACGAGGAGATCTCCGCGGTGGCCTGGGTCTCGATCGCCATCAACTCCTTCAACCGGGTGTCCATCCTGAGCAAGCACCCGGTCCGCCCGGCCCCGGCCCGGTAGTCGCGACCGCCGGAGGGTCTCCGTCTTCCGGCGGAGGCCCTCCGTTGACGGGTGTACGACCGGCTCCTTCCGGCGGAGGACGACCGACCGTCAGGGCAGCGGCGAGGCTGGGCGTCGAGGGCGAGGGAGTGCTCGCCGACGGCGAAGGTGGGGTCGCATGGCACGGCGTACGTTTGTCTCCGCGCTGGTGGGGGCGGTCTGTCTGGCACTGGCCGGGCCGCTGGTCCCGGCGGGTGCGGCCGGGGCCGCCGACGGACGGCCGGGCCCCGGCGACCCGCGGGCGGCGGCCCTGCGGGCGCTGACCGACGCCGGCGCCGTCGGGGCGATCGCGGAGGTCCGGGACGGGAACGGCACCTGGCGCGGGGCGTCCGGCGTCTCCGACCTGGCCACCGGCGCACCGCTGCGCACGGACGGGCGGTTCCGGGCCGGCAGCGTCACCAAGATGTTCATCGCCACCACGGTGCTGCAACTGGTCAGGGAGGGGCGGATCGGCCTGGACGACCCGGTCGAGCGGCACCTGCCCGGGCTGGTCCCGAACGGCGACCGCATCACCGTCCGTCAGCTGCTGAGCCATCGCTCCGGACTCTGGGACTCCACCAACGGGAAGGGCGGGGTCTTCCCCGACTGGAGCGACCCGGCGGCCGTCCGGAACTGGCTGGACCAGGGCGGCCTGACCCGGCACATCACCCCGGCCCAGGTGGTGGCCTCCTCGGCGGCGCACGCGCCCAAGTTCCCGCCGGGCACCGGGTACGGCTACTCCAACGTCAACTACACCCTGCTCGGCATGATCATCGAGAAGGTGACCGGGCACGGCTACGCCCAGGAGGCCACCGCGCGCATCCTGCGCCCGCTCGGCCTGACCGGCACGTACTTCCCGGGTACGGCCACCGGCATCCGGGGCCCGCACGCGCACGGCTACTGGACGCTGTCCGAGGGCCCCGGCCCGGAGGACCGCGGCGACCGGGACGTGACAGTGGCGAGCGTCACCTGGGCGAACTCGGCAGGGGAGGTGATCTCCACCCTGGGCGACCTGAACCGCTTCGAGAAGGCCCTGCTGGGCGGCCGGCTGCTGCCGTCGGCGCTGCTGAAGGAGATGACCACGACGACCCCGATCGTGATCGAGGGCATGCCGACCGGGCTGGGCTACGGGCTCGGGCTGGCCCGCTGGCAGCTCTCCTGCGGTCCGGTCTACGGGCACGACGGCTCGGTGTCCGGGTACAGCACCCAGCTGTGGAGCTCGGGCGACCGGCAGGTGTCGCTGTCCGTCACCCCGCGCGGCGACCAGGCACAGGTCGTCGCGCAGATGCAGGCGGAGGCCGGCTTCCTGGAGCAGGCCTTCTGCGGGACGGGGACCGGGACCGGGGCGGGGACGGGGACGGGGAAGGTGGCGGGCCCGGCGGTGCAGGGGCCGGCGTTGCAGGGTCCGGCCGCCATGGTGCCGAGGCTGGGCTGACCGCCTGCCGGAGCGGTGCCGTTTCCTTCCGAGGGGCGGCCGACGGCCCGGGGCCGGGTGCCCGGGGAAAACCGGTGGCTCCGGCCTCCGTCGGCGGTGAGAATGCACCGGTGATCCCCTCGCCGCTGTCCCCTGCCCAGGATCCCCGCGCCTGGTCCGTTGCCCCGGACTATCCGGGGATGCAGGACCTGGTCGCCGGTCTGGAGGTGCCCGCCGGAGCCGCGATGGGCGTCATGGGCGCGCTGGAGACCTCCCGCGAGCTCATCCGGCACTCCTACTACCGGTACGAGTTCGCCACCGTTGCCGTCACCCACGCGCTGTTCGCCCTGGAACAGGTCCTCGTCGAACGACTGTCCGTCGAGGAGCCGCTCCGGGAACTGATCGGACGGGCCGGCGCCGAAGGGCTCCTCGGGCCCGGGCTCGTCACCGAGATCGAGGCGAACCTGCGACTGCGCGACGAGCTCGCGCGGGGCATCGTGACGACCGGCGCCGTGTCCCCGTCGCGGGCCGTCCAGCTGGTGCGCGCGGTCTTCGACGCCGTGTCCGTGCTCCTCCGCCCGCTCGTGGCGGCGGACGCGACCGGCGGGGCCACGGACGAGGAGCCGGCCCGGGAGCGGCTCGACCGGCTGTGGGAGGAGCACCGGCGGGCGCCGTTCCCCAGGAGCTTCCTCGGGGTGGACATCGCGGGGGTGTGCCTGATCCTCCTGGAGGACGCCGTCGCCTCCGCCGTGCTCCGGGAACAGGGCGGCGGATTCGACGACCGCGGCATCTCCGACCTCTGGCACCGCATCGCCGACCTCGACAAGATCGTTCCCCTGATCGACGAGCAGTACTGCCGCGAGTACTTCGCCAGGCTCCGGACGGTGGCCGGGCTGGTGGCCGCGTCCCAGCTCCCGCCCGCGACCTGACCCGCGCGCCGGGGCCGCGCCCGGGACGCCGGAGTTCCGCTCGGTGGCCCGACTGCGTACGGTGATGCACGCATCATCGGCATCGGAGAGGGGCGCGCGTGACGGCGGGGACGGAAGACGACTCGGGGACGGTGCTGACCACCGAGCGGCTGGTGGTGCGTCAGTGGACCATGTCCACGGCCGACCAGGACCGCGCCTTTGACATCTACTCCCGCTGGGAGGTGGCCCGCTGGCTCGGCCGGACCCCACGGGCCATGACCGGGCCCGAGGAGGCCCGCGCCTTCATCGAGCGCTGCCGGAAGCGGTCCGCCGACCCGCGCTTCGGCGCCTGGGCGGTCGAACGTCGCGACACCGGTACGGTCGCCGGCACGGTCCTGCTGGTGCCGCTGCCGGACGGGGACGGCGAGATCGAGATCGGCTGGCACCTCCACCCCGACAGCTGGGGCCGGGGCATCGCCACCGAGGCGGCCCGTGCCGTCCTGGCCAAGGGCTTCGCCGACGGCCTGACCGAGATCCGCGCCGTGCTGGCCCCGGACAACACCCGGTCCGCGGCGGTCTGCCGACGCCTGAGGATGACCGGCACCGGGCCGACCGACCGGTGGTACGGCCGACAGCTCGCGGAGTTCCGCATCGGCCCGGACCAGGCTGCGCAGGCATGACGGACATGGCGGGTACGACGGACACGGTGGGTGCTACGGACATGGTGGGTTCGGCCGATGTGACGCTCAACCTCTGGCGTCGGCCGCTCGACGAGGTGCCGACCGAGGTGTGGGACCGCGCCGAGCTGACCGTGCTCATCCTCGCCGAGACCGGTATCAGCGAACTCCCTTCCGGTATCGGCCGGTTGAGTGCTCTGCGGACCCTCGACCTCGGGCACAACCGGCTTGCCGCGCTGCCCGCCGAGCTCTGCGACCTCACCGGCCTCCGGGACTTCCTCTACCTGCACGACAACGCGCTGACCGTCCTGCCCGAGGCGCTCGGACGGCTCACGGCGCTGCGCTACCTCAACGTCGGCGAGAACCGGCTCACCGAACTCCCGGCCACCATCGGCGACCTGGCCTCGCTGATCGAGCTGCGCGCGCAGCACAACCGGCTCACCGCTCTGCCGGAGGCGATCGGCGAACTCGGTGCGCTGCGCGAACTCTGGCTGCGTGGGAACGAGTTGACCGATCTGCCGGAGTCGGTCGGTCGGCTCGCCGGGCTGCGCGAGCTGGAGCTCCGGGAGAACGCCTTCACCGAACTGCCCGCCGCGCTCGCCGGGCTCCCGCAGCTGCGCCGCCTCGACCTGCGCGGCAACCGGATCACCGAACTGCCCGACTGGCTGACCGATCCGGGCGCACTGCCCGCACTGGAGAAGCTGGACCTGCGGTGGAACGAGGTGCGGCCGCCGGGCCGGCTGCTGGCGGCGCTGGCCGCTCGCGGGTGCGTGACGCTCTTCTGAACGGCCGGGCTCCGGCCCGGGTGAAAAGATCACCGCCGACAGTGCGGAGCTGTTACCGTGGAACGCATGAAGCGCGCTGCACTCGCCACGACGACGCCGGAGAGAGTCCCGGCGCGCTGACTGCTGACCCAGTTCGAAGCCCCGGGGCGAGTGCCCCGGGGCTTCGCCGTTCCCGGACCCACTCGCCCGCCCACCCGAGTGGAGACCACCGCCATGAACGGCCACCCCTCGCACAACCGCCCCCCGCACGACGACGCCCCGCACGACCAGGCCCCGCACGACGACGCCCCGCACGACCACCGCAGGCTCGGCCGCGAACTCGACCTGTTCGACACCGACCCGCTGATGGGCTCAGGCCTGCCGTACTGGCTCCCCGACGGCGCCGCGATCCGGCACTCCCTGGAGGAGTTCATCCGCGGCCGCGAGCGCCGGGCCGGCTACCGCCACGTCTACTCCCCGGTGCTCGGCAAACGCGAGCTGTACGAGATCTCCGGCCACTGGGCGCACTACCGCGAGGACATGTTCCCGCCCATGGAACTGGGCGCCGAGGAGATGGTGCTGCGCCCCAGCCTCTGCCCGCACCACGCGCTGATCTACCGCTCACGCTCCCACAGCTACCGGGAACTGCCGCTGCGCATGGCGGAGTTGGGCGGCATGTACCGCTCCGAGCTGTCCGGGGTGCTGGGCGGTCTGACCAGGGTCCGGGCGATCCAGCTGAACGACGCCCACATCTTCTGCACCCCGGAGCAGGCGGCCGACGAGGCCGTCGCCGCACTGGAGCTGATCCGCGAGGCGCACCGGGCACTGGGCGTCGTCCCGGTCCGCTACCGGCTCTCGCTGCCCGGCGCGGGCGGCAAGTACGTGGCGGACCCGGCGCTCTGGGAACGTGCCGTCGCCCTGCTCACCGAGGTGCTGGAGCGCTCCGGGGTGCCGTTCGAGGCGGCGGAGGGCGAGGCGGCGTTCTACGGGCCCAAGATCGACGTGCAGATCGCCGACGGCGCCGGCCGTGAGTTCACCCTCTCCACCGTGCAGGTCGACTTCCACCAGCCGGAGCGGTTCAACCTGCACTACATCGGCGCGGACGGCGCCAAGCACCGCCCGGTGATGGTGCACCGCAGCGTGATCGGCAGTGTCGAGCGGGTGGTCGCCCACCTGATCGAGCTGTACGGCGGCGCGTTCCCGGCCTGGCTCGCGCCCGTCCAGGTGGTGCTGCTGCCCGTCTCCGAGGCCGAACTGCCGCAGGCCGAACGGTTCCGGCAGCGCTGCCTGGACCTCGGCCTGCGCGCCGAGGTCGTCGGGCCCGAGCACGGGACCCTGGGCGCCCGGATCCGCGAGGCCCGGCTGGTGCCGTACCAGGCGGTGATCGGGGCGAAGGAGGCCGTGGACGACCGGGTCGCGCTGCGGCTGCGGGACGGCCGGCGGCTGGAGCCGCTGCCGGCCGAGGAGGCGTGGGCGCGGATCGGCGCGCTGGTGGCGGCGTGCGACGCGGAACTGTGGGCGGAGGACGCCTCCCGGCGGCCGTAGGGCCCCGGCCTCGGACGCCCGCCCGCGGGGCCTCGGTGCGGCCGTTCGTGGCATACGTACGACTAGTGCGGTGTGCGGTGTGTCGGTCGGGCCGAGGGTGGCGGCCGCCCGTCGAATGGGCCGAGCGGCCGAGTCCGCGGCCGCCGCTGTCCCCACCCGTACGGAGGTACTCCCGATGCGCATCCCACACGGCCTCGCCGTTCCCGCCCTGGCCGGCTGTCTCGCCCTCGCCGGAGCGGTGGCCGCCACCCCGGCAGGCTCGGCAGAGCTCCGCCCGCTGCCCAGCCCCGCCGTCCAGTACTGTGCCGCGGTGCTCGGGCACGTCCCGGGCGCCGACACCGCCTCGCTGGCTCTCGGGCGGGCCTGCTCCTCGGACTTCCGGGCCGATCAACTCGCGCAGGCCGGAGGAGGATTCGAGGCCTACGGGCCGGCCGGCCACCCGTCGCTGCCGATGGAGTAGGCCCGGTCGGGGCGGTCCGCCGGCCGACCGCGCCGCACGAGGCGCAAGCCCCGTGCGGCGGGGCCGGTCAGTAGGACTGGAGCTCGATCACGTGGCCGTCCGGATCGCGCAGATGGGCGCTGCGCAGGGTGGGGCCCCACTCCGGGCGGTCGGTCGGCGGGGTGACGGGGGTGCCGCCGTGGCGCAGGCAGAGGCCGAGTGCGCCGTCCACGTCGTCCACCCGGAGGACCAGCATCGCGGTGTCCTGCGAGGGTGCGGCGGGGTGGGCGGGGAGCTCGGCGACGCCGAGGGTCGCGGCCATCGCGGATCGGTCGAAGAGGGCCAGGCAGGTGCGGTCGGCGAGGTCCCAGTTGGCGTACGGGCCCGCGGGCGCGCCCTTGGCCAGGGTGGCGCCGGTGAGCGCCGGGAGGACCGCGCGGTAGAAGGCGAAGCACTCGGCGAAGCGGGTGACGAGCAGGCGGGGGTACGGGGCGTCCACGGGCGAACTCCTGGCCAAGGGGGTGGAGAGAGCGGCGGTGCGGGGGTGGTACGGGGGTGGTACGGGGGTGGTTCCGCCGGTTCCCGAGTTGATGGGTTGCAACCCACTATAGGGAGAGACCCTAGACTGCCGCCATGGCCTCCGAGAACCCGCACCCCGCCGCCGAACTCCCCCCGACCCTGCTGGACCTCAGCACCTACCTGCTCTCCCGGATCGGCAAGGCGGCGCGCGGCCGCCTCGCCGAGCTGCTGGCCGAACGCGGCCTGCGGCTCTGGGACATGGCGGTGCTGGCCGCACTCGCCGACTTCGGCCCGCAGGCCCAGCGGGACCTGGTGCGGCGGCTGGCCATCGACCCGAGCGACCTGGCCAAGGTCGCCGACCGGCTCGCCGCCGCCGGGTACGTCGAACGCGCCAGGGACCAGGCCGACCGGCGGAGGGTCTCGGTCTCGGTCACCGATGCCGGACGGGCGCTGCTCGCCGACCTGGAGGCGCAGGCGCGGGCGGTGCAGGACGCCGTGCTCGCGCCGCTGGACGCGGGGGAGCGGCAGGTGCTGCAGGAACTGCTGCTGCGGGTGCACCACGGGACGGGGGAGTGGCGCGGCGGCCTGTGACCGTGGGGCGGGCGTGGGGTCGGTCGGGGCGGTGGCGTCGCGTCGGCCGCTTCGGGCCGGTCGCGTCGGGTGGCCGCTTCAGGTCGGCCGCTTCGGGCCGGTCGCGTCAGGCCGGGGGTTGCCCCGGGCGGCGGGCGCCGGCGAACTCGCCCGCCCAGCGCGGCACGTCGAGCACGTTCTCGACCCGGGCGACCAGGGTGCCCGTCCGCTCGGCGTGGATCATCGCGCCCTCGCCGACGTGGATCCCGACGTGGTGCAGGGGGGCGTCGGGGCGGGAGAAGAACAGCAGGTCGCCCGGGGCGAGCGCGTCGCGCTCCACCGGGGCGCCGAGGTTGAACTGCGCGACGGTGTAGTGCCCGAGCTCTACGATGCCGTGGCTGGCCCGGTACCAGCAGTAGAGCGAGAGGCCGCTGCAGTCGAAGCCGACCGTCTTCTCGCCCATGCACACGCCGTTCAGCCAGCCGTTCTCCTCGTCGCAGAAGCCGAGGCTCGCGCCCAGCCGGTCGCCGCCGCCCCAGGCGTACGGCACGCCGAGCTGGCTCGCGGCCACGTCGGCGACCCGGCGGCCCAGCGCGGCCGCGGGCAGCGACCGGGCCGTCCCGGGCGGGGCGTCGGACGCCGCCTGGGCGGCCGGGCCGAGCGCCGGGACGAGGCCCGCCCCGAGCGCGAGGCCGAGCATGCGGCGCCGACGGACGCCGGAGGTCTGGTCACGGTCGGACGGTTGGGGCTCCATGGCGGTGCCTCCCGGTGCTGGCGGTGGCTGGGCGTCCGGGGCGTGGTGCCCGGGCGCACCCACCAGGATTCCGTTGCGGCGGGCCGGTCCGCCATCACCCGCAACGGTGAATCGCCGACGCAAGAACGCCGAAGTGGAGGGGGGTTCGCCGGTAAATGGTTTGACGGTCGTTCAGGAGGCGCCAACGATGGGCGCGAACGTTCGGTCGGGACTGTCGGAGGACCACATGAGCAGCGCCGTCAAGCTGATCCGCTCCACGCGGCTGACCAGGGCCGTGGACTACGCCTACGCGGCGGAGGTCGACGCCCCGGCCCGCTCGCTCTGGCTGGCCGGGGCCTGCCCGCTGGACGAGGAGGGCCGGACGGTCGCCGTCGGCGACTTCGAGGGCCAGGCCCACCAGGTGATGCGGAACCTGATAGCCGTGCTGGAGGACAACGGCGCGGCCCTCACCGACATCGCCCGGACGACCGTGTACGTGGCCTCCGGCGACCAGGCCGACCTGGTGAAGGTGTGGAACGTCTACCGCGCCTACATGGGGGAGCACGACGCCCCGAGCACCCTGCTCGGCGTCACGGTGCTCGGGTACCACGACCAGCTGGTGGAGGTGGAGGCCGTGGCCGTGCTGCCCTCCGGGCCCGACGCTTCCTGATTTGACCTGGCGCGACCCGGCCGGTCAACCGGTCATCAGCGCACGCTGAGCCTCACCGTGGCGCTCCGGCCGGTGTAGAACTTGTGGATCTGCTCACGCGTCCCGGAGCCGCAGGCCTGCACCTCCTCCGGGTAGCTCTTGCTGTCGGCGGCGATCGTGACCGTCGCGCACATCCCGTCGGCCCGGGTGTCCTCCACCCACCCGTCGACGTACAGCGACTCGACTCCCTCGACGTTCTTGCACTTCAGGGTCCAGGTGGCCTCCGCGCCGTCGATCTTGGGCGAGTCGCTGTGCGGGCAGGTCGCCGCGGTGGCGGGGGTCGCGGTCACCACCACCGTTCCGCCGACCAGCGCGAGAACGGCGAGAACGGCGCGGAGGGACAGGGCCAGTCGCATGGTGGGTCTCCTGGTGCGGGTGCGGGTGCGGGTGCGGACGTCGACGGAGGGCTTCCGTCGCGGGGGGGTTTCTGCCGCACACGAAGCAGATCGATTCCGCGGGGCGGCGCAATGCGCTCATGTGGGTGACGTCGGGTTCGACGTGCTGCGGTGCGGGAAAGGCCCGTCAGGGCGTCAATCCCGGTTGACGGCTGGCGGGCTCAGCGAGCCGTGGCTGCAAGGAAGTTGGCCGCTCCACCCCTACCCTTGGGCCATGAAGCAGCACATCCTCACGCTGGTCCTCGGGGGCCTTCTGCTGGGCATCGTCGCGTTCGGCGCCGGCTGGTACGCGGCGGACTCCCGGCAGACCGCTCCGGCGCCGACCTACATCACGGTCACGCCGGAGCCGGTCCCCACCGGCGCGGTCTCACCCCCGGCCGCCGGCCGGTAGCCAGTGGCCGGCGGCGCGGCCGGTGGCTACTGCCTGACCGCCCAGAACCGGTCGGCCATGTTGTCGTACGCGACCGACGCGGACAGTGACACCGCCGGCTCCTTCCAGAGCATCTGCCACTGGCCGTCGCCCGGGTCGTTGTCCACGATCACCTCCAGTCCGCGCGCCGTGTTCACCCAGCTGCTCGCCTGGTCGCGGAACCCGTAGTCGGTGAAGTACACGGCGGCGTCCTCGTGGAAGAGGTTGAACTGGAGCCGGCGGCCGCCCCAGTTCCTGTCGGCGTAGAAGCAGTAGTAGGACGGCTCGGTGGCCGGGGTCGGGCAGTTCTTCCAGTCCGGGCTCCGGGCGGTGCGGCGGTGGTGGTCGCCGCTCCACGGCGGTGCCTGCGGCTGCCCGGGCAGCGGGAGCACCATCACCGCGCCGTCGGGGTAGGTGATCTCGTTGGCGGCGGTCTGCTTGCCGCCCTTGCCCGCGGCGAGCTGGGCGTCCACCGACTGCTGGAGTGCGTCACGGTCGCCGTCGCCGAGTGCGGTGATGATGACTCTCCGGTCCCCGGCCGGGCTGTGCGCGGCGGCGGCCTGCGCCCCGAGGGGCGCGGCCAGGAGCACGAGGGCCCCGGCTGTGCGGACGAGGAGTCGGCGGAGTCGAGAGTGCGTCATATGCCAAACGTAGCCGTGCTGATACCGCCGGTAACCTCGCTCTCTCGATCAGACGGCGCGTACGCGGCACCGGCGCGCCGGTGCGTACGCGCCCCCTGAACGGGCGAACCTACGACTCGCGGGCGCCCTCACCGAGCCGACCGGAGTCGCGGGCCCGGTCGGCGGCGCCCGGCACCAGGGGCGCGACGACGTGCCGGGCCGGGTGGGAGCCCTCGTCGTCGTTGTCGTCGTCCGAGTTCACCGAGGCGGTGACCGAGCCCGTCGCCGAGGAGGCCAGGCCGATGATCAGAAAGAGGACGAGCAGGCCGCGCCCGGCGCCACCCAGGACCAGCGGGCGGGTGGCCGAGGCCGGCCCGGCCGGCTCACTGCCCGGCTCGTCGCCGAACAGGCGTTTGGGGTAGGCGGACGAGACCATCACCAGGTAGGAGGTGAAACGCATCCGGTAGCGCAGGATCGCGGTCGTCGCCTCGTACAGCGGCTGCGGCATCCGGCCGAGGACCAGCACCACCAGCCAGAGGACGAACGACACCGTCCACCAGCCCGCGTACACCAGGCCCTGCACGATCGCGGCCGGGATGACGAGGAAGATGCGGAACAGCACGGCGAGCCGGTTCAGCTCACCCGGCCGCAGCCCGACCTGCACCGGATAGTCGGGGACCTCGAAGCGGAACGGCGGATAGCGGTCCCCGGTGAGCATCATGTACGCGGTGACGCGGGTGTCGTACGGGATGAACACCGTGAGGTAGTCCGCCACGAAACCGGGCAGCCGGCCGAGCACCAGCGCACCGAACCAGCCGACGACGGTGACCAGGAACGCCACCACCGACAGCACCCACACCACCACGAACTGGGGGATCAGCAGCAGCGCGCGCAGCAGCACCGTCCAGCGGTTCTGCGGACCGGGCGCCGGCATGTCCAGCACCGGGAGCCACTCGCGGCTGACGGGGGCGGGGGGAGCCTGCCACATCCGGGCCTCCACGGTCTCGGGACGACGGGACCCGGCGGTCGGGCGCGGCCGGGTGCCCTCCGAAGATCGCAGCAACCCACCCGTCCCGCGCGTCACGCTGCGCCGGACGGGCCAGTCGGCGGGTGCGGCCGGGCGTGGCGCGGCCCGAGGGGAAAGGTGGGGCTACCGCCGGCCGGTGGCACCGTACGCGTGGCGCGCGGACGCTCCTACGGATTTCAGGCGATCTTCGCGCAGAGCGGTTCGGCCGAGCCGTGCTCGAAGGTCAGCGTCCGGTAGCCGGTCGCGCTGATGTCGATGGTGTAGACGCCGTCGACGGTGTAGAGGTCGCGGGGCAGGTTGCCCGCGCCGGTGCCGACGCCGAGCAGGATCGGGCCGCGGGCGTGCCAGGTCTGGGAGGTGTCGGGGCGGTAGTCGACGACGGACCGGCCGCCGGCGTCCGCGTCGTACGAGGCGCCGGTGGTCGTGTTGGTGAGCCGCAGGACGAGCGCGCCCCGGAAGGCGGCGCGTCGCACGGTGGTGCCGTCGGGGGCGAACTCCAGGACCCGCCGCTGCACCTCGTCGACGACGGCCTCCATGTGCACGGGGAAGTCGCAGCGGGAGCCGGCCGGGAGGTCGAACACCGGCGAGGGCCACGGCTCCCACCCGCCCCGACCGGTGACGGCCCCGGCGGGATCGGCGGGATCGGCGGCGCCGTCGGTGATGACGGGAGCGGGCGAGCCGGACGGGCCGGCCGCGGCGCCGGAAGCGGCGGCCGCCGGGCCGGTCAGGGTGACGGCGATGGCGGCTGCCAGCGCGGTGGACGCGGCGTTGAACAGGATTCGTCGCATGATCGGTCCTTCTGGTGAGGTGCCGGGCGTTCGGGGGCCCAGCCTGGCAGGCACCCCTGACCGGATTCTCACCACGAGCCCCGGGCAGCCGCCCGCCCTGCGCCCGCGCGTGGGCGACCCGCGGACCTGACCGCGCCCGGATCGCCGGTCACGGCCGGCCGTCGGCGGGCACCGTGAGGAGATCGTGGCCTGCGCGCGCCTCCTCGCCGGGCCGCCCGGGCCCTAAGGTGGCCCGCCATGGAGTTTCGACTGCTCGGTTCGTTCGAGGCCGGCCACGAGGGTGAATCCGTCCTGGCCGGCAGCCGCCGTCAGGAGCGGGCCCTGCTGGCCGTCCTCCTGCTGGAGGACGGCCGGGTCGTCACCACCGACCGGCTGATCGACCTGCTCTGGAGCGGAAACCCGCCCGGCTCGGCCCGCGGCACCGTCCACACGTACGTCGGACGGCTGCGGGCCCGGCTGCGCCCGTACGGGGTGGTGATCGGGACCCGGCACGACGGGTACACCCTCGTTCCCGGCCAACACGCCGTCGACGTACGGGAGTTCCTCGACCTGACCGCCCGGGCGGCCGCCACCGGCGACCCCGGCGAACGGCTGCGCTGCCACGACCGGGCGCTCGCGCTGTGGCGCGGGCCGCTGCTCGCGGACGTCGTCGACGAGGCGCTGCGCGGACGGCTCGGGCGCCGGCTGGCCGAGCTGCGACTGTCCGCCCTGGAGCAGCGGGCCGAGATCCTGCTCGCCATGGGCCGGCACGAGCAGGTGCTGGCCGATCTGGCTGCGCCCTCCTTGGCCCTGCCCTCCTTGGCCGCGCCGTTGTCGGCCGTACCCTCTTCGGCCGTACCCTCTTCGGCCGCGCCCTCGGTCGGGGCGCCCGCCACCGATGGGCCGCCCGCAGCCGACGGCTCCGCCCCCGCCGGGCCCCCGTCCGGCTTCCCCGCCGACGACCTGCTGTCCCGCGAGCGCCTCGTCCTCGCCCTGATGACCGCCCTCTACCGGGCCGGCCGGCAGGTCGAGGCGCTGGCCCTCTACCGCCGCACCCGGCGCGTGCTGATGGACGGCGCCGGTGTGGAGCCAGGGGCCGAACTCGCCGCCCTGCACGACCGCATCCTGCGGGCCGACCCCCGGCTGGACCGCCCCCCGGCGCCGCTGTACGCGGTGCGGGTCGGCGATCAGTGGCTGCCGTGGAGCGCGGGCGGCCATCCGGCGCTGGAGTTCTGCAACACCTACGCCGGCTGGGGCGCCGATCCGACCGGCGTGCCGACCCCCGGGTCGGACTGGCTGCGCGGCTACCCCACGCTCGCGGTCTGGGCCGGCCACCACGACCTCGCCGACGGGCCGGTCGTCGAGGCGCTGCTCCGCCGGGCGGCGGAGCGGCCCGCGGAGGCCGCCGGCGTGCTCGCCGACGCCCGCGCGTTCCGGTCGGCCCTCCACGCGTGCCTGACCGACCCGCAGGACGGCGCCGCCTTCGGGGCGGTGGCGGCGGTGGTGCAGGAGGCCGGGCGGTCGGCGGTCCTCATCCGGGGCGAGGACGGCCTGGCGCACTGGCGACTGCCGCCGTCGGCCGGCCTGCGGCTGCCGCTGTACGCCGCCGCCCGCGCGGCCGGCGAACTGCTCGCCGACCCGCGCCGGTTCACCGTCCGCCGCTGCCCCAGCACCGGCTGCGGCTGGCTCTTCCTGGACGCGAGCGGCCGGCGTCGCTGGTGCAGCCTGGCGACCTGTGGGACCCGTCCGGCCTCCTGAGTCGTGCGGGCCGATACGCGGCCGGGTCCGGACTTTCCAACGCCTTGACGAACCCATGACACTGGCGGACCATCAAGCTGGCGCGCGCCGAACCTCCTCCACAGTTCCGCCCCCACGGACACCCACAGGAGGACAGTCATGCGACTGCCCCGCCGAGGGAAGCCCGCCGCGGCCACCGCCGTGCTGCTGGCCCTCGCCCTCGCCACCCCGCTCACCGCCCAGGCCGCCCCCGACCGCCCGCCGACCCCCGCGCCCGTCACCGGTTTCGGCATCGACGCCGGCACCGGCACCGGCAGCGACGCCGCACGGCAGTACCGCCTCGACGGTCCCCGCACCGTCGCCGAACGCACCGCCGTCGCCGCCACCGGCGTCTCCGTCGACGCCGTCCTGCCCGAAGCGGTGGTGGTCACCGCCACCGCCGCCGAAGCCGCCCGGCTGCGGGCGCTCGGCTGGTCGCCCGTCGCACTGCCCGGCCCCCGCTACGGCGCCGAACCCGGCGACGAAGGCCTGGCCGGCCCGGTGTACGACTTCCCGCAGGCCGACTCCGGCTACCACAACTACGCCGAGGCCACCGCCGACATCGACGCGGTGGTCGCCGCCCACCCGGACATCATGAGCAAGCGCGTCATCGGTACCTCCTACGAGGGCCGCCCGATCGTCGCGGTGAAGATCAGCGACAACGTCGGCACCGACGAGAACGAACCCGAGGTGCTGTTCACCGCCCACCAGCACGCCCGCGAACACCTCACCGTCGAGATGGCGCTCTACCTGCTCCACGAGTTCGGCGACAAGTACGCCACCGACAGCCGCATCGCCAACGCCGTCAACAGCCGCGAGATCTGGGTGATCCCCGACCTCAACCCGGACGGCGGCGAGTACGACATCGCCACCGGCCGCTACCGCAGCTGGCGCAAGGACCGCCAGCCCAACAGCGGCAGCAACAGCGTCGGCACCGACCTCAACCGCAACTGGAACTACAAGTGGGGCTGCTGCGGCGGCTCCTCCGGCTCCACCTCCAACGAGACGTACCGGGGCAGCGCGCCGGAGTCCGCCAAGGAGACCAAGGTCGTCGCCGACTTCGTCCGCAGCCGGGTCGTCGACGGCAAGCAGCAGATCACCGCCGCCATCGACTTCCACACCTACAGCGAACTGGTCCTCTGGCCGTTCGGCTGGACCACCGCCGAAACCGCCACCGGCATGACCGCCGACGAGTACAACACCTTCGCCACCCTCGGCCGCGGCATGGCCGCCACCAACGGCTACACGCCCGAACAGTCGAGCGACCTCTACATCACCGACGGGGCGATCGACGACTGGCTGTGGGGCGCCCAGCGGATCTTCGCCTACACCTTCGAGATGTACCCCGGCGAGAGCGGCAGCGGCGGCGGCTTCTACCCGCCCGACGAGGTGATCGGCCGCGAGACCAGCCGCAACCGCGAAGCGGTCCTGCGCCTGGTGGAGACGGCCGACTGCGTCTACCGCGCGATCGGCAAGCAGCAGCAGTACTGCGGCATCTCGGCCTGACCGGGCCTCATCGGTACGGGTCGCGCCGCGCACGTCACGGCCCGGCGCCGGCTGCGGGACCATCCCGCAGCCGGCGCCTGTGGTTGCGCGGGTCGGACACTCGGCCTACCTGCCCGCAGTCCGGTAGATTCTGCCCGCCGGTTGATCGGCACACGAAGCGGCTTCGCGCCGCGGGTTCGACACAGGGGGCTACGGGGTGCGGGACAGGGACGGGCGCGCGGGGGACCTGCTGGAGTGCTGGCGGGCGGTCGAGCTGTTCAGCCCGCCGCCGATACCGGAGGTGCCGCGGAAACGCCGGGCCGGCCGTCCCCGGGCCTCCGACGCGATCACCGTCGACGTGACGCCGGCGGCGGGCCGGCCGGCGCTGCTGCTGCCGTGGGCACCGGAACATCCGGAGACGGCGGCCCGGCGGGCGCCGCGGGGGATGGTGTGGCGGCACGAGGTGTACGGCGGGGTGTACGACCTGGAGCTGTTGCGGCAGGCGATGATCGCCGTTCTGCCGAAGGGGACCGACCCGGATCCGGGGGTGCCGGACGAGGAGTTGGTGCTGTCGGGGAAGAGCGCGATGTTCGCCCTCGTCCTGGACGAGCACGGGCGGCCGGTCGAGGACACCTCGGTGGTTTCCGCGTGCGGGTGGGCAACGGGCCGGCTGTTCGACCCGGGGCCGTCGGCGGCCGGGTGGCTGGACGGCTTCGAGGAGTTGGGCGAGGCGTTCGAGGTCGCGGTGGGGCGACTGACCGCCACGCCGATTCCGTACGCGCCGGGGCCCGACTTCCTGGCGGACCTGCCCGCGGGGGACGGGGAGGAGGCCGTTCGCAGCTGGCAGCAGCTGATCGCGGAGATCCTGGGCGGCGCGGCGGTGGCGGCGGTCGGTGCGCTGTTCGGTGAGGTCGCCGGGGCCGCGGTGCGGGGGGCGACGGAGCCGCTGGTGCGGCGCGTCGCCGACTGGGCGGCGACCCGCCGTCCGGACCAGCAGGGCGCGGGTGGGGGTTCCCCGTCCGCCGCGCCGCGGCCGCCCGCCGAGGAGACGGCGGAGGCGGAGGAGACGGAGACGGCGGAGGACACCGGCCCGCGCCCGGTCGCGCTCGCCGACCTCGTCGCCCTGACCGCCCAGATCGCCCATCTCTGCGGCGTCGAGGAGCACTTGGACCCGCGGGTGATCCGGGTCCGGAGCCGGCTGGTGCACCGCCCGCGCGACCCGAAGGCCAAGCCCACCGCCGCCCAGCCGTTCCTCAACAGTCTCCTGCCGCCCGACCTCGCCCGCGTCCGTGCCGCGCTCGGGGACGGGGGCCTGCGGGCGGCAGGCCTCGGCCCCGCCCTGGAGGCCTACCTGACCGGTCGCCGGGACATCCCGGTCGACGCCCGCACCGATCTGCGGGAGGACCGGCTCGCCGTCCTGGCCGGCGTCGACCCGGCTCTCGTCCCCGCCGGACGCTGGCCCGCCAAGGCGCGGCACCCGCTGGCGCTCAGCCAGCAGTTCGCGGTCAACCGCATGCTCGCGGACCGCGCCGGGGCCGGCGCCGGAAGCACGGAGGCCGCCGCCGCGAGCACCGACGCCGGTGGCCTGTTCTCCGTCAACGGCCCGCCCGGCACCGGCAAGACCACCATGCTCCGCGACCTGGTCGCCGCCCTCGTGGTCGAACGCGCCGCCGTGATGGCCGGTTACCGGAGGCCCGAGGAGGCGTTCGTCGGCCGTGCCTGGCGGGGCAAGGACCGTCATGGCGTCCACCCGCGCTTCGTCTCCGCCCTCGACCCGCGGCTCGCCGGCCGCGAGATCGTGGTCACCTCCTCCAACAACGGCGCGGTGGAGAACATCACCGCCGAACTGCCCGGCGCCGACGCCCTCGACGCACACTGGCACGACGGCCCCGACCACTTCTCCGACCTCGCCTCCGCCCTGCTCGGCGGCGCGCCCGCCTGGGGGCTGGTCGCCGCCGTCCTCGGCAACAAGACCAACCGGACCAGGTTCACCGAGCGCTTCTGGTGGGGCCGCCTGCCCGAGGACGAGTCCGCCGCCCGCGCCGACGCCGGGCTCCCGCCGCTGCGCGGCATGAACGCCGTCCTCGGCGACTGGGTGCCGCCCAGTGTGCCCAGGCCCGCCCGGACCCCGCGTGACCTTCGCCCGGCGGCGGTCACGGCCCCGGCCGCCACCGCCCCAACTCCCCCTCCCACTCCCGAAGTCCAGGCCCCCGCCCAGCCCGTACCCTCCTGGCCCGAGGCCGTCGCCGCCTTCAGGGCCGCCCAGGCCGAGGTCGAGCGCCTGCGCGCCGAACGCGTCCGCCTCGCCGCCGTCCTCGCGGACTCCCGGGCAGACCGGGTCCACCCCCGCCTCGACGCCCTGCGCGCCGCCGTCGCCCGCGCCGACGACCGCGCGGCCGCCGCCGAGGCCCGCCACGCCGCCGCGGTGCGGGCCGTCGAGACGGCCTGCACCGCCACCCACGCCGCCGAAGCCGCGCACCGGGCCGCCGCCGAGTGCGTCCCGCGGGCCCGCGAGGCCCTCGCCGACGCCCGGGCCACCCTGGCCGCCGCCCGCGAACGCGCCGACCAGCACCGCCGGCAGGTCGGCGTCCTGACGGCCCTCCACGACGAGCCCCCCGGCGCGCAGCCGGGTCTGCGCGGCGGGCTGCGCCGCCTGCTGCAGAGCGGTGCCGAACGCCAGGCCGCCGAGGAGCACCGCGAACGCAGCCGGAGCGACCTCCTCGCCCAGCTCGTCCAGCAGCGCACCGCGCTGGAGGACGCCCACGACCACGTCGCCCGCTGCACCCGTGCGGAAGGCCTCGCGGCCGACCTGACCGCCCGCACCATCACCGCCGTCACCGAGGCCGAGACCGGGGCCGTCCGCGCCCGCGCCGACCAGGAGGCCGCCCGGGCCGCGGAGTCGGCGGCCCGCGCGGACGTCGAGCAGGCCCGGTACGGGGCCCGGTCCGCCCGGAGCGACCTGGAGGCCGCCGGCGCCGAACTCGACGCCGCCCACCGGGCCCTGCGCGCGGCCGCCGCCGATCTCCCCTCGCTGCCCCTCGACTGGCCGCAACTCGGCGACCACGCGCAGGAACTCGGCGCCCCGTGGGCCGACGAGGCCTGGAGCACCGCCCGCAGCGACCTCTTCCTGCGCGCCCTCGACCTGCACCGCGCCCTGGTCGCCAACACGGCCAAGCGGATCCGCGGCAACCTCCAGGTCCTGGTGGAACTCATGGCGGGCGGCGGCGGCCCCGTCCCCGACGAGCAGGTCCTGCAGGCCTGGCAGACCCTCTTCCTCCTCGTCCCGGTCGTCTCCACCACCTTCTCCTCGATCGGCAGCATGTTCGCCCGCCTCGGCCGCGGCTCCATCGGCTGGATCCTCGTCGACGAGGCCGGCCAGGCCACCCCGCAGGCCGCCGTCGGCGCCCTCTGGCGCGCCCGCCGCGCCGTCCTCGTCGGCGACCCGCTCCAGCTGGAACCCGTCGTCACCATGCCGACCGCCCTGCAGCGCAGGCTCCTGCTGGCCTACGGCGTCGACGAGGAATGGCTGCCCTCCGCGACCTCCGCGCAGGCCGTCGCCGACCGGGTCAACCGCTACGGCACCTACCTGCCCGCCCCCACCGGCGCGGAGGACGACACGGTCTGGGTGGGCTCACCGCTGCGCGTCCACCGCCGCTGCGAGGAACCCATGTTCACCGTCAGCAACGAGGTCGCGTACGGCGGCCTCATGGTCCACGGCACCCACCCCCAGCCCTTCCCCGACCCCGACCACGACGGCCTCCTCCCCAGCCGCTGGCTCGACACCCCGGACCCCGACCGCCCGGCCGACGCCCCCTGGGGCGACCGCGACCGCCGCGCCCTCGCCTTCCTCCTGGGACGGCTCGACCGTCACGGCGTCACCGTCGAACGCCTGCGGATCATCGCGCCCTTCCGCGCCCTCGTCGCCGAAGCCCGCGAGACCTGCCGCGGGCTCCCCGGTTGGACCGCCGAACTCCTGGACGAGCGCTGCGCCACCGTCCACAAGGCCCAGGGCAAGGAGGCGGACGTCGTCATCCTGCTGCTCAGCGCGGGCCGCCCCGGCGCCCGCGCCTGGGCCGCCGGCTCCCCGCACCTCCTGAACGTCGCGGCCAGCCGCGCCAAGCGCCGCCTGTACGTGGTCGGCGACCGCGCACTGTGGGCCCCGCTGCTCCACTTCGACGTCCTGGCCGGCGAACTCCCCGCCTACGACCACGTCCGCGACCGCGACACCTGGCCCCTCGACGACCCTGCCGACCCAGCCGACAGAGGAACCGACGGCTGAGTCCGCGGGCACCGGGCGTTCCGAGGATGTTGCACGATCGCGAGCTCCAGTACTGCGAGCGACGGTCCGATGATGGGAGCATGGAGAGTGTTTACCGCCAAGACGGTCGTCGCGGAGTGCGACCGGATTCAGTGGCGGCTGGATCCGCTCGTGGGTGTCGGCCCACTGCGGTTCGGCATGATGTACGAGGACGTGGTGGAGGCACTCGATGGCTTCCTTGAGCCTTCCGCGCAGAGCACACGTCACTACGGCCAGGTGCTGAGCGACGACTTCTACCTCCCGCACTCCTCGAACAACGCGGCCCTCACGGTCTACTACGACGCCGAACGCCTGGTCTGCGTGGTCGTCAACGCGTTGCGCGGTCCGCAGGTCACACTGGACGCACTGTCGTTGGTCGGCCGCGTGCCGTCCGAACTCGAAGCCGACTTCACCGAGTACACGGCCACCCGCGGGTACGACCTGCGATGCGGCCAGTACGGGGATCCGGGCTCGGAGGCGCTGGGGGTTGTCCTTCGCGCCCAGCGCGCCGGGGATGTCGTACTGAGTCGGCCGGTGCTCGTCGCCCCGTCCTGGGCAGAACGCTGTGGTGATGTCTCGGAGGGCCGCATCCCCGAGGCGGAATGGCGCGATCGGCACTGGTAGCCAAGCGGGATCGGACGGCGGCAGGCGAAGCTGCCAGGCCGTCACGTTCGCCTGGCCATCGGCGATGCCCCGCGGCCCGGTCTCCTGCTGTCAGAACACCGGGGGGTGGCCCAGCCGGGTCATCCGCCACACCGTGGCCCAGCGCATCGGGAGTCGGGGCGGGCACGGGGTGCGGACGTCCTCCAGGAAGCCGGACCACCAGGCGCGCAGCCCGGCCGCGGGCGGTCGGCGGGCGAGGGCGTGCAGTGACCAGGAGGCCGGGTAGGGCGGCAGCAGGGCGGCGGGCAGTCGGCGCTCGGCCGGCCGTACCCGGGTGCGGGCGGTCGGCCGGTAGTGGGCGGCGGGCCGGGCCGGGTCGGTTCGCGGGTGCTGGAGCAGCAGGTCGGCCCGGTAGCGGATCGACCAGCCCGCGTCGAGGACGCGCCAGGCGAAGTCCGTTTCCTCGTGGGCGTAGAAGAACCGCGCCGGGAAGCCGCCGACCCGCTCGATGGCGCTCATCCGGATCGCGTGGCCGCCGCCCAGGAAGGTGGTGACCTCGCCGGACCGCAGCACGCCGGAGCGGCCCGGACGGGGGACGTGGCGGCGCCGGGTGCGCCCCGTCGCGTCCGCGACCCGGAAGCCGACCACGCCGAGGCGCTGTTCCCGCTCGAAGGCCTCCCGGACCAGCCGGAAGGTGTCGGTGCGCGGCAGCAGGCCGTCGTCGTCCAGGTTCACCACCACGTCCACGCCGCCGAGTTCGCGCAGTCGCCGGACGCCGAGGTTGCGGCCGCCGGGGATGCCGAGGTTCTTCGGCGGTTCCACCGCGTCCGCCCAGGGCGGGAGCGGCGGCAGCCTGGCGCCCTGCCCGATCACCACGACCCGGGCGGCCTCGCCCTCCTGGGCGGCCACCGAGTCGAGGAGCGCGCCCAGTTCCCTGGGCCGGTCGCCCATCGTCAGCACCACCACGCCCAGGCCGAGGCCCATGTGCACCCGCTTCCGTCGAGGATTCCCGCAGACCCGGTGCAACGACCGGCCCGTCTCGGAGGTCACGTCTGTACGGATGTACGGAGACGAACGCCGGGAAGAAACCGTTCGTTCGGTTTTCAGGGGGAGGTGGCGGGGCATCGGACGTCGAACCCTCGGGGCGGTCGAGGTCTCTGGCCACCAACGGGACGGTGGGGTCTGACGGGTCGTGGAGAGAGGGAGTGGTTGGCGGGATTCATCGACATCGTCTTGTCGGTCGTGGGTGAGGCGAAGCTAAGATACGGGGTGTTTGGTTTTGTTTTCCGGGAGCTCAGGTCGGGGTGGTTTCGGTGGTACGGCAGGAACGGGCGCTCCGGACACGTCGGCTGATCCTGGAGGCGGCGGCCTCGGTCTTCGACGAGTTCGGGTACGAGGGCGCGACCATCGGCGAGGTGGTCTCCCGGGCCGGTGTGACGCGCGGTGCGGTGTATTTCCATTTCGCCTCGAAGCGGGATCTGGCGCAGGGCGTGGTGGAGGAGCAGTTCGTCCAGGACGGAGTTCCGGAACGGAGCTGCAAGCTTCAGGAGTTCGTGGACACCGGGATGGTGGTGGCGTACCTGATGCCGCGTGACCCGCTGCTCAGCGCGGGTGCCCGGCTGTCGCTCGGGCAGGACCTCTTCGACGACCTCGGCGGCGGCGCCATCCCCGGCTGGATCAACCGGTTCGAGGCGCTGCTGGTCGCGGCCGGCGAGCGCGGCGAGCTGCTCCCGCACGTCGTTCCGGCGGACACCGCCTGGCTGCTCGTCGCCGCGTGGACCGGGGTGCAGATCCAGTCGCAGAAGCTCTGCGGCCGGGCGGACCTGGAGCTGCGGGTGTCCGCGCTGTACCAGCACCTGATGCCGAGCATCGCCGTTCCGGGCGTGCTCGGTTCGCTGCGGATGGGGCCGAACCGCGGGGCCGAGGTGGTGGCCGAGGCCGCGGCGGCCCGTGCGGCCGCGGAGGGCGGAGACCCGGACGGTGTGCCGGACGGCGCCGCGGCGGGTTCGGCGCGCGTCGAGGCGCAGGCGGAGGTCGGCGTGGGCTGACGGCGGCTCACCGGAGCTCCCGCCTGCGGGGATCCGGGCGGGGGAAGGCGAAACCGGCGGCGACGGGACCATGGGGGTCCGGCGCCGCCTTTGGTTTGCCCGGGCCCGGGCCCGGACTTGGGTCCGGAGTCGGGCCCGGAGCCGGACCGGGTCTCGCAGTGTCGCGGAAGCCGCGCCAGGGGTGACGGAACGGAGCGGCGTCAGGCAAAACAAACAGCACGTTCGGTTTTGTATTGACAAACCGCGCGTCCTGTTTTTGACTTGGTAGCAGCTGACCCAGGGTGTCGACCCGGGTGCCGGCCGTGGCGAAGGGGGCTGCGGCGTTCCGTGTGATTGGGGTGGTCATCGTGGAAATTCGGGTGCTCGGGACGCTGGACGTCCGGGTGTGCGGGGTGTCGGTGGTGCCGTCGGCGCCGAAGCCGCGGCAAGTGTTGGGCCTGCTGGCGCTGCGGGCGGACCAAGTGGTGCCGGCCGGGGTGCTGGCCGACGAGCTGTGGTCCGGCCGTCCGCCGCGCAGCGCGCGCACCACCGTGCAGACGTACGTGCTCCAACTGCGCGACCTCATCGACCGGGCGCTCGCCGCGGCCGGCGCGGCGAGGGGGGTGGCCTGCGCCAAGGACGTCCTGGTGACCTCGCCGGGCGGCTACATGCTCAACAGCGGCGCAGGGCTGACGGACCTGCGGGAGTTCGAGCGGCTGGCCGGAACGGGCTACCGGGCGATGGACGGTGAGGACTACCCGGCGGCGGCCCGGCTGCTCGGCGAGGCCCTCGGGCTGTGGCGCGGATCGGCCTTCGCCGATGTCCCGGTCGGCGGCCAACTCGCCGTTGAAGCCAGGCGGTTGGAGGAGACCAGGCTCTGCGCGCTGGACCAGCGGATCGAGGCCGACCTGCGGCTCGGCCGGCACCGGGTGCTGCTGGCCGAACTCACCGTGCTCGTGGACCGCTACCGCACCCACGAGAGCCTGCACGGCCAGTACATGATCGCGCTGCACCGCTCCGGTCGCCGGGGCGAGGCGCTGGAGGCGTACCAGCGCCTGCGGAACACCCTGGTACGGGAGTTGGGCATGGAGCCCTCGGTCGGACTGCGGCGGCTCCAGCGCTCCATCCTGCTCGCCGGCCCCGAACGCGCGGCGGATCGTGCGGCGGAGCGCGAGCCCGCCGGTGCGGGCGTGGCCGCCGGACCGGGGGCGGCGGCCCGGTTCAGCCGGGTCGGGTGAACCCGGCGGCCGTCCGCAGCCGGTGCCGCATCGGTGGAACCGGCCGCGGACGGCCGCCGGAGGCCGCGGCGCCCGTCCTGGGGCGGTCGCGGTCCGGTCGGAACCTGCTTGTCGTTGTGAGGGGTTGTGGGACGGGTGGTCCAGGAGAGGTCGGAACGGACGCGCGGGCGGCTGGTGGAGGCGGGGGCGGTACTGTTCGACCGCCGCGGCTACGCCGGTGCCACCCTCGGCGAGATCGCCGCGGCCGCCGGGGTGACGAAGGGGGCGCTGTACTTCCACTTCGCCTCCAAGGAGGAGCTGGCCGGAGCGGTGTCCGGGCAGGCCGAGCGCTCGCTGCGGTCGGCGTGCGCGGAGCTGCGTGCGGCTTCCTCCCCAATCCAGGGGTTGATCGACGCGGGGTACTGGCTGGTCGACGCCCTCGGGGCGGACCCGGTGATCCGGGCGGCCTTCCGCCTCGGCCGCGAGGACGCCGGCTGGCAGACCGCGCCCACCACGGCGGGGCCCACCACGGCGGGGCCCATCGCGGCCGGGGCACCCGCAGCGGCGCCCACTACGGCCAGGCCCGCCCCGGCCGATTCCAGGCAGCCGGCCTTCGCCGACATCCGCGGCTTCCACAGCGTCTGGGCCGGGGTGGTGCGCGACCTGCTGGCCGCTGCCCGTCGCGCGGGCGAGCTGCGCGACCGCCCGGGAGGCCTCGGCCCGGAGACCCTGGTGGTGACCGCCGCCTGCGGTCTGGAGGTGGTGTTCGCGGACGGTTGCCCCGCCGAGGAGCGCGCCCGCAGGGTCGGCGCCCTCTGGGACTGGCTGCTGCCCTGTCTGGTGCCCCCGGGCGCGGCCGGTGGCTACCGCACCAGGCCGTCGGCCCCGCGGCCCGGCTGAGACCGGGCCGTCCGAGACCGGGCCGTCCGAGGGGACGATCCGAGCCGTTTCGCCCGATGAGACTGTCGGTCAGGGTCGCAAGGGCTGGTGGGGCCGCATCAGGAGCAGGTCCTCGCCCCAGGCGTCCAGCACCGCCGCGTGGCCGGCGGCCCGGGCCGCCGCCTCGACCCGGGCGAAGAGCCGCTGCTGCGGCGCCACTTCGCCGGTCGCGGTGATCCGGGCGACGGTGTCCAGCAGCGCGGCGCTGTCCCAGCCGGGCAGCGGGAACCGGTCCAGCTCCCAGGCCAGGTACTTGTTGTAGGGGCGCGGTCGGCGGTCCAGGGTGAAGAGCAGGTCGAGCAGGAACCCGACACCGGCGGCCGCGTCGAGGTGGCCGGCGAGCGGGTTGCCGTCGCGGTGGTTCTTGACCGAGCGGTAGAGCGAGTTGGCGTAGGCGTCCAGCAGGGCGGCGCCGGACCGGAAGGCCTCCTCGGCGCCGAGCCGTCCCATCGCGGCGACGATCCGTACGATCTCCCCGTCGCGGCGGTCGACCAGTACCCGGGAACGGGCGATGGCGTACCGCTCCCAGTCGGCGGGCCGGCGGAACCGTTCGAGGGTGGTGACGACCAGGTCGAGCCGGGCGGAGCGGTAGCCGTCCAGCGCGGCCAGCTCGCTCGCCGAGTCGTCGGCGAGGATGACGTAGAGGTCGTGGTCGGAATGACGGGTGGTCATGCCGTCGTGGGCCCGGGAGCCCTTGAGGACGAGCCCGACGATGGCCGGGTCGGCCGTCGCATCGGCGACGAACGCCGCGAAGTCCGGTGTCACGCCAGGTCCTTGCGCATCAGCGCGCACATCGTCCGGTACCGCTGGAGCGAGCCGTCCTCGGCCTCCACGTCCCAGGAGTCGAGCTTCCGGCCGTAGGCCCGGTAGCCCAGGCGTTCGTAGAGGGCGCGGGCGCGCGGGTTGCTCTCCTCGACGCCGAGTTCGGCGCGGGTCAGGCCCCGGGCGCGGATCCGCTGCTCGGCGGAGCGGATCAGCAGCGTGCCGATTCCGCAGGACCGCAGGGCCGGGTGGACGCCGAGTTGCCAGAGCGTGCCGGCGCCGGGCTCGACGGTGTAGTCGATGCCGCCGACCGCGACCGGGAGCCCGACCGGTGTGCACACCGCCAGGTAGTCGATCTCGCCCGCCTCGGCGCGGCGGATCTGGTGGACGAGCTCGCGCACGTGCTTGGGCGAGCCGGCCCAGCCGCAGGACGGCAGGTCCGCGTCGGTGAGGCCGCGCACCGACAGGTGCAGCCTGATCCCGGTCATCGCCGCGTCCCTTCGACTCCCGCAGTGGCCGTCTCCCATTTCAGCAAGCCGGTCCCCGTGCCGTCCAAGGGGTTTCGGAGCGGCCACGGCGCCGGCCGGAAGGGCTCGGGGACCGGCCGGCCGGGCGGTGGCCCGCCCGGACAGCGGGCCGCCCCCGGTACCCGAAGGCACCGGGGGCGGCCCGACCGCCGTCGTTCGGCGGATCGCAGGTGTCCGTCACACCGCGGAGTGGTGGGCGGCTGTGTGGTGGCGGGCCCAGAAGTACAGCAGGCCGCCGAGGCTCAGCAGCCCGGCTCCGCCCAGGCCCGCGCTCATGACGGAGGCCGTCGGCGCGCCGGTGTCCGGCAGCCCGCCGGAGCCGCCGTCGCTCTGCGGCGGCGCCGGGTGGTGGCCCGGGCGGCTCGGGCAGCCGTGGCTCCCGCCGCCCTTGTGCTCGTGGCCCTTCGGCGGGCAGGGCGCGACGGCGATGCAGAGCTCGGCCGGCGGGCTCTGCACGATCCCTCCCTCCGGGTCGCGGGCGGTGGCGTGGGCGGTGTTGGTGATGCTGCCCGCCCGCGCGTCCTCCTCGGTCACGGTGTAGGTGCCGTGGCACAGGGTGCTCTCCCACGGGGCGAGGGTGGTCTGCTCGCAGGTCACCCCCTGGACGCGGTCGTCGCTGACGGTGACGTCGGTGAGCGTGGTCGACCCGGTGTTGGTCACCGCGTACAGGTAGGTGATGGTGTCACCCGGGTGTACGGTCCCGTCGGCGTCGGAGTGCTTGGTGATGGACAGTGCGGACTCTCCGGCGGTGACCACCTGGACGGTGGCCTGGTCCGTCGGGCTCTGGACGTTCTGTCCCTGCGGGTCGGTGCCGTTGGCGTGGGCGGTGTTGGTGACGTGCCCGGCCTGGGCGTCGGCCGCCGTCACGGTGTAGCTGCCGTGGCAGGTGGTGCTCTCGCCGGCGTCCAGGCCGGTCCGGTCGCAGGTCACCGCCTGGACGTGGTCGTCGCTGACGGTCAGGTTGTTCAGTGTGGTGTTCCCGGTGTTGGTGACCGTGTAGGTGTACGGCACGGTGTCGCCGACGTGGAACGGCCCGGCGCTGTCGGCCTGCTTCCGCAGGTCGAGCCTGGCGACGCCGACGACCTGCAGCGTCACCTGGGCGATGGGACTCACCACGGTCTGCCCCTGCGGGCCGGTGGCCTCCGCCTGGGCGGTGTTGGTGACGTGGCCGAGTCGCAGGTCGGCCTCGGTCACGGTGTAGGTGCCGTGGCAGGGGGTGCTCGCTCCGGCGTTCAGGGTCGTCCGGTCGCAGGTCACCTGCGGGGCGTGGTCGTCGACGACGAGGAGGTTGTTCAGCGTGGTCGTCCCGGTGTTGGTGACCGTGTAGGTGTAGTGCACGGTGTCCCCGACGTGGACGGGGCCGGCGGTGTCCGCCTGCTTGGCCAGACCGATCGAGGACGGGCCGACCACCGTGACGGTGGCATCGGCCTCCGGCGAGGTGACCGGTTGGCTGTTCGACGTCCCGGTGGCGTGGGCGTGGTTGGTGACCTGCCCGGCCTGCGCGTCGGTGGCGGTCACGACGTAGCTGCCGTGGCACTGGGTGCTGTCCCCGGGGCTGCCGGCCGGAGCGAGGGTGGTGGAGTCGCAGGTGATCCCCGTGACCTTGTCGTCCGTCAGCGCGAGGTTGGTCACCTCGCTCCCGCCGGTGTTGGTGACCACGTAGGTGTACGGGACGGTGTCGCCGACGTGGAAGGGCTCGGCGGCGTCGACGTGCTTGACGAGGGTGATCCCCGGTGGCGCGACCACCGGCACGTTCTCCGAGGCCGGTGGCGAGGTGACCGGGCCCCCGTCGGTGGTCCCGGTGGCCTGGGCCGTGTTGGCGACGTGGCCCTGGGCGGCGTCGGCGGCGGTGACCAGGTACGTTGCCGTACACGTCACGGTCTCACGAGGGGCCAGGGTGCCCGCCGGGCAGCTGACCGGTCCGACCTTCGGGTCGTTGACGGCCAGGTTGGTGATCGGCACGTTCCCGGAGTTGGTGACCACGAAGTCGTACGGGATCGGGGTGCCCACGGTGATCAGCCCGGGCAGCGGCTCGTGCGCCTGCTTGACCAGGTTCAGTTCGGGCAGCGGCTGGTCGGTGCTGATCACGACGTTGCGGATCAGGTGCACGTCGGTGAACAGGCCGGTGGACCCGGCGAAGCCGAACTTGTAGGTCGAGGGCACCGGCTGGGGTGCGGGGGTCTGCAGCACCTGGTGCGATCCGGTGCCGTCGTTGAAGTCGACGGAGACCGTGAGCACCGGGGAGGGCGCCGGGGTCAGGTGCACGTTGACCCGGCGGCGCGAGGGCTCCAGCAGGGTCTGCGCCTGGTCCGGGGTGACTCCGGGCGGCAGGGTGGTGAGCGGGCCCTGGAGCGTGCCGGGCAGGGTGGAGGGCCAGGGGCCGTTGGTGGTGAAGTTGCTGGTCGTCGCTGTCAGGAAGCAGTAGCCGGTGGTGCCGTCGCCGGGGCCGCGGACGGTGACCATGTTGGCGCCGGGCGCGGGGATGCGGAAGCTCGTGCCGCCGGGGGAGCGCTGGGCGCAGCCGTTGCCGCGCTGCTCCCAGTCGCCGAAGTAGTTGCCGAGCACGTCGAGACCGACGCCGAGGTAGCCGCGGTCGACGCCGGGCAGGAAGGTGAGGTTCGGGTTGTCGTCGGGCAGCTTCTGCGCGTAGCCGAGGCTGCCGCCGAAGGCGCCGGGGTGGGTGAGCGAGACGTCCCCGTTCACGAGGAAGAAGGAGATGCCGTCGGCCGGGGTGTTCGGCGTGGTGCTGCCGTACTGCCACTGGTCGAAGGTCACGTCCAGGCCGTTGCCGGCCGGCAGGGCCTGGTCGAAGAGCACCGCGCCGCTCTGGTCGTTGCCGGCGTCGGTGATCCGCAGGTAGCCGAGCGGTGCGGAGTTCAGCGGCGGCACCGGGCCGGTCTCGGCGGTGGGGCAGCCGCCGAGCGGGTGGTCGCCCGGCCCGGGCGTCGCGGGGGCCGCGCCGGTGAGGCAGGCGGAGCCGACGGCGATGAAGCGCGGGTCGGCGGTGGCTCCGGTGAAGGCCTCCTGGAGCAGGGGCGTGCCCACGGCCCGGACCCGCTCCGGCAGCGGCGCGGCGGGGTGGGCGGGGGCGGCGGCCTGGGCGAGCGGGGCGGTGAGGCCGGCGCCGAGCAGACCGAGGGTGGCCGCGGCGCTGATGAGGCGGGCCGTTCGGGCGCGAAGCCGTGACGGTCCGCAGGATTGTCTCGTCATGGCGTTACTATGCGCGGCCGCTACGTTCCGTTATCGCCGAGTACTGTCAGTGGACCTATTGAATCGCTCGGACGAGCGAGGGGTCATGGGAGCGTCGGCGACCGGTGGACTGTCGTGGGGATTGCCGGAGGTGTGGCAGGGGCCTTCGGAATCATTCCGATCATCCTTGCCCAGCAGTGCGGTAGGGTGGCCGACGCCGAGTATGACCGTGACTCAGGGAGGTGAGACCCATTACCGGAATGTCCGAGCGGGTGCTCCCGGAGCGCGGCCGCGTCGGCGCCCCGCGCGCATAGCGCGGCCGGCGCGCCGACGAGGTGTCGGCCCTCGCGGGAGCCCTGACGGAGTCGTCAGTCCTCCCGTCCTCCCCCAAAGGGGTTCTCTTGCCGGTTTTCTCCTCCGCCTCCCTCCGTTCCTCCGTGGTCTCCCGGCTGCGCGCCGCCGGTTGCGTGTTCGCCGAGGACGAGGCGCGGATCCTGCTCTCCGCCGCCGCCTCGCCCGCCGACCTGGCCGCCATGGTCCGCTCCCGCGCCGACGGGCGGCCGCTCGAACACGTCGTCGGCTGGGCCGAGTTCGCCGGGCTGCGGATCGCTGTCGACCCCGGCGTCTTCGTCCCGCGCCGCCGCAGCGAGTTCCTGGTCTCCACCGCCACCGCCTTGACCGCCCCGGGCGCGGTGGTGCTCGACCTGTGCTGCGGCAGCGGCGCGCTGGGCGCCGCGGTGGCCGCCGCGGCCGCGCACCCGGTCGAGCTGTACGCGGCCGACATCGATCCGGGCGCGGTCCGCTGCGCCCGCCGCAACCTGGCCGGCGCCGCGGCGGGGGTCTTCGAGGGCGACCTGTTCGCTGCCGTGCCCCCGGAGCTGGCCGGCCGGGTGGACGTGCTGATCGCCAACGTCCCCTACGTCCCGACCGGCGACCTCGGCCTGCTGCCGCCCGAGGCGCGGCTGCACGAGGCCCGGCCCGCGCTGGACGGCGGGGCGGACGGACTGGACGTGCTGCGGCGGGTGCTCGCCGAGGCGCCGCGGTGGCTGGCGCCCGGCGGGTCGCTGCTGTTCGAGACCAGCGAGCGGCAGGCGCAGACGGCCCTCGCGGTGACCCGGACGGCCGGGCTGGCGGCGGCGGAGAGCCGGGAGGAGGACCTGGACGCCACGGTGGTCACCGCGACACTGCGCTGAACCGCCCGGCTGCCGAGGGGAGTTCTCCCGCGGCCCCGAGCCGGGGCCCGGCCCGGCCGCCGTTCCCCCGTGACGGCGGCCGGACCGGAGCCGGTCAGATGCGGGTGCCGTACACGTGGTCGACCGGGATGGTGAGGAGCACCCGGCGGTCGGAGACCATCGTCTCGCGGTACTCCGCCCAGTCCGGGTGCTCCCCGGCGGCGCGGCGGTAGTAGTCCACCAGCGCCTCGACCTCCGGCCCCTCGGGGTCGGTGCCCGGTCCGGTCAGGGCGGCCACGCCCTCGGCGGTGACCCAGGAGCGGCCGTCCGGCCCGGTCACCTCCAGACTGGCCCGCGGGTCCCGGCGCAGGTTGGCCGTCTTGGCCAGCCCGTCCCGGGTGGAGATCAGGATGGCGTTCGCGTCCCGGTCGTAGAACGGCATGACGGGGGAGAGCTGCGGGCGGCCGTCCGCCTTGATGGTGGCGAGGACGCCGAGGCGGCTCTGCGCGAGCAGGGCGTACGGGTCGAAAGAAGTGGCGGTCATGGCAGCATCATCGGCCTTCACACCGGTGTGAGGGCAAGGTCCGCCGCGCGTGTTGGGCGAGGTCCGCAGGGTGGGTGGGGTGCGGTGCGCCGGGCGGGCAGGCGGGCAGGCGGGCAGGCGGGCGGGCGGGGTGCGGTGCGTCGGGCGTGCCGGGCGAGGCCCGCCGGGCAGGTGGGGCGGGAGGCCGCGCATGATGGCACGGACCGGCGGACCGGTGCGGAAGGTTCGGGAATCCGCCGTGATGTCCGGCGTGAGCCGCTATGGTCGGTCGCGAAAACGGTGATGGTCCGTCAGCGGGCGCGCACCGTCCGAGTCGAGGGGACACCGCACGATGGCACGCGAACGCAAGCCGGTGGAACTGCTGGAGTTCTCCGACGACCTCCACACCGACGACGTCACTCCGCTGCAGGCCTTCCTGGCCGCCCGCATGCGCGAGCTGGTCCGGGCCCAACCCGAGGGCACCAGTGCCCGGTTCGCCGCCGAGCGGCTGGCGGAGGTCACCGCCGCCGACTGCGTCTTCCTCTCGGACGTCCTGGTGGCCTGGGAGGAGGTGGTCCTGGAGGGCCGCAACGACGAGCCCGGCTGGACGCAGCGGATGCGCCAGGACGCCATGATCTGGTGGGAGCGGCTGTGCGAGACGGCCGACCGGTTCCGCGACCACCCCGACCACCGCTCCCGCTGGCGGCCGCTGCACTTCATGAACCTCGCCCACGCGGAGATCATGGCGGGCCTGACCGACCGGGCGGGCGGCGTGTACGGGGACGGGGCGCACCCGTGATCCCGGACGGCCGGGGATGATCCCCGACGGCCGGGGGCCGCGGCCGCAGGGCCGGACTGTCGGTGCCGGCTGCTACGGTCCCGGACATGAGCAATCGTGTGCCCTTCACGGGCGGGGAGAAGGAAAGCCTTCACGCGGCGCTGGACCGGCACCGCGATGTGGTGCTGTGGAAGCTGGAGGGGCTGGACGACGAGCAGCTGCGCCGTCCGATGACGCCCTCCGGGACCAATCTGCTGGGGCTGGTGAAGCACCTCGGCGGCGCCGAACTCGGCTGGTTCCGGGAGACGTTCGGCCGGGAGACCGGACCGCTGCCGTTCGACATCGACGCCGACGACTCCTCCGACATGCGGGTGGAGCCGCACGAGTCGACGGCGGACGTCCTGGCCTTCTACGCGCGGGCCCGGGCCGGCGCCGACGAGACGATCCGGGCGCTGGCACTGGACGACCTCGGCACCTCCTGGTCGGGGAACTCCGTCTCGCTGCGCTGGGTGCTGATCCACATGACCACGGAGACGGCCCGGCACACCGGGCACATGGACATCCTGCGCGAGCTGATCGACGGGGGGACGGGCGACCACGACCGGAGCTGACCCCGGACTCCGCCCGGCCCGTCCCGGCGCGGTCCGCCGCGCGCGCTCAGGCCGTCAGCTCGCGGACGGCCCGGGCCAGCGCCCGCGCTGTCCGCCGGACATCCGCCTCGGTGGTGCGCCAGTTGCTGAACGCGGCGCGCAGGGCGGGCCGACCCGCGTAACGGGTGGGGGTGAGGAAGGCCTCGCCGGCCAGCCCGTCGGCGAGTGCGGCCAGCCGCTCCGGGGTCGGGTCGGCCGTCAACGAGAAGCAGACGACGTTCAGCCGCACCGGGGCGAGCAGCTCCAGACCCTCTATCCGGGCCACCTCCGTGCCGAGCGCCCGGGCACCGGCGATGCAGCGCTCCACGATCTCCCGGTGCCCGGAGCGGCCGTACGCCCGCAGGGTGAACCAGGCGGCGAGGGCGCGCAGCCGGTGGGAGTTCTCGGGCGTGAGGTGGACCAGGTCCGGGTGCTCGCTCAGCGGACCGAGGTAGGCGGCGGCGTTCTGGAAGACCCGGGCCTGGAGGTCCGGCCGGCGGGTGAACTGCACGGCGCTGTCGTAGGGCACGTTGAGCCACTTGTGCAGGTCGACGCAGACCGAGTCGGCGAGGTCCAGCCCCGCCACCAGCTCCGCGTGCTCCGGCGACAGCGCGGCGAAGGCGCCGAACGCGGCGTCCACGTGCAGCCAGAACCCGTACCGCTCGCGCAGCGCGGCGATCGCGCGCAGGTCGTCGAAGTCGACGGTGTTGACCGTCCCGGCGTTGGCCACCACGACGCACGGCCCCTGAGCTTCGGTCAGCGCCCGCTCCAGCGCGGCCACGTCCACGGCCTCCCGGCCCGGCAGGACGGGCACCGTCCGCAGCGCCGTCCGGCCCAGGCCCAGCACCGACAGCGCCTTGGCGACGCTGGAGTGCGCACTGCCCGACAGCACCCGGACCGGGCCCAGCGCGCCGACCCCGTCCTCGGCGACGTCCACGCCGAGCCGCTCGCCCAGCCACTCGCGGGCGACCGCCAGCCCCACCGTGTTCGACATCGTCGCGCCGCTCACGAAGGTGCCGCGGTGCGCCGCCGAGAGCCCGAACAGCTCGCGCAGCCACCCGACCGTCTCCCGCTCCAACTGCTGACCGGCCGGATCCAGCGAGGAGTTGGAGTTCTGGTCCACGGCCGAGGTCAGCCAGTCGCCCGCGAGCGCCGCCGGCGTCGCCCCGCCGGTCACGAACCCGAAGTAGCGCGGTCCGGCACTCGCCGACAGCCGCGGCTCCCAGCGCTCCGCGAACTCCGCCAGGGCGGCCCGCACTCCGCCGCCCTCCTCGGCGAGCGGCGCGCCGGCGGGCTCCGTGCGGGCCTGTTCCGCGCCGCCCTGCTCGGCGCCGGCCCGTCCGCTCGCGGGCCGTTCGTCGAGGGTCTCCAGGAAGGCGAGCGCACGCTGCCGGGTCTCCTCCAGAAGTTCCGGCAACCGGCTCAGATCGGCGGCGAGTTCGGGGTGCATGACGATTCTCCGTTGATCGACTGGGCGGTGCGCCCGAGGCTAACGGCGGGGCGCGGACGGCGTCCCGGTCCAATCCGGGACGGGTGGCCTGAAACACACGGAGAGGTGGGGGAATTCGCGCCGTTCGGCTCAAAATCACTCCGGCGGTGCATTTTCGGCCGGTCCCTTGACCTCTCCCGATCCCGCGGACGATGATCACCGTGCACCGCGAGCGAGTGAACGTTCCAATGTCGGACGGATTTTCGATCCGAGACTTCAGGGAGGTGCAGGGCTGTGCGTTCCACCACCGCTCCCGTGACGGCCCCCGTGGCGCCGGGGCGTTTCCCACTGCTCGGCCACCTGCCGCGGCTGGCCGTCCAGCGGGTGGAGTTCCTGCAGTCGGTCAGGTCCCGGGGAGACATCGTCAGGATATTCCTCGGGAATCGTCCGGTGTTCGTCCTGAACTCACCGGAGGCCGTCCACGACGTTCTCCTGAAGCAGAGCAGGAAGTTCGGCAAAGGACTGCTGTTCGACGTCGCGCGGCCATTCATCGGGAACGGCATCATCACCTCCGAGCGGGATTTCCACCTCCGCCAACGGCGCGCGCTCCAGCCGGCCTTCCACCGGGACAGCATCGCCGCGAGCGTCGGCACGATGACCGACATCGCCGAGGAGCAGGTGTCGTCCTGGCGCCCGGGCCAGGTGATCGCCATGGACCTGGTGCTGCGCCGGATGATGACCGTCATGCTCGTGTCGACCCTGTTCAGCACCGAACGCCCGGACGGCGCCGCGGCCGTGGCCGAGCTCGGGGAACGCGTCGCCGAGCAGTTGACCACGGTGATGCGCGGGGTCTTCGTGGGCACCGTCCTGCCCGCTCCGATCGCGTCCTCACGCCTGCTGGGGCACCGCAGGTACCTGGCCGCGGCGGCGGCGCTGCGCGAACTCGCGGACACCGCCGTCCGGCAGGCCCGCCAGGACCCGGCCGACGGCGGCGACCTGCTCTCGATCATGTTCGCCGGCACCCCGGGAAACCCGCAGGGAATGACCGACGTGGAGGCCCGCGACGAGCTGCTGTCCCTGCTCATGGCCGGCGCCGAGACCACGTCCACCACCCTGGCCTGGGCGCTCCACGAGATCGGACGGCGCCCGGAGCTCACCGAGCGGATCAGGGCCGAGTGCGAAGCCCTGCCCGCCGGCGCCCTGCCCGGTGCGGCGACGCTCCCGTTCACCGAGCGGTTCCTCCGCGAGGTGCTCCGGCTGCACCAGCCCAGCTGGCTGCTGATGCGGCGTGCCCTGGAACCGGTCCGGGTCTGCGGGGTCGACCTCCCGCAGGGGGCCGAGCTGATCTACAGCGCGCTGACGATGCACCGGGACCCGGCCCACTACCCGGACCCGCTGCGGTTCCACCCGGACCGGTGGCTCGACCGCCCCGAGAAGGACCTGCCGCCGGGCGCCTACGTCCCGTTCGCCCTCGGCAACCGGAAGTGCATCGGGGACCACTTCGCGATGACCGAGATGCTGGTCGTCCTGCGCTCGATCGTCTCCCGGTGGCGGCCGCGCCCGGTCGAGCGGCACCGGGTCCGGCCGGTGGTCCACGCGCTGATCCGGCCCAACGCGCTGCCCATGCGCGTCTCACCCTGGCCGGCCGACTGAACCGGCCCCGCCCTGTACGGCCGTGACCCGGCCCCGCCCCGTACGGCCGTGACCCGGCCCCGTCCCGTACGGCCCTGAACCGGCCCCGTCCCCGGAGGTGCGCCACACCATGACAACCACGGCAGAGATCCTCTCCCCGGACCCGGAGGCCCCGGCCCTCGACCAACTCCCCTTCCCCCGCCGGATCAGCCCGGACTTCCGGGCCGCCCACGACCGCCACCTCGCCTGGCCGCGCTCCTTCGGCTTCCTGTCCACGGAAGCGGAGCGGGCCCACCACCTCAAGGGCCAGTTCCCGCTGATCGCGGCCATGTTCTATCCGAACGCGACCGGGAGCGAACTGGACATCGGCGTCGACCAGCAGAGCTGGTACTTCCTGTTCGACGACGCGCTCGACGAACAGTGGGGCGGCTCGCCCGAGCGGGTCCGCCACCTCGTCGGACTCGTCCAGGAGGGCGTCACCGGCCAGGCCTCCCCGCTGCCGCCGGCCGCAGCCTTCGCCGACATGCGACGACGCAGCTGCCACGACATGCCCGCGGACTGGATCCGGCGCTCGGCGGCCCACTGGTCCTCCTACCTCGACCACCACGTCCACGAGGCGCGCAGCCGGCAGTCCGGCGCGCCCATGCCGCTGAGCACCTACCTGCGGGTCCGGCGCCACACCATCGGGGTGGCACCGGTCGTCGACCTCGCCGAGCGGCTGTCCTCCTGCGTGCTGCCCGACCACCTGTACGCGCTGCCGCACCTGTCCGTCATGCGCGAGATGACGAAGACCTTCATCATCTGCGACAACGACATCGTCTCCCTGGAGAAGGACGCGGCCCTGGGGGAGCAGAACAACCTGGTGCTCTGCCTGGAGCGGGACCACGGGCTCTCCCGGCCGCAGGCGGTCGACCGGGCGCTGCGCCGCCGCGCCGAAGCCCTGGAGCTGTTCACCGGCGCCCACCGGGCCCTGCTCGGCAGCACGGCGACGGGCCACCTCGACCCGGCCGAACGCGACCTGCTGCAGCGCTACTGCACCGAGGCGCTGCAGACCACCATCCGCGGCGCGTACGACTGGCACCACGCCTCCACCCGGTACCACGGGTAGGCCACCGCCTCCCGCCGCCCGCCTCCGGTCTCCCGCCACCGGTCTCCCGCCTCTCGTCTCCCGCCTCCCGTCGCACGACCGCGCCCCCGGACCGATCCAGCTGAGGAGCCCGCACCATGCCCGACCACCGCTCGGCGTCCTTCGTCGCCTCCGAACGGGACCGGACCTGCCCGTTCGACCCGTCGCCGGACCTCCGCCGGATGCGCGAGGAGGACGGCCTGCCGCGGCTGCGCGTGACCCACCCGGTGCGCGGCGAGATCGACGCCGTCGTCATCACCGGGTACGGCGACGTCCGGGCCGCCTTCGCGGACGATCGCCTGGTGACGGGCAACGGCATCGACCCGTCGCTGCCGCGCACCCTGTTCAACCACCCGGGCTTCCTGCCCGCCTACAGCGGCGAGGAGCACAGCCGACTGCGCCGGATGCTCACCGGGAGCTTCACCGTCCGCCGGGTCGAGCGGCTGCGGCCCGCGATCGAGACGATCGTCTCCGAGCACCTCGACGCGATGGCGGAGCAGGGCCCGGTCGTCGACCTGGTCGAGGCCTTCGCCCTGCCCATCCCCTCGCTGGCGATCTGCGAACTGCTCGACGTCCCGTACGGGACCAGGGCGATGTTCCAGCGCTGCTCCCGGGTGATCATGGACGGGACCGCCGACGCCGGTCAACTGATCGCCGCCTCGGCCGAGTTGAACGAGGCCATGGCGGACATCGTGGCCCGCAACCGGGCCGCCCCCGGGGACGGCCTGCTGGGCGCGGTGGTGCGGCAGCACGGCGCGGAGCTCACCGACGAGGAGCTCATCGGCTTCGGCACCACCCTCCTGGTCGGCGGACACGAGACCACCGCGACCCAACTCGCCCTGAGCGTGCTGGCGCTGCTCCGCCACCCGGACCAGCTCGCCGTCCTCCGCGACGACCCCGAGTCCATCGGCACGGCGGTGGAGGAACTGCTGCGCCATCTCGCCATCCCCGCACCGCTCCTGCGCACCGCCGTGGCCGACGTCGAGGTCAACGGCCACCGGATCGCCGAGGGCGAGCACGTCCTGCTCTCCCCGCTGACCGCGAACCGCGACCCCGAGCTCGTCCCGGAGCGGCCGGACGACCTCGACCTGCGCCGCCGTCCGGTCGCCCAGCTGTCCTTCGGCTTCGGCGCCCACCAGTGCCTCGGCCAGCAACTGGCCCGGCTGGAACTGAAGGTGGCCCTGCCGGCCCTGCTGCGGCGCTTCCCGACCCTGCGGCTCGCCGTCCCCGAGGCCGGGCTCCGCTTCCGCGAGGGGTCGACGGTCTACGGTGTCGAGGAGCTCCCGGTCACCTGGTGACGGGGGCCCGCAGGGCCTGCGCCCTTCAGCCCGCGCCCTTCAGCGGGGGAGCCCCGCGCGGGGGAGCTCCGCGCGGCGGACGGCGGGAGAGGCGAGGGCGAGGGCGGCGCCGAGGCAGGAGAGGGCCCCGCAGCCGACGAAGACCGGGGCGGTGCCCCAGGCCCCGACGGCGGCACCGACCAGCGGATAGGCGAGCGGGGCGAGACCGACCATGGTGAGCATGGTGACGGAAGTGACCCGGCCCAGGTAGGCGGGGTCGGCGGAGGTCTGGATGAGGGTGCTGTCCAGGCTCCCGAAGACGCCCGCGCTCAGACCGACCAGCGCGGCGAGGACGGCGGCGGCCCACAGCTGCGGCACGAGCGCCATGGCCGCCGCACCGACGCTGCCCGCCAGCAGGGTGCCCGCCATGGTCAGGCCGGCCCGGGGGAGCCGACCGGCGACGGCGAGCAGCGCGGCACTCGCGGCGGCCCCGGCACCGAAGCAGCCGACGATCCAGCCGTAGCCGGACGGGCCCCAGCCGCGCTCGGCGTTGAGCAGCACCATGCCGACGTTGAGGGTGCCGGCGAGGCCGAGTTCGCAGACCGCCCCGGCCAGGACCAGCGGGCCGATCAGGCGGTGGCGGCGGATGTAGCGCAGCCCGTCGAGGAGTTCGGCGCGCGCGGTGCCGGGCCGGGGCGGGGTGCCGGCCCCGGACGGGGTGTCACCCGGAGGGGCTTCGAGCGGACTGATCCGGACGGAGAGCAGGAGCGGCAGGGAGAGCGCGAAGAGCAGCCCGGCGACGGCGAAGGCGGCGGCCGGGCCGCCCAGGCCCATGGCCAGGCCGCCGAGCGGCGGTCCGGCGATCTGGGCGAGGCGCATCGACAGCGAGCGCAGGCCGGTGACCCGGGCCAGCTGGTCGGGGCCGGTGATCCGGGGCGGGAGGGCGCCGACGGCGGGGACGAACAGGGCGTCCACGGCGCCGAAGACGAGCGCCACCGCGACCAGCAGCCAGAGCGCGGGCGTGGTCAGCGCGATGGCGGCGGCCACCGAGAGGATGAGCAGACAGCGCACGGCGTCGCTGCCCAGCACCACCCGGCGCGGGTCGAGCCGGTCGGCCAGGACGCCGCCGCCGAGCATGAGCAGGGCGCGCGGGGCGGCGCCGGCGGCCATGACCAGGCCGACCTCGGTGGGGCCGGCGGACCGCTGGGCGGACCAGGCGAGGGCCGCGAAGTAGACGCTGTCGCCGATCAGGGAGGCGGTGTAGGCGGCGAGCCAGCGCAGCACGTTGCCGTCTCGGTGGGCAGGCGGCGCGGCGATCCGGCGGGAGAGGGGCGGTTCGGCGAGGACCATCGGGGACTCCGGCGGTCGGGGACACGGCGGCGCCGGTGTCGGGGGCGGAAGGTGTCAGGGGCGGAAGGGGAACCCGTACAGGTGGACGGACACGTGCTCGCGGCCCGCGGTGTCGCCGGCCGCCCCGGCGGCCTTGCCGCGTTCCCGCCAGCGCCGCGCGATGGCCTGCAACTCCTGTTCTATCTCTGCGAGTTCGGCGGCGGTGAGGTCGAGCAGCCACTCGGAGGTGAAGGCCGCGTCGGTCCACTCCTTGCCCCAGGCGGCGCTCTGGTCGAGGTAGGCGCGGTACTGGGCGGAGCGGGAGTCGACCAGGCCCTTGGTCACCGCGTTGACGACGGCCGCGCCCTCGGGCGTGCCGGCGAGGTCGGACTCGCGGAAGCCCCAGCCCTCCTCGGAGGCGACCTCCCACCACCGCTCCCGGCCGTCGGCGCTGCGGGCGCTCGCCTCGGTGACGAAGCCCTGCTCGGCGAGCTTGCGCAGGTGGTAGCTGACCAGCGACGGAGCCTGGTCGACCTGCTCGGCGAGCTGCGAGGCGGTCGCGCTCCCGGCGGCGAAGAGCAGGCGGTAGAGCTGCATCCGCAGCGGGTTGGTGAACGCCTTCAGACGGGACAGGTCGGTGATCCGGTCGGGCCGGGGCTTCTCGGGCATGCGTCGACGATAGATCTGAAGGAAAAATTGCGCAATAAAAATTTCAGATATCCGCGTCGGGCACGACACGGCTGCGGTTGTCAGTGATAGGCGTCAACGGTCCTGTACCCGCCTGCCGCCTTCGAAGCCGGTTCCGACGGGCGAGCCCCGATCGGGTCAGGAGTCCTGGACGAGCAGCCTGCCCTGGGCGCCGTCCTCGGACACGAAGGCGAACAGCCTCGGCGACGAGCCGAGGTTGAGCTGGAAAGGCACCCAGTTCGAGTCCAGCTGCAGCAGCAGCCGCCAAGGGCCGCCGTCCGGCCACTCGTCGCCCTGGAAGAACTGCGGCGTTCCGCCGATCTTGTCGCCGTCCGTCAGCTTGATGTAGCGGTCCCGGTCGGCGGAGGGCAGGGAATCGAGTTCCTCGTCCGTCATGGGACCGGGCTCGTCGGCGGGGCGGAGGTCGACGGTGAACTCCACCTCCGACCCGTCGACTCCGTACAGCCCGGGGCCGGTCACCAGTGGGCGCACCGGGCCGGCATAGCCGCCGCCCGGCTGCACGATCACCGCGTTCTCGCCGCCGTCGGGGTCGATGATGTCGGGGTCGAAGAAGTGCTCCTCGTGATCGGCGTGGGTGACGAACACGTAGGCGACCTTTCCGTCGCCGGCCGCTCCGATCACCGGGCCCAGCTCGATCTGACCGACGAAGCGCATCGGCCGGTCCCATGCCGCGCTGATCGGCCACTGCGGGCCTGCCAGCCACACGGGCTGGCCGCCGAACTTGGTGGTCGGCGTGGAGACCGGCCGGCCGGTCGCGGAGAAGCCCTCGATGCGCTGTGTTCTCACCATGCCGGGCATCATGCCAAGTGACAGCGACATCACTGCCGCAGGTTGCCTGGACCGCCACCGCGGGGCCGTCGCCCGGGTCCCGGTGCTCACCGGCCGGGTGCCGGGCGGCCCGGTCCAGACCCTGCCGAGCATCAACCGCGAGCCCGTCAGGTGAACGGGGCCGCGGTCATCGGGGCCCCGGACTCCTTCGCCGTCTCGACCATGCCCGGCGGCGCCCCGCAGACGCGAGTCCGAGGACAGGCCCTACGCCAGGCGCGCCGCGGCCAGGGCCAGGGCGCGGTCGAGTGCCGTGTCGGCGTCGCAGGGGACGTCGGGCTGGACGCCGACGCCCTCCCAGTTGGTGCCCGAGACCGGGTTGACCGCGCGGGCGAAGGGCACGCTGAGCTCCAGGTGCGGGTGCACCGTAAAGCCCTCGCGCGGGTGGGCGCCGCCGCGGGTGACCTCCCCGACGACCTCGGCGCGCCCGAGCTGCTGCAGGTCGTAGGCGAGTTCCTCGCCCCCGGAGAAGGTGTCCGCGCTGGTCAGCACGTAGATGGGCTTGCTGCCGCCGAAGCGGGTGCCGGGGACGAAGGGGGGCGTCCAGGACTGTGCGCCCACCTCGTCCTTCCGCGAGAACATGGTGTTCAGGTGGGTGTGGCCGTCGAGCAGGTAGGCGCAGACGAAGGCGACCGTGTTCGGGTCGCCACCGGTGTTGCGGCGCAGGTCCAGGATGAGGGCGCGGGCGGGGGCCACCAGGGAGAGTGCCGCGGTCAGCGGCGGTGCCGCCCAGTCCAGCGGGAACAGCTTGGGTCCGATCTCCAGGACTGCGACGCCGTGGTCGAGGAGTTCCACGCGGGGAACGCCGTTCAGGAAGGTGTCGAACTCCCTGCGCACCATGGCGAGTACCGCCGCGCCCGGCTCCGGCGGCACCGGCACGGCGTGGTACTTGAGGCCCAGGTGCAGGTCGCCGTTGACGGACCGCAGGTCCGCGGTGACCGCTTCGGACAACTCCTGGGCGGATTCGGTCCGGTAGGCGCCCTCGGCGCTCCGGCGCCTCAGCAGGTCCGCCAGCTGCCCGGCGACGTCGGGGAAGACGTAGTTCTCACGGACCAGGTCGGCTATCGACTCGACGAGGGTGACGGTGTCCAGGGCGGACGGCGTTGTGGTGGAGGTCATGGAGAGGCAGTAGACCAGCGACTTGCCAAAGCGTCAACCGTACTTAACGCTTGATCAGGTGAGTCACCGACCGGACGAGACCGTCCAGCAGATCAGCGCGCCGCTGCAGCACGCCGCGCTCGCCCACCCCCTGCGCCAACGCCTGCTCTTCGCCCTGAGCAGCCGTCCGTCGACGATCAGCCGGCTCGCCGCGCAGCTCGGGGTGAACAAGGGCAGCGTCTCGCACCACCTCAGGGTGCTGGGCGAGGCGGGGCTGGTCCAGGACGCGGGAACGCGACGGGTGCGCGGCGGCACCGAGAAGTACTACCGGCGGACCGCCGATCGCTTCTTCGTCGCCGAACCGCAGGTCGAGGGTACGGCCGCGCTGTTCGGCGCCGTCGCCCAGGAGTTGGACCGCTCGCCCGTCGACCACCTCCTGGCACTGCGCCACCTCCGGCTCAGCCCGGCCAAGGCGGCGCGGCTCGTCGAGGCGCTGGCCGGACTGGTCGACGAGACGGAGGAGGACGCGGAGGGCGAGCCGGTGTACGGCCTCCTGGTGACGCTCTACCAGCAGGCCGGTGCGTAGCGGCGGCCTGCTCCGCCAGGAGGGTCGAGGGGGCCGGGGGCGGTCAGCGCAGGGTGACCTCGCGGGGGCCGTTGAACGGTGCCAGGGACAGGACCGTCTTTGGGGTGCGCAGGGCGTCGTGCTCGGCGAAGAGGCGGCGGACGGCGGGGACGTCGACCGGACCGACGGTCAGGTGGGCCACCTCGTCGTACGGGGCGTGGGGCGTGTTGGTGGAGTCGGTGCCCCAGGTGTCCCAGAGCAGCGTCTCGACCTTGTTCAGGGCCGCGAGGTCGAGCCGGGTGGAGTGGGCGACGAACCACGCGCCGTTGAGCGGGCCCTCCTCGGGCGGGTGGACGCCGAAGGAACCGGCGGCCGCCCGGTCGGAGCGGATCGTGCGCCAGGCCCGGCCGGCGACCAGGAAGCGGTCGCGCGGGACGTCCATCGGGTCGAAGTCCACCCGCCAGGCGGCGGCGACCTTCGGGTCGGCCAGCTGCGGGTCGGCGAGCAGCCAGCCCCGCCGGTCGTCCCAGTACTCGGTGGCCACGTGGTCGCAGTGGAAGCCGTCCGGGCCGAGGTAGCCGGCGAAACCGCAGCGCAACCGGGCGGGGATGCCGACGTGGCGCAGGAAGGAGCAGTGCAGCAGCGCCAGGTCCCGGCAGACGCCGACGAAGCGGTCGGCGGGCGCCCGGGGATGGCTGAGCGGGGCCGGGTCGCGGTCGGTGATCAGGTGCAGGATGTCGTCGAGGTAGCGGGTCTCGGCGTCGTGGTGGAGCCGGTTCGCCGGGATGGGGTGGTGGAACAGCCAGCCTTCGAGGCGATGGATGATCAGGTTCCGGGCGATCCGGGCGAGTCGGCGGGGGTCCTTGGGGAGATCGGCGTAGCGGGGGAGGTGGGCGCCGGGGTCGGAGAAGACGCTCTGTCCGAGGTAGAACGCGGGGAAGTCGGCGGAGGGCACGGGGAGCTCCCATGGGGCTTCGGCCGCATGATCGATGGCTGGGCCGCTGGTGCTCACCGTGGCAAATTTCGGGGGCGATTGTCCAGAAGAGCCCGATGGGCAGGGGTGGTTCGGCAGATCGGTGTCGTTCCGTGGGTGGGGGTCGTCCGGTGGGAGGGCGTGGTCGGGTCGATCGGGACGCTTCGGCGGGTCGGGCGGGTCGGGCGGACCGGGCGGGTCGGGCGGGTCGGGCGGACCGGGCGGTTCAGTCGGGCGGTCGGCGGGCCGGGGTGGGGGCGGCGCCGCCGTCGAGGTACTCGACCCGGACGCCGGGCAGGGTGCGGGACCAGGCCCTGGCGAGCGGGGCGAGCCGCTCGGCGGAGAGCGGTGCGGGGCCGAGGCCGATCGGGAGGTGGGCGCGGCCGTCGGCCGTCCGGTACGGGTGGGGCCAGGCGTGCAGCCGGGTGGCCCCCGCGTCCTCCAGGGCGGCCAGCAGGGCGCGGATGCGGCCCCGGACGAGGCCGAGTGACTCCTCGTCGGTGCCGATCACGGCCCAGGCGGCGTGCCGGCGGTGCAGCGGGGGAGCGGCGAGCAGGGCGGGCCACGGGTTTCCGGCGGCCGTCCCGGTCTGATCGCCGGCTTCCCCGGACTCGCCGGCTTCCCGGGCCTTGGCGGCTTCCCCGGCGTCGGTGGCTTCCCCGGTCTCGGCGGCGTCGGCGGCCTCGGTGGTCAGTTCCCAGGCGCGGTAGAGCTCCTCGCTGAGCAGATCGCGGGTGTCGGCGCCGACCTGGGTGGTGCAGCTGCGGACCGGGGCGGAGGGGGTGAGGACGGTGAGCGGCCCCGGGGAGGCCGGCAGCGGGTCGCCGGTAAGGGCGACGGGCCGGCGCCAGTCCCAGCCCGCCCAGGTCTCGGTGAAGCGCCGGAAGAGCTCCTCCTCGGGGCTGCCGGTGGCCTCCAGGACCGTCCGGGCGGCCAGCACCGACCAGGCGAGCGAGGGGAGTTGGCCGAACGGCGCGGAGTCCAGGCCGCGCGCCCGGGCCCAGGCCTTGACCTGGCGGGCCAGCCGGACGAAGCGGCCGTGCCGGTCGCCGAGCGCCGTCAGGATCGCCTCGGCGTCCGTGACCGCGCTCAGTGCGACGGCCTCGGCCTCGCCCAGCTCCGCACGGCGCTCGACGGCCCGGGCCGGGTCGAGATCGCTGGTGAAGACCACCACGAGGTCCACCGCCAGGCCGTCGGCGGTCAGCCGCAGCCCCGGCACCCGGGCGCCGCGCACCTCGCGCAGCCCGCGGGCCCCCGGCAGCGCGGCCGCCACCCGGGCGCGGACGGCGGGCAGATCGGCGGGGCCGGGCAGCGCCGCCACCAGGTCCAGGTCGGCCCCGTCCAGCTGGCAGCCGAGCCGCCGGGAGCCGACGGTGTGCACCACGCCCTCGGGCAGGGCCGCCGCGATGCGCCGGGCCAATGCCCGGGCGGTGGAGGTGTGTTGAGGTGGCTCCGGGGCCGGCGAGGCGATCGGCTGCTCGGGCACCGGCCGCACCTCGCCCGTCCCCAGCGAGACCACCGCGCGCGGCCGCATCGGCTCGGCGCCCCGGCGGGAGAGCACCACCAGCTCGCCGACCCGGGCGGAGGCCCCGGGGAGCCGGGCCGCGCAGTCGGCGGCCACCGGCTGCGGGTCGTCGCTGCGCCCGAGGGTCAGGTGCGGGGTGAAGCCCTCCGCCCGGCCGCGGCACCGCGGGAAGCGCCGCTCCAGCGCGTGCCGCAGCGCCGCCCAGGGCGCGGGCGAGCCGGCGGCCGGGTCCAGCCAGACGGTGGCGTCCTCGCGGTGCCCGAAGGTGTGCACGCCCTCCAGTCGCGCGGTGAACGGTGCCGTCTCGGCGGCGGCCGCACCGAGCAGCGGCAGGGCGCGGTCGAACTCGGACTCCGGGACGAAGCCGAACAGCAGGTTGACGTGCGGGGGCCAGCGGCGCAGCTGCGGGTCGTAGGCCTCGCGCAGGCGCTGGATCGGGGGCCACAGCTCCTCGGGCGGCAGCCAGGCGACGGCGGTGTGCGCGGTGGGTGCGGCGTCGAGGACGTCCGGCGGGCCGTTGTCCGGGTCCTCGCCGTCGAGCGCGAGGTCCACGGCCACGCCGTAGTGGTCGGAGGGGAGGAGCCCGTCCCCGGCCGGGCGGTCGCCGAGCAGGACGGCCGCGGTGGCACGGGTGCCGTCGGCGCGGTGCAGGACGCGGTCCAGGCGGCCCGGGCGGCCGGTCAGCGAGGAGACCGCGGCGAGCGGGTTGGCCGTCGGGTCGAAGGTGGGGGTGTCGTCGGCCGGTCCGTGCACCTGGGTCCAGGCGTCCCGCAGGCCGAGCGCGGCGGCGGGGCCGGCCGGGCCGGAGCGGCCGTCGTTGAAGTCCCCGAGCAGCAGCAGTTCGCCCTCGGCGCCGGCCAACCCCTCGGCCAGTCGGGAGAGTTCGGCCCGGCGGCGGTCGGCGCCGTCCGGCGAGTGGTCGCTGCTGAGGTGGACGGCGGCGACGGTCAGCGGCGTGCCGCCGGTCCGAACCGAGAGAGCGGCGACGGCCTTGTGCGGGCCCAGAGCGTGCCGCCCGGCCGCGGCCACCGGCAGCCGGCTGAGCAGCAGCAGGCCGTGGTCGCCGACGTCCGGCCCGAGCGGGTCGGCGCCCAGGGTGTACCCGGCGCGGATCCAGGGGGCCGCCAGCAGCAGGGCGACCAGGGCGGGCTCGACCTCCTGGAGGGCGATGACGTCGGCGTCGGCGGCCTCCAGGGCGGCGAGCAGCAGGGGCCGGCGGCGGGCGGTGGCGATCCGGTCGGCGTCGTAGCGGTCCCACAGGGTGTTCCAGGTGACCACGCGCAGGCCGGTGGCCACCGGGACGTCCGTGGCCGCCGGGACGCCGGTGGCCACCCGGGTGCCCGGTCCGGCCTCGGCGGGCCGCCAGCCGCCGCCCGGATGCCAGGCGTGCGGGACGGTCGCGGTGAAGAAGGGCGAGGGCAGCAGGGGCGGATCGGTGCGGTGCCCGGCCTCGGTGGAGTCGAGCAGGTCCACGCCCGAGGCGCGGTCCCAGACCCGTACGCCGTCGGCCTCGACCCAGTGCACCCGGTGCCAGGGGATCTCGCCCGAGGCGGCGAAGGCCTCCAGCGGGACGCGCTCGGTGCGGTCGTCGCGCTGGCGCACGCCCAGGGTGAACCGGGCCGGGTCGAAGCGGGCGTCCCAGCGGATCCGCTGGCAGATCTGTTCGATGGGGCGCATCACGCCTCCTCCTCGTCGAGGGTTCCCGCCGTGTCCTCCACGATGCCACCGGGGCCGACGTACCAGGTGCGGTGCGCCTGGCCGGGGTAGGGCGGGCCGAAGCGGTGCAGCTGTGCGGTGAGCACCTCGGCGGGCACCGGGTGCGGGCGGACGGCGTTGCGGCGCACCAGTTCGTCCTCGCCGACCATCAGCACCACCTGGGTGATCAGGGCGTCGCGGCGCTGGGCGACGGCGTGGACGTGGGAGCGCTGCTGGCGGTTGAGCGAGGTGGCGTCCCAGACCGCGGTGGCCGCTTCGCCGTCGCCCGGGGTGCACAGGGCGGCGTCCAGCCGGGCCAGCCCCTCGCGCAGTACCTCGGCGTTGTCGCGCTGGTCGGCGCGCGAGCCCCGGGCGGCGCGCAGGTCGTCCAGCGAGATCCGGGCGGTCACGCCGGTGAGCCCGGCGGCGAAGCAGCTCTTGCCGCTGCCGGAGGGGCCGCACAGGTGGACCAGCCGGGGGAAGCGGCCGTCGCGCCAGCGCCAGGTGGCCGCCACGGCCTCCTCGGCGGTGGTGATCCGGCCGAGGGCGTACGCCTCGCGGGCCTGGGCCCAGCAGCGGTCGGCGGCGTCGCGGTCCAGTCCGGCCAGCGCCTCGCGCAGCCCGGCCCGCAACCGGGCGAGCGGCGCCCCGTCGAGCAGCCCGGCGTCCTCGGCGTGCAGCGCCGACCAGGCGACCTGCTCGCGCTCCGCCCGTCCGGGGGCGGCGGTCGCGGCGACGGCGTGCAGCACCCCGAGGTCGGCGGCGGCCGAGAGCCGGACCAGCCCGGCGCGGCGCTCCCCGTCCGGGTACGGCTGCTGGAGGGCCGGGTGCAGCCCGACCAGGTCGGCGACCCGCCGGGCCAGCGGCAGGCCGAGCGGCCCAGCCAGCCGCGGCGCCAGCGACTGCCGGCGGGCGGTGCGCAGCGCGGTGGCGAGCACACCGGCCAGCCGGGCGTCCCCGCCCCGGCCCAGTTCGTCCAGCCGGGCCGACACCTCGGCCAACTCCTCGGGTGGACAGGTGAGTTCGGGAAGATCCAGGGCGGCCGCGAGGGCGGCCGGTTCGGGCAGCGCGCCGGAGCGCACGGCCCAGAGCGCGGCACCCGGGCCGAGCCCGTTCTCCACCACGGCGGCGTGCATCCAGTGGGTGTCGGTGCGCACGTGCCGGGGGCGGACCCACTTGGCGACCCGCTCGCCGAACTCGGCCCGGGAGAAGCCCCGGACCGTCCGCACCACGTACCCCTCCTGCCGGTCGAGGTCCAACCGCAGGGCGCGCAGGGCGCGTTCGTCGTAGCGGCCGCGCCACAGCACCCGCGGGGTGGGGACGCCGAGGCGGCGCAGGAAGCGGACGGTGTCGTCCCAGTCCAGGCAGTGGTCGCGGCCGTCGTCCCGGCTGCCGTCCCGACTGCCGTCCCGGCCGTCGTCGTGGATGTCGTTCCTGCCGTCGCGTTCGCCGCCCGTCCAGACCGAGAAGCCGTAGAACCAGCTCTCCAGATCGGTGTACGGGATCGAATGCCGGGCGAACAGGTTCTCGCCGCAGATCCGCCAGCCCTCCGGGATGCGCGGGGCGATCCGGCCCTGGAGGCCCTTCACCCAGGCGCGGGAGGGGTGGTGGGCGGAGTCCAGCGAGCGGGCGTGCAGGCCGTCGCGGTAGAGCGTGGTGTTCTCGCCGTCGAGCTTCTCGGTGACGACGACCTCGGCGCCGGCCAGCGCGGACAGGTCCCCGGTCCGTACGTCGTCCGCCGCGGCGCCCGGTGACCAGGGCAGATGCGGCGTCCGGGGGTAGTGCACACGCATGTCCTGCTCCCTGGGCGTTCTTGATCCGGCCGACACTGTAGGAGCCGCCGCCGGGCCCGGGCCACCGATTAAACGGCGGGCCCCGGGTGCCGAAGGACCTGGCCGACACGCGGGCAGGAACGTCCCTGCGCCACCGGACCGCGCCCCCGGGGTCCAATGACGCGACCCGACACAACGTCAACAGGGGAGGCCGACCGGTGGAGACGAGGACGAAGGACGAGGACCCGGTCCGGGTGCTGGACGTGACGAGCGCCGACTACCGCCGGGCGTTCGAACTGTTCCTCGCCGGAACGGACGAGAAGCCGATCACCCACGACCGGCTGAGCGAGATCGTGGCCACCCTGCCGCACCGCCGGGTCCTGCTCGACCTCGGCGCGGGCGACGGCCGCACCACCGCCTACCTGAGCCGCTCCTTCGACCGCACGATCGCGGTGGAACCCAGCGCCGCGATGCGCGAGAAGCTCGCCGAGGCCTGCCCCGACGCCCTGGTCCTCCCGGACCCGCTCGACCGGGCCGCCCCGCCCGAGCGGGCCGACCTCGTCCACCTCTCCCACGTGCTCTACTACGTGCCCGAGGCGGACTGGCTCCGCACCCTCAACCGCGCCCTGGACTGGACGGCCCCCGGCGGCACCCTCCTGGTCGTGCTGCAGAACCCGGAGAGCCCCTGCATGCGGATGGCCGCGCACTTCACCGGCGCCCGCTACGACCTCCGCCCGCTCGCCGACCGCCTGCGCGAGCTCCACCCCGAGCACGGCTACGCCCTCGAAACCCTCGACCTCCACTACCGCGCGCCCGACCTCACCGTGGCCGTGGACGTCGCCGAGTTCATGGTCAACGTCGCCGACCTGGCCACCCTCGACCCCCGCCCCTCCCGCACGGCCCTGGCCGCCTACGTCCAGGACCACTTCGCCCTCCCCGCCGGCGGCTTCGCCATCGGCCACACCCAGGACATGCTCATCATCCGCCGCGCCGCCCGGGCCTGAGCCGAGCCTCCGAGGGCGCTCCGAGGGTGCGGGCCGCCTGGCCGTGACCAGAACTCGATTGCGTCACAGAGAGGTTGGCGCCCCACGGAGCGGGCAGAGCCGATCCAGGCAGCACGTGACCGAGGGGGACGGTGTCCGATGCCTTCAGCCATGCCGTCGAGCGGTTCGGACGGACCGGGCGCGTCCCGGACCGGCGTTCCGGTCCGACCGTGGACGACCCCCGCCCAGCAGGCGGCGCCGCGCCGGTCACGGGCCGGCCTGGTGACACAGTTCGTCCTGCAGTTCCTCTACCTCCCGCTGGGACTCCTGCTCGTGATCGGCTGGATGGTCCTGGCGTTCTGGGGAGGCTCCGTGGGCGGCGGCGGTCCCGATGCCGCCGACCTGGCCGACACCCTGGCGGGGCTGTCGGCAGCCGGGATCTCCTGGCGCCGCCTGCGCGTCGAGTGGAACGGCAGGCCCGAGGAGTGGGAGCGGTTCACCGACGAGCTCCTGCGGAACCGTTTCGCCGCCGCCGAGCGGACCAGCGGCTGGAGACCGGCCGAGCTGCCGCCAAGCGGCGTGCGCCGGGCCGTCACGGGTCTCGAACGCCACCACTACCGTGGGCTGACCCCGCTGCGGGTCGAGGAGCTGGCCGGGCGGCACGACTGGTCGACGGACTGGGCGAAGAGCAGGGCGGTGCAGGGACAACTGCACTTCTACCGCCTCCTGCCACCTCCCGTGCCGACCGGTGTGCCCGATCCGTCCGGACCACCGCCCGAGCCCGGAACACCGTGGGGCCCGATGCGCTGCCGCGTCGTGCTGCCCCTCCTCACCCTCGTCCTCCGGCCGGGAGTCCGCTTCCTGGAACTCCGCCGCAGCCCGAACGCCTACGTGCGCCATCTGCGGAAACACCTGCGGAAACGTTTCCGGGCCGAGCTGGCGCGCGAACGCAGCAGGAACCACTACCGGTTCGACGGGACGGGCCGGGTCCTGCGCCGGGTCGCCGTCCGGGCCCGGCACTACCGGGGCGCGGGCGCCGCAACCGTCCTGCGGGTGGCGGCCGAACAGGGCTGGAAACTCGACCACTCGTTCCCCACCGACCCACGGCACACCGTTCACCTCTGCCTCCCGGACGGCGGCTGCCACCCCGGGCACTGACGCCGCACACGGGTGCCAGGCCCGCTTCGTCCGCGACTGCCCGGCGCACCGGTCGGCGTGTCGTCAGGCCACCGGCCCAACCGCGCGCGCGTCCGCCCCGCCGACCTGGTGAGCTGTGCCGGGAGTCCGCGACCCGACCGGCCTCCCCGACGGACCGAGGGAGGACCCCGTGCCGGACACGCCGACGTCGTACACCGACCTGCGCGCCCTGGTGATCAACTGCACGCTCAAGCGCTCCCCGGAGCGCAGCCACACCCAGGGCCTGATCGACGTCAGCACCGGCATCCTGGAACGCCAGGGCGTCGCGGTCGACGTCCTGCGGGCGGTGGACATCGACATCGCCACGGGCGTCTGGCCGGACATGACCGAGCACGGCTGGGAGACCGACGAGTGGCCGGTGATCTACTCCCAGGTGATGGCCGCCGACATCCTCACGCTGGCCGGGCCCGTGTGGCTGGGCGACAACTCCTCCGTGATGAAGAAGGTCATCGAGCGGCTCTACGCCTGCTCGTCGATCCTCAACTCCGAGGGCCAGTACGCCTACTACGGCCGGGTCGGCGGCTGCCTGATCACCGGCAACGAGGACGGCGCCAAGCACTGCGCGATGAACGTCCTCTACAGCCTCCAGCACCTGGGGTACGCGATCCCGCCGCAGGCGGACGCGGGTTGGGTGGGGGAGGCGGGGCCGGGGCCGTCCTACCTCGATCCCGGGTCTGGTGGGCCGGAGAACGACTTCACCAACCGCAACACCACCTTCATGACCTGGAACCAGCTCCACCTCGCCCGCATGCTCAAGGACGCCGGCGGCATCCCCGCCCACGGCAACCAGCGCTCCGAGTGGGACGCCGGCTGCCGCTTCGACTTCGAGAACCCCGAACACCGCTGAGCCGACGGCCGTCCGCGTGAGGGGGCTGGAACGGCCGGCAGTGGATGTTCGTCATCGAGGGCCTTCCCTGCGTCCTCCTGGCCTTCGTCGTCCTCAAGTACCTCCCGGACGGCCCGGCCGAGGCCCCGTGGCCGACCGCCAAGGAGGCGGCGCTGGTCGGCGAGGCGGCGACTCGCGAGCAGGAGGACGGTGCCAAGGCCGCCGGGACCAGCTGCGGTTCCCTGCTGACGGTGCTGCGCGACAAGCAGATGCTCATCGCGATCTTCGCCAGCTGGACGTATCAGGTGGCGCTCTACTCCGTCGGCTACTTCCTGCCCGGCATCACCGGTGGCTTCGTCGGCCCCTACGTCATGGGCTGGGCCGAGGAGAGCACCGGCAACCACCTGGCCGGCCGTGGATCTCCGTCGTGCTGCTGGCCCTCGGCGCGCGGCGGCCGCCACCCGCCTGCGGTTCTCGCCCAAGGACGAGCGGGGCAACGAGGGCTGACCCCTTTCCCGGGCCGGTCGACCGGCCCGGGAACCGACCCCGCAGCCGGTCGCGCCGGGGGCACGGACGGCAGGTGGCGCTGGCGCCGGCTCCGCCGACCGGCACCCCCGGCGACGGCCGGGCCGAGGCCCGGACCAGCCCGGAGGTCCCGGCGGTGAAACCGGCGAACGATCAGACCGCCACCGGCCACCCTGCACTGCGCCCGCTCCGCACGTGCGGGCCGGCCTGCCGCCAGGCCCTCTCTCGCGGATCGCCCTCGGACCCATGTCCGGGGCATCGGCCGATCCCGGCCCCGACGAGACCGATCCGCCAGGAACCGGCTGGATCCGGTGATCCGGCAGCGAACTCCTCAGTGTCTCCCCTGATCGGGGCGGCCACCGACGTCATGACACCCCGTGGTGCGGCGGTGGCCGGTCAGGAGCTGATCACCTCCAGGACGGGATGGAAGGCGGTGTGGCTGCGGGCGTCGAGGTTGACGGCGAGGCCGACGGTGGCGAGGGGCTGGAAGAGGGCCAGGGCGAGGGAGGGGTTGCCCGGGGTGACGGCGGAGGTGACGTCGAGGGGGATCCAGTCGGGAGTGGTGGAGATCCGGCCGGTGCCGAGGGGTTGGGCCAGGGCGGGGGCGTTGGCCCAGGTGACGGCGAGTTCGGTCCAGGGGGTGGGGGCGGTGGTGAAGGCCTGGAGGGTGGCGAGGGTGCCGCCGGAGTCGGCGACCGCGCCGTGGACCCAGAGGACGGCGCGGCGGACGGTGCCGGGGACGGCGGTGGTGTCGAAGGTGAAGAGGGCGCGGCGGCTGAAGCCGCTGTCGGTGGTATCGGTGTTCTTGACCGTCAGGGTGGTGGCGGTGCCGTAGTTGGTGGTGGCGTAGGAGCCGTCGCGGACGAAGCTGTCCTGAGTGGGGTCGAGCAGGGTCGCGGTGGCGGTCGCCGGGGCGCCGGAGGCGGTGGTGAGGGTGATGGTGCGGCCGGCGCCCTGGGTGCCGCCGAGCTCCACCAGGAGGGTGACCGTGCCCTCGGTGGAGAGCACGCTGACGCCTTCGGCGGCCGCGGTGGGGCGGCCCGTGCCGGCGAGGGTGACCGTGACGGTGGCGGCCCGGCGGGACGGGTCGGCGACGGTGACGGTGCGGGTGCTGCCGGTGTCGCGGACCAGCACCGAGCAGGGGGCGGAGGCGGTGAGCGGCCCGGCCGTGCCGGCGGCGAAGAAGTTGGCGGCCGTCACACCCGAGGCGGAGTCGGATATCGCCTGAACCGTACGGGAGTTGGCGAGGGTGGTGACTGTGGGGGCGGCCGCCCGGGCCGCGGTGGCCGCGGCGGTCGCGCCGGGCAGCAGTTGGTACTCGTACCCGGCGTCGGTGGGGTTGGTGCCGTGGTCGAACCAGAGGGTGAGGTAGCGGCGGGTGAGCTGCTCGGCGGAGCCGTTGGTGTTGATGTCGTGCCAGCTGCCGGTGCGGGCCTCGCGCTTCGCCTGGAGGGTGGTGCCGGCGGGCAGGACGTAGCCGCCGAAGCCCGCGACGGCGACGGCGCGGGCGCCGTCGAAGCGCTGGGACCAGCCGAGGGTGGTGGGCTGGGCGGCGCCGTCCACGGTGAGGGCGTGGGTGCCTGCGGGGCCGAGGTTGCGGTTGTCGACGACGGTCTCCACCGGGGTGCCGTCGGTGCAGCCGATGCCCGCGCCGAGACAGACCACCGAATCGTCCAGCAGGAACCAGGACTTGCGTCCGGTCAGGGTGGAGGAGAGGCCACGCAGGTCCTGGCCGACGGCGGCGTAGGTGCCGTCGGTGGCGCCGCCGGCCCAGGTGGAGTCCGGGCGGGGTGCGCCCCAGGCGCCGCCGGCGGCGTCGGCGAGCGGCTTGGCGGAGACGGTGGTGCCGGGGAGGCGGTACGGGTCCACGGTGGGCCAGAAGGCGTCCGAGTACTGGCCGTTGCCGGAGGTGGCACCCCACCAGGAGAGCATGCCGTTGTTGGTGTGCCAGCCGCGCAGGTGCTCGCCGTTGCCGGTCTCGTAGAAGGTGGTGCGGGCGGAGCAGAGGCTGAGCGAGGCGGCCCAGCCGGAGCGGCGGACCACGGCGCGGTCCATCGCGAACACCCGGGCGCCGAGCGGCTCGGGGGAGGCGGCGGTGGCGGAGTTCAGGAGCGCCTGGGCGCGGGCGAGCTCGGGGACGTCGAGGTAGGCGTTGGAGAGGTAGGGGAGGTAGTAGTCACGGGTGAGCCAGCCCTTCACGGCGGAGCGCCAGGCGGCGGCCTGGCCGGCCGGGGCGGCGCCGGAGTCGGCGAGGCGGAGGATGTGGCCGATCAGGGTGTGGCCCCGGGTGTGGTCGTCCTGCTGGAGCTGGAACTGGTCGCCGCTCTGGCGGCCCCGGCTGACGGCCCGCCCGCTGACGGAGTCCATTACCAGGCCGTTGTAGAGGAAGGGCGCGTAGGCGTCGGTGACGGCGTCGAAGACGTTCTGCCGGGACGGGTCGGAGATCTGCCAGGCGGAACCGGCCAGCAGGGCGAAGAGCCTGCTCAGGCCGCCGAGCAGCACCTCGCCGTAGGAGCCGGTGTACGGCACCCAGGTGTGCTGCACGAAGGAGCCGTCGGCGTACAGGCCGTCGCCGGTCAGTACGTACGGGAAGACCGGGGAGAGCGCGGTGGTGGCGGTGGTGAGCTTGGCGGAGGCGCGACCCAGCACGCCGCGCAGGGCCAGGACGCGGCAGAGGTCCACCCGGTTGCCGCCCGTGCTGGTGCCGGTGTAGCTCGACACCTGGGAGTCGGGGACCTGGCGGTCCACGGCGGCGAGCAGGGCGGAGAGCCGGGTGGGCGTCAGGAGGTCGTGGGCCAGGACGCAGATGTCGAGGAGGGCCTGCGGGGTGCCGATCTGCCAGTCCCACCAGTTGCCGTAGGCGGTGGTCGTGGGGGTGTAGGCGCCGGTGGTGGTGTTGAGGTGGTTCAGGCCGGTGGTGATCGCGGTGGCGAGGGTCTGGTCACCGGTCAGACCGGTGCCGGGCTGCGCCCAGGCCATGGCCATGGTGCGCAGGCGGGTGTGGGAGGCGGTGACGTTGGCCGAGTTGGTGCCCAGGGGGAGGTCCGGCCAGAGGGAGGTGGAGGCCGGGGCCATGGCCTGGAGCTGGGTGCGGGCCCGGTCGCCCAGGGCGGCGAGGGTGGTGGCGTACGGGGCGGTGGCCGGGTCGAAGCCGGTGCCGGTGAGCAGGTCGCGCCAGCGGAGGCGGAGGGTGTCGTAGGCGTCGGCCGCGGCCGTGGCGGGGGTGGGGAGGGCGCCGAGTGCGAGGGCGGTGGTACTGATGGCGGCGAGTTGCAGCAGGCGGCGGCGGGAGAGCAGGGCGGGGTTCGGTGCGGTGGGCACGAGGGGAGGTCCTCCCTGGAGGTGGGGGCCGGGCGGGACGACGGTAAGCGCTTTCCCGAAGGGTCGTCAATGGGTGGGGAGGAGACCGGGAGGGAGCGTGGCAGGAGACCGGTGATCGCTTACCGGACAGGGGAGGCCGGCTGCCCGCGCCCGCATGCCGGACAGGGTCCGGCGCCCCTCGGCGGCGGGGCGCCCCCGTGCGAGGCGCTCCCGTGGTGGCGCGGAGGACCACCCGGACCGGCGCGTCGAAGCCTCCTCCGCCGTCGCCGGAGCCCGGGCCGGGTGCAGCGGGGCAGCGGTGCAGCAGGAGTCGAGGGGCGCGGGCGCGCGGGCCGGCTGGGGCAGGGGCACACCTCCCGAACGGGGTCGGACTACCGTCCGTTCGCGGCCGTCGCCCGCCCGCGCAAGGAGACCCCGAAGCGTGTACGGAGCCGGTGCACCTCCCACCAGGCCACCGCCGTCACCGTCGCGGGTCCGCCGACCACGGCGCACAGCTGGACGGGCGGCGGGCCGGGCGGCAGACCGCCGAACAGCAGCCCGATCCCGGCGAGCTCCCAGACCACGATGCCGGTGAGGATGGGCGGGAACGTCGCGTGCACCCGGTCCATGGTGAATGCCGTACGGGCCACCGTCGGCGAGGCGAAGGCCACGAACATCAGCACCCAGATCGGCGCCGTCATGACCAGCAGGTCGAACAGCGGCCCGAGGAACAGGCCCTGGACCGACCCCCGCGCCTGCGAGGCCAGCCACAGCAGAGCCGGAACCGCCGTGCACGCGCCCACGTACTTCAGGGCCATCAGCACCGCAGGCCGCACCTGCGCCCGCATGGCCGGTCGGGCGGCCGGCCCGGCGAGCCGGAACAGGACCCCGACCACCACCGGCGTGGTCACCAGCACCAGCACCGGCGTGACCGCCAGTCGGACCTCGAACTGCTCGTCGAGCCGGCCCCAGTCGTCCGCCGACCCGTACACCACAAGGACCCAGAACGCCGCCGCGAGCGCCAGCCACCCCCGGATCCGCTGCACCCGCAGCACCGCTTCGTCGGTGATCCCCGGCGGCCCCGGCACCGCGAACACCCGCCGCGCCTGCCGCCGCGCCGTCCTGGCCATCGGGTAGAGCCCCAGGAGCACCAGCAACGGCCACAGGCAGAACATCAGCGGCACCAGGACCCAGCCCCCGACCGTCCGCCGCACGGGCGCCAGCACCTCCCGCAGGGTCGGCCACTCCTCGCCCCGGAACCGCTGCCACAGCGGGACACCACCCGGCTGCTGCGGTTGGTGGGACCCGTCCCAGTAGGGGGACCGCCGCAGGTGCTCCTGATTTCCGTACCTCACGCCGAGTTCCTCACGCGCGCTGTGCCCGTCCGCCGACACATGATCAATCCGTCAGCGCCGCACCCTACTGCTGCCCGCCGGGGCCTCACCCACCCGGCCCCGGTTCCACCGAGACGATCCAGGTCAGTTCGCAGCCGGTTGCAGACGCCCTGCCAGTTGCCGTACCTCTCCGGCAGGTGCACCCGCTGTGCCCCTGTCCGAAACTTCCGGGCGATGGCGTCGATCAGGGGGTTGAGGAACATCGGAACGAAAACCGGCGCTAAGCCCTCCGTGCTCTCCAGAGCCCGTTGACCTGCGGTTCCGTGGTGGTTGAACCTTCGGCAGTCGTGTTGATCAACTGCCTGGAGGTCCGGGGTGCCGGTCGAGTTTCTGACGGATGAGCAGGCCGCGGGGTACGCGGCGTTCCGAGGGGCGCCGGCCCGCGCGGAGCTGGAGCGGTTCTTCTTCCTGGACGACGCGGACCGGGAGCTGGTGGAGTCGAAGCGGCGCTCGCACAACCGGCTTGGCTTCGCCGCTCAGCTGACGACGGTGCGCTACCTCGGGGTGTTCCTGGACGACCCGACCGACGTGCCGGTGGAGGTCGCGGACTACCTGGCCGAGCAGCTGGACATCGAGGACGCCTCGGTGCTGGAGGCGTACGGCGAGCGGGAGAACACCCGGCTCGACCACGTGCGTGAGCTGCGGCGGCTGTTGGAGTACCGGGAGTTCGCCGAGGTCGAGCCGGAGCTGCGGGCGTGGGTGGACGCGCGGGCCTGGACGACCGGGGAGGGGCCGAAGGCGCTGTTCGACGCCGCGGTGGGGTGGCTGCGCGAGCGGAGGGTGCTGCTGCCGGGGGTGACGACGCTGGCCCGGCTGGTGGCGTCGGTGCGGGAGACGGCGAACCAGCGGCTGTGGGAGACGCTGCACGGCCTGCTGACGCCCGGCCAGCGGGCGGTGCTGGACGAGTTGCTGGCGGTGCCGGCCGGGGCGCGGGTCTCGGAGCTGGACCGGCTGCGGCGCGGGCCGGTGCGGGTGTCGGGCCCACAGATGAAGGCCGCGCTGGAGCGCGCCCAGGAGATCGCCGCGCTGGGCATGGGCAAGGTCGACGTGTCCGGGGTGCCGCCGCGCCGGCTGGCGGAGCTGTCCCGGTACGGCGTGGACGGGAAGGCGTCGCTGTTGCGTCGGCACGGCGACGCCCGGCGCCTGGCGACGCTGCTGGCCACCGCGGTGCACCTGACGACCAGGGCGGTGGACGACGCGCTGGACCTGCTGGACGTGCTGGTCGCCACCAGGCTGCTGGCGCGGGCGGAGCGGGAGACCGCGAAGGAGAAGTTGAAGACCCTGCCGAAGGTGGAGCGGGCCGGCGCGAAGCTCGCCGCCGCGCTGCAGGTGGTGCTGGAGGAGACCGCCGAGCGGGTCGACACCTCCACCGGGGAGATCACCGCGCCGAGGGTGGAGACGCTGGCGGCGATGTGGGAGGCGATCGAGGCGGTGGTGCCCCGCAAGGAGCTCGCCGCGGCGGTGGCCGCGATGGTCGAGCTGGCGCCGCCGCTGGACTCCGACGCCGACGAGGCGTGGCGGCGGATGCTGGTGTCCCGGTTCTCCACCGTGCGGCCGTTCCTGAAGCTGCTGCTGGACGTCGTCGACTTCGACGCGACCGCCGAGGGCGAGCCGGTGCTGCGGGCGCTGAAGTCGCTGCCGGACCTGCTCGGCCGCAAGAAGGTCGGCGAGGCGAGAAGGTCGGCGAGGCGGAGATCGACACCGCCCTGCTGGCCGGGTCGTGGAAGCGCCTGGTGCTGGCCGTGCCGCACCTGGAGCCGGGCGAGGTGGACTGGAAGGCGTACGCCTTCTGCGTGCTGGAGCAGGTGCACCGGCTGCTGCGGCGCAAGGAGGTCTTCGCGGTGAACTCCTCGAAGTGGGGCGACCCGCGGGCGAAGCTGCTGGCCGGCCAGGCGTGGGAGCAGGGCCCGGCCCACCGTGCTGGCCTCGCTCGGCCTGCCGGCGGACGCCGCCGAGCACCTGGCCGCGCGGGCCGCGCTGCTGGACGGCACCTACCGGGAGGTCGCCGCCCGGCTCCCGGCGAACGCCCAGATCAGCGCCGACGGGGACGGCCGGCTGCACTTCGCGGCGCTGGAGCCCGAGCTGGAGCCCGCCTCGCTGCGGGCGGCGGTGAACGCGATGCTGCCCAGGGTGGACCTGCCGGAGGTGCTGCTGGAGGTGTTCTCCTGGACCGGCGCGGACCGGGCGTTCACCTCGGTCACCGGTGGCGAGGCCCGGTTGAGGGACCTGCCGGTGACGATCGCCGCGCTGCTGGTCGCGCACGGCTGCAACGTCGGCCTCACCCCGGTGGCCGGCGGCGCGGACGCCCTCAAGTACGGGCGGCTGTCCCACGTCGACCAGACGTATCTGCGGATGGAGACCTACCGGCAGGCCAACTCGGCGCTCATCGACGCCCAGGCGTCGATCCCGCTCGCCCGGGCCTGGGGCGGCGGTCTGGTCGCCTCGGTCGACGGCATGCGCTTCGTCGTCCCGGTGCCCTCGGTGTACGCCAGGCCGAACCCGAAGTACTTCGGGCGCCGGGGCGGGGCGACGTGGCTGAACCTGCTCAACGACCAGGCCGCCGGGCTCGGCGGGAAGGTAGTGGCCGGCACCCCGCGCGACTCCCTGTACGTGCTGGACGTCCTCTACGACCGCGACGGCGGGCGTCGCCCGGAGATGATCGTCACCGACACCGCCTCGTATTCCGACATCGTCTTCGGCCTGCTCACCCTGGCAGGGTTCGCCTACGCGCCGCAGCTGGCGGACCTGCCCGACCAGAAGCTGTGGCGCATCGACCGCGCCGCCGACTACGGCGCCTTCAACGACGCCGCCCGCGGCCGGATCGACCTGGAGAGGGTCGAGCGGAACTGGGAGGACGTGCTGCGGATCATCGGCTCGATCCACACCGGCGCGGTGCGCGCCTACGACGTGATCCGCATGCTGTCGCGCGACGGCCGCCCGACCGTGCTCGGCGACGCCATCGCGCACTACGGCCGGATCGCCAAGACCCTGCACATCCTGCGCCTGGCCGACGAGCCGTCCTACCGCCGCCAGATCAAGGCCCAGGCCAACCTCCAGGAGGGCCGCCACGCCCTCGCCCGGAAGATCTTCCACGGCCGCGCCGGGCAGCTCTACCAGCACTACCAGGAGGGCATGGAGGACCAGCTCGGCGCGCTCGGCCTGGTCCTCAACGCCCTGGTGCTCTTCAACACCCGCTACATGGACGCCGCCATCACCCAGCTCCGCGCGGAGGGCTTCGACGTCCGCGACGAGGACGTCGCCCGGCTCTCGCCGTTCGTCCGTCACCACGTCAACATGCTCGGCCGGTACAGCTTCCTGCTGCCCGAGTTGCCCGGCGGGCTGCGGCCCCTGCGCGACCCGGACGCCGGCGGCGAGTGACCCGGCAACGGCGTTCACCTACATGAGTGGCAGCACCGTGAACCCGCACTCCTGCGATGGGCAACTCACCTACAGTTCCGCCGAGTTGGCAAGCGGTGCGTGGGCCTGGAGCCAAGCGTACCGGTCGACGTCGGCTGACGGGTGGGGCGCCGGTGCAGTTCACCGCCGTGCACGGCGAGTGGGGCAGGGTGGACATCACCCTGCCCGACCTCGGGGTCGGCAGATCGTGGGAGGCGATCCACCGGGTGCCCGGGATCGAGCTGACGTGCCCCGAGTGCGGTGGGCAGGTCTTCGCGCGGGTCTCCAAGCTCGGCAACCGGCACCTCTACCACCGGGTCAAGCCGCCGTCGTGCTCGCTGGCGAACGAGTCGTCGGAGCACCACCTGCTGAAGCTGGAGCTGGTGACCCTTGCCCGCGCCGTCGGCTTCCGCGCCGAACTCGAAGTCGGCGACCCGGCCGGGCTGTGGCGGGCGGACGTGATGGTCTTCGACCAGAGCGGCGGGTGGCTGATGGCGCTGGAGGTCCAGCTGTCCCCGATCACGGTCGAGGACATCAAGTACCGCACGAGCCGGTACGCGCGCGACGGGGTGCGGGTGTGCTGGTTCGGCCTGCAGCCCCGGCCGTGGGCGGGGAGCGTGCCGACGCTCCTGGTCAACCTGCCCGAGGGGCGGGAGGCGGTGTGGAAGGTGACCGCGGGCCTGGCCCGCTTCGAATGGAACCCCGCGCACCCGGACGTCTTCGCGCAGTGGTGGCCGGTCGACGCGACACTGGCGGACGCCGTGGCGTGGGTGCTGCGGGGCCAGGTCGTCCCGCACAGCGCGACACACCACGGCAAACGGGTCAGTAGAACGCTACGTGGCGAGTGGGCGGCAGGCTGGACAGGCACCTCGAACCACTCCTGGCAGGCGTGGTGGACCGCCCCCGCCTACGCGGCCCTCGCCCACCAGCACGCCCAGCACGTGGAGGAGAAGGAACAGCGCGAGCGGGAAGCCGCGGAACGGCGTGCCGAGCAGGAGCGGCTGGAGGCGGAACGGCGCGTCGAGCAGGAACGGGAGCGGGCGAAGAAGCAGGCGGCGAAGGAACGGGCCTACAAGGCGTTCTGGGCCCGGACCGGCATGAACCGCGCGTACTGGCGGCTCTTCGCCGACGTCCTGACCGGCTACACCGGCAAGGAACTGGCGTTCGGGGTTCCCGACCCCGCCTACGGCAACGGCCGGCCTGCCTACCCCTGCACGGCCGACGGCCGCGCGGTGTGGACGGAGCCGATCGCCGTCGCCTGCCCGGACCCGGGGAAGCTGCGGGCCTGGGCGGAGGAACGACTGCTTCCCGCGCCCGCGGGGATGGCCCCCCGTTCCCGGCAGCGGGTGCCGGACGTGGTCCGGCACCCGCTGCGCAGCCTGGTGGCGGTCTTCCGCCGCCCGTTGTTCGTCTTCGACGCCTGCCGGGTCGTCACCACGGCCCACCCCTGGGGCGGCGGCGAAGGCCCGGTGCCTGGGCGGCCGGCCGACGCGGGCTACCGGCACGAGGTGTACCGGGACGACCGGAGCGCCCGCCCTGACCTACGGGTCTGGGAGCTCCGGTAGTCCCGGAGCCCGTGGTGGCGGCACGGCCCCGAAGCGTCCGGCCGCCGCGCGGGGGAGTGCCTGCTCGCCGGTCCGCTTCCGTGCGGTCCGACCGGCAGCCGACTGCTCACCTTCAGGGAGCAGGGAGGGTGCGTGGGTCAGCTGCGGGAAAGCCCCCTCCTCGGAAGGCGGCGGTACAGGAGGATCGCGCCTCGGGCCGCCAGGTAGCCGAAGGCGGACAGGACGAGGAGCTGGGGCAGCAGGGCGGTGGCGGCGGACGCCTGGCCGCCGAAGAGCAGGGGGTGAGCAGCGGTGGGGCCGCGAGGACGGTGGCGGCCATCACCGCGTCCCTGGGCCCGTGGGTGCTGCGGGCCAGCGCGGCTCCGGTGGCGAGCGGGGCCCAGAGGCCGAGCCCGGAGGTCGTGAGGACCTCGATCCATTCCTCCCCGCCGCCGGCGGCACCGAGGGCCGAGGCCGTGACGACGACGGCGAGCCACAGCCCGGTGCCGGGGCGGCGCTCCCGGTCGGGCGGGGCGAGCAGGAGGATCAGGGTGTTGAGCGTGATCAGCCCCAACCCGCGCGGGCCGAGGCCGAGTTCGGCTGCTGCGGCTCGGTCCGGGCCGAGCAGCCCGGTGTAGGACAGCAGGCAGAACAGTGCCGCCGAAGCGGCGGCCAGCAGGGCCAGGACCCGTGCGGCGGACCAGCGGTCGGCCACCACCGCGCAGGCCGTGAGCGCGGCCGGGACGAGGAACGAGACCGCCGCCAGGAGCGGGCCTCCGTCGGGGAAGCCGCTGGTGGAGGAGCCGTGGGTCTCGGGGCTGACGGCGGTTCGCACGTCGCGCACGACCGAGGCTGCCGCGTAGGTTCCGGCGAGCAGGGCGGCGATCGGCGCCGCGGTGGCGAACGCCCGGCCCGTCGGGCGGTGGGAGACCAGGCCGAGCCGGACCCGGACTCCGTGCCCGGCGACGTCGGCCACCTCGCGCAGCCCTCCGGCCGGACCGGAGAGCGATCCGGCGGGCGGCGAAGTCGGTCACCTCCGCGAGCGCGCCGGTGCCGTACGAGGACGGGTAGAGCGCGAGGGCCCGCCGGAGAAGCCAGGCGTTCAGGGGGTGCTTCGAGGTCATGCCGAGCCTCCTGCGGAACGGGTCCGGGGTGCCGCCAGGCGGCGGTCCGCCTCGCGCAGGGCGGAGCGCAGGCGGTCGGCCTCGGTCCTGAGCGACTGTTCTCCGTCCGGGGTGAGGGTGAACACGCGTCGGGGGCGTCCGTCCACCGTCTCCTCGCGCTCGACGCGGATCAGCCCCTCAGCCAGCAGGCGGTCAAGGGTGCCGTAGAGGCTGCCTGCGCCCAGTCGCACCCGACCGTCGGAGATCGCGGCGACCTCGTCCCCGAGCGCGTAGCCGTGGCGCGGCCGGTCGGCGAGTGCGGTGAGGAGGAGGAAGGTCGGCTCCTGCATGGAGCGTTTGTTCTTCACCCGGCACACCGTAGTACGGTCACCGTAGTATCTGGCAAGAGGCGCCCCCGTTCTTCTCGGCCGACTGAGGGCCGCCCGCCCGGCGGCCCTCCGCTTCGCCGGGCCCCGCCCGCACCCCGGGCGGCAGCGGCGCGAGGTCCTGGGACACCCTTCCGTCCCGGCTGTGATTCACGTCACTGCCGGCGGCTCGGTGCAGCACCCGGCCCCGTTCCGCCGTCATGGGGGCAGTGATCGGGACGGGACGAGGAGAGGAGGTCGGCGGGTGAGGTTTCGCAGGAGCGGTCCGGGCAACGGATTCACGGAGTTCGTCGCACAGCGGTCGGGAGCGTTGTTCCGCACCGCGTATGCGCTGACCGGTGACGTGCACGTGGCCGAGGATCTGGTGCAGGAGGCGCTGGAGCGGGCGTGCCGACAGTGGCGGAAGGTCGCGGTGGCGGACTCGCCGGAGGCGTACGTGCGCAAAGTGCTGGTCAACCTGGCCAACGACCGCTGGCGGCGGCTGTCGCGCCGGGGCGAGCGCCTCGGGCTGTCGGGGGTGCCCGAGACGGCCGACCCCCGGGACCGGTTCGGGCAGGTGGATCTGCGCGCGGAACTGATCGAGGCACTGCTCGGGCTGCCGATGGGCATGCGCAGCGTGGTGGTCCTGTACTACCTGCACGATCTGGACGCCCGGCAGGTCGCCGACGTCCTGGACATCTCTTCGAGTGCGGTGAGGTCCCAGCTCGCCCGCGGCCTGGCCAAGCTGCGCGATTCCGTATCGGGCGCCCAGGCGCCGCACACGCCGTCGGCCGCTTTCGGAGGTACGAAGTGAGGAACACGTCGTCCGGACCGGCCCCGTTCGAGCCGGGCCTCGAAGCCGAGCTGCGTGCCGCGGTGGCCTCCTTCGCCGACGGGCCGACGGTGCCGGTCGTCGACGCGGCCGCGATCGAGCGAGCCGTCAGCCGCAGCCGCACCCGCCGGGCGCTCCTCGGCACCGCTGCGGCGTGCTGCGTGCTGGCGTGCGCCACGGTGGGGTTCTTCGCGCTGAAGCCCGTGCCGCCCGCGCCCGGCGCCTCCCCGTCCCTGTCCCCACCGGCGAACGGGGCGTGCACCCCGCTCGCCACCGGCACCCCCAAGAGCGGAAGCGCTGATGCGACTCCGACACAGGAGCAGGAGCAGACCGCGGGAGCGGGCATCGCGCTGCCGGACCTGGCCGGCATGCCGGTCGAACAGGCCGGAAGCCTGCTGCGCGGACTCGGACTGAGCTGCACGATCATGCGGCACACGGACTGGAACGCTCCCGCCGGGCAGGTGATCAGCAGTCAGCCCCGGGGCGGCGCAGAACCGGTGGCACCGGGCTCGTCCGTCCTCCTGCTGGTCTCGACGGGCAAACCCGGCGGAACCTGAGCGACCGGGCCCTTCGGCCCGCGCACCGGCCGAGTGACCCAGGGGCCGGTGCCGGGCAGTCCGTCGACCGCGGCGCACCGGCTGGACGCCCGCCCCTCCGGGCCGCTGCTGGACTTTTCCGAGGGGCGCGTGCGGGGAGGGGAGTGGGGGGGAGGGCTCCTGCCGGTGGGGCGCAGGGCCGTGGCGTCGGCGGAGCATGCGCGCACAGACGCTCCGCCCGTGCGCGCGCCGACCGCCGACTCCCCGTCCCGCACGCGCCATGGCCTCGTCACGGTCCAGCGACAACGGCACCGCCGCACCCTCGCTGCTGACACCGTGTCAATCATGAGACTCCGACTTCTCACGGTCGGCCTGACCGCCGCCGCACTCCTCACCCTGACCGCCTGCGACGACGACGGCAGCGGCAGCGCCTCCGTCGCGCCCGCACCCGCCACCACCAGCGCGGCCCCGGCCAGCAGCGCCGCCTCCCCGGCATCCAGCGCACCGGCCGCCGCCAGCGCACCGGCCGTCGGCAGCGTCCCGTCGCCCAACGTCGCCCAGACCGCAGGGCTGATCGCCGCCCTGAAGGCCGTCGACCCCGCCCTCGCCGCCGACCAGGCCAAGGCCATCGGCAAGGCCCTCAACGTCTGCCAGGAGATCAAGGCCGGAAAGGACGACACCACCCTCGCCAACAACGCCGCGCAGCGCTTCAGCGGCGGCAGCGTCACCCTCACCCCCGAGCAGGGAGCCGTCATCGTCGCCGCGGTGAAGGCGTCCTTCTGCCCCTGATCGCCCGACACCGACGAGCCCTCGGGGGGTGTCCCTATGAGTGGTGTGCATCGTGACCTGCCACTTCACGATGCACACCACTCAATGGCTCGCCGCGGTCCGCCAGCGCGGGGATGGCCCCTTGTCTGGCAGCAGCACGGCCACTACGGCAGCCTGCTCCCCGCCTGCGCGGAGCTGGAGCGGTTCTTCTTCCTGGACGACGCGGACCGGGAGAGGGTGCAGGCGAAGCGGCGGGCGCACAACCGGCTGGGCTTCGCGGTGCAGCTGACGACGGTGCGCTTCCTGGGGCGGTTCATGCCGGACCCGCGGCAGGTGCCGCATGAGGTGGCGGAGTACTTGGCCGAGCAGCTGGGAATCGAGGACGCCTCGGTGCTGGCGGAGTACGGAGAGCGGGACGGCACGGCCCGCTCGCACGCCGGGGGGATCCAGCAGGACGGCAGCTGGCGGGACTTCGCCGAGGTCCGGGACGAGCTGGTGGTGTGGCTGGACGCGCGGGCCTGGACGACCGGGGAGGGCCTGGTGGTCGAGGAACTCCTGTAGCACCGCATCGACACGGCGACGCACGTCCCGCAGGTCCAGGGGGTCAGGGGGCAACCGCACGACGTTCACGCTCCTCCGGCCAGCCCGTGGCCCGTCACCGGGTAGCCGGTGTCGGCGTGAAGGGCGGTGCACCGCGGGGCCTGGCCGTGAACCAGTTCACCAGCCCCGCCACCAGGACGAACAGCCCTGCCGGGGAGCGCGCTGGAGCGCACACCAGCGCGCACCGCTCCGCGCGCGGGTCAGCGGCGGGCGTCCCCGGGCGCGAGCAGAGCGGTGACGTCCGCGATGGCGGCCGCCGAGGGTTTGAAGTACCGGCGGACGTTCTCGACCTTCTTGTGCCGGGACTTGGCCATCAGCATCAGCTCGGAGGCGCCCTGCTCGCCGAGGTGGGTCAAGCCGGAGTGGCGGTACTCGTGCAGGTCCCAGCCGGTGCCCGGCCCGGCGTGCGCGGTGTGCTGGTCGAGCAGCGCGCGGGCCTGGCCGTAGGAGAGGCGGGCTAGGCCGGTGTCTGGGCAGACGTCCCGGGCTGAGAGCATCTTGCCGGGTCCGGGGCGGCGGTGGGTGACGAACACCGGCCCGCGGGTGCGGCCCTTGAGCAGGCGCGGCAGCAGCCGGGCGGTACCGGCGTCCCAGAACACCGTCTCCAGCACGTAGTCGGCGCGAACCGTGCCGCGCCGGCGCACCTTGGGCTTGGCACCCTTGGACTTCACCGGGGCCCGTCGGCCGGCCAGGTCGAGGTCCTCGATGTTGACGTCCAGGATTTCCTCGGAGCGGGCGCAGGTCTCGTAGAGCATCCGCCACAGGGTCTTCTCCCGGAGGTGGACGTCGCGGCGGGCGATCAGCCGGTCGATCGCCTTCTTCGAGCGCACCGGGGTGTCGGAGTCCGGCGGCGGAAGCCGCTTCGCCCAGGCCGGGACTGCCGGCCCGTCGTAGCCGCGCTCGGCGCACCAGCCGGTCCAGGAGAGGACCGCGCCGCGGCGGGCGTTCCAGGTGTTCACCGCCGAGCTGCCCCAGAGGAGTTCCAGCGCCCCGCCGATCTCGTCGTCCGCGACGGCGGCCAGCGGGCGGCCCTCGCCGAGGTGCTCGGCGGTCTTCCCGAGGGCGATGCCGTAGTTCCGGACGGTGTTCGGGTTGGTGAGCGAGTCGAGGAAGGCGTCGGCCGCCGTCCGGACGGTCAGCGCCTTCCCGGTCGGCAGCAGCAGGACGGGCACCGGATTCCCCTTGCCGCAGATAACAGGGCCGCTTCGCGCAGCGGCCCGGCGACGTCGCCGCAGATCGTGATCGGCGATACCGCAGATAATAGGGCGTTATCTGTGGAACGACTTCACGGACCGGCCGGTGCCGACGGACCGTCAGCCGCCGACCAGCGGCGATCCGGGCTTAGCGCCGGTTTTCGTTCCGATGTTCCTCGACCCCCGATCACCTCTCGGTGGTCCCGCCACCGGCCACCCCGCCCCGGTGTCCGGTCCGGAAGCAACGGCTCGATCCGCGTCCACTGCGCGTCCGTCAACGGCACACCCGGACGGACGAGCAGACGATCCGGCGGGGGCGACTACGCGCAGCCGGTGCCGTCGGCCGTGCGGGCAGCTGTCCACCAGGACATCAGCCGGGCAGCCGTCGCTTCCGGCTCTGACGGCAGAGGGGTGAGACCGAAGTGATCCTCCAGCTCGTGCCGCAGGAACTCGCCGATCTCCGTCCGGTCGGCACCGCCCCGGAGCCGTTGGAGGAGAGGAGCGAGCATGCAGTCGTACTCGTCCTGCACCTCGTCGGCGACGCCGATCGGATCCCACGCGTTGAGCAGCTGCCGCAGGCCGTTCTCGGTGATGTCGGTTCCGGATCGCATCGCTCCATGGTGCCACCGGGGAAGCACCGTCCATCCCTCACCCCCACCTTGATCCCAACGAAACCGCCCAGCGGTGAGCGGTCCTTCGGGCCCGGGGCGGGCTCGACCCACGGGCGGCTTCGTCCCGGGGCCGGGGTGTGGTGGAGCCGGTGCCGTCGTTTCCCCGGACGGAGGGCAGGAGCTGACCACGGGGCCGCCGGCGTCCTCTACAGCCTCCAGTACCTGGGCTGCACCGTCCCGCCCCAGGCCGATGCGGTCCTCCCGGAGCCTTCCGACTTGTACGGGTGGGGTGCTGCGGGCTGAGCCGGCCTGGGTGGGGCCGGCTGTGCTGCGGGTACGTCCGAGCGGGTGACGCCCTGCGAGAACCGGGCTCAGCTGCCGTATCGCCGTTGCCTGGCCGCGAAGCTGCGGACGGCGCGCAGGAAGTCGACCTCGCGGAAGGCGGGCCAGTGGGCCTCGCAGAAGTACAGCTCCGAGTAGGCGCTCTGCCAGAGCAGGAAGTTGGAGAGCCGTTGTTCGCCGCTGGTGCGGATGACGAGGTCGGGGTCGGGCTGGCCGGCGGTGTAGAGGTGCGGGGCGATGTCGCAGACCGTCAGGGTGTCGGCTACTGCGGTCAGTGATGCGCCGGACTCGGCCCGCGCGTACATCAGGTCGCGCACGGCGTCGACGACCTCCTGGCGGCCGCCGTAGCCGACGGCCAGGGTGACGTGGGCACCGGTGGTGCAGGTGCGGGTGGCCTCGACGGCCTCCTTGAGGGCGCGGGCGGTGCAGTCGGGCAGGGCGTCGGTCATTCCGGCGAGGTGGACCTGCCAGCGGGCGTCCGGGCGGGTGAGGCGGTCGGTGACCACCTGCTCGATCAGCCGCATCAGGTAGGCGACTTCGGTGTCGCCGCGGCGCTGGAGGTTCTCGGTCGAGCAGACGAAGACGGTGATGTGCTTGATCCCCAGGGCCTCGCACCAGGAGAGCACCTCCTCGACGTGTTCGGCGCCCGCCTTGTGGCCGAGGCTCGGGTTGGCCATGCCCATCTGTCGGGCCCAGCGGCGGTTGCCGTCCATGATCAGCCCGATGTGCCGGGGCAGTGGGCCCGCCATGACCTCGCGGCGCAGGCGGCGGGTGTAGAGGGAGCGGAGCAGGTCGGGCATGAGCACCGTCCGGGTGGGTCGGGAGCGGCTTGCCGGTCGGGGCGAGCCGCTCGGGCGGGCGCCGAGCGGCTCACACGACGCCGCCGGCAGGTCGCTCAGTGGCGCAGGTCGTGCAGGTCGCTCAGGGTGCCCGCGCACACCGCCGTCAGCAGGAGCAGGCCCACGCCGATGCCGGCGCCGAGCGGGTGGAATCCGTCGGCGGCGATGGAAAGTCCGAGGATGGTCGCGCCGCCGGTGGCGCTGGCACCGGCGAGGGTCCGTACGCCGGCCCGGAGGCGGCCGGTGCCGGGTGGCACGACGGCGTCCGCGCCGATGCCGGTGAAGATGCGGGGGATCTGGATCGCGCCGAGGCCGAGGGAGATCCACCAGGCGGCGAGCACGGCGATGCGCAGGGTGGGCGGCGAGGCGTCCGCGTCCACGCCGCCGTGCACCAGAACGACCACGGTGGTGCCGAGGAGCGTGGGTACGGCGAGACGGCGGAGCGCCCACCCCAGCAACGTGATCGCGGCGCTCGGCGTGGGCCGGGGCCGGGGTGCGACGAGGGCGATGCCGAGCAGCAGCAGGGTGGTGCAGCCGCGCATGACTCCGTTCCGCACGCCGTCGGCGGGCAGGGGGCCGGCTTGTTCGGCGGCCAAATGGCTCAGGAACCAGGCGGCGAGGGCGACCGTGATGCCCATGGTGGCCACCCGCCGGTGGCGCTGTGCCGGGGAGTCGGCGGGCCAGTGGGCGGGGTGCAGCCACATGTCCACGATGCCCGCGACCAGGTTGGGCCACGACTTCCAGCCCGCGCCGCGGGCCTCGTCCTCCACCATCGAGCCCCAGCGCTCGCGGAAGGCGTCCGGGTAGAGCCTGACCAGGCTCCGGGTGACGACGCTCACGCCGGGTTCACCCCCAGGCGCCGCAGTCCCGCGTTCGCGACGCGGGCCATGGCGCGCAGTTCTCGTTCCAGGATCTCGCGGCCGAGGGGCGTCAGCTGGACCGGGCGCTGGCGGCCCTGCCCGTCGAGCGGCTCGATCAGTCGCTTCGTCTCCAGCCTGGCCAGCGCCCCGTACAGGCTGCCGGGGCCCAGCCGCTCCCCGGTCAGCTCCTCGATCGCCGTGTTGATGGCGTATCCGTGCATCGGCCCGTCGGCCAGCGCGCAGAGCACCAGCGTCTGGGCGTCGTTGGCTTGCATGTGTCGTTCCTTCCGATCTGACGGGGCACCATACTACGTGCCGCGAACTACGTGCCACGTACTACGCGATGTGTACTATCGCCGTCATGCGCGATGACGTGACGATCGATCAGCTGGACGTCGGACACCCCGCTCGGCCCGCCGTGGCCGCGGCGCTGTCGACGTCCGCCGCCGGCGCCGCCGCCTTCACCCTGTTCGCCTACCTGACGACGCAGGTTCGCTCGGTGCGGGCGGGCAGCCCCTGGCAGGGCGATCCGTACGACGCGGTGGTGACCTTCACCATGTTCTTCGTCCCCCTGCTCAGTGCGCTCGGTGCGGTCCGGGCGCTGCTGTGCCGCCGCGACCGGCCGCTGCCGCGCTACCGGGTCGAGCAGGTACTTCGGGCCGCGCTGGTCTGCACGCTGCTCGTCGCCGCCACGCTCGCCACCGACTGGGCGGCGGTGGCCGCGCGGGCGGACCGCGCGTCCTGGGACGGTGGCACCTCCTGGCTGATCGCGTCCCTGCTGCCGCTCACCGGGGTGACGGCCGGGAGCCTGCTGCTGCACCTCCGGGCGATCCGACGGCTACCGGAGCCGGTGCGCGGGGCCGAGGGCACGGGCGGGGACTGGCTGGACGACCTCGCGCCCCTCGCGAACCTGCTCGCCGGCCCCCGCTCCCGCGCGGGGCGCGCACTCGCCGCTCTGATCGGGCGCGGTACGGTGCTCGGCTTCGTGCGTCTGCGCTTCGCCCCGCTCGCCGCCGCGGCCGCCCTCACTGCCGGCCTGCTGGTCGCCACGGGACTGGCCTCCGGCGAGGGCTGGCCCGGGGTGCTGCTCTTCACCGTGGAGGCCGCGGTCTTCGCGGGCGGAACCTTCGCCTTCGTGATGATCTGCAACAGCGTCCTGCGGTTCGCCGCGTCCCCTCCCGCATCGGGGACGCGACGGGCCGCCCGGATCGCGACCACCGCTGGCGCGTTGACACTGCCGGTCTCGTTGGCGCTGCGGGACACCGCCTGGCAACTGCTCGGGCTCGGCGACCGGGTCGACTCCATCGGACAGTGGGCGGCCTTCGCACTCGTCTGCGCGCTACTGGCGGGCGCGCTCACCTTCGGTGTGGCTGCGACCGGAACCAGGGAGTGACAGCCGCAGACGTCGGGGTGGTCAGCTGCTGCACAGCGGTTGTCAGGTCTCTTGGAGTCAGGGCCTGCTGGAGTTTGTCGAAGCCCCCGCCGATCCGGCGGGGGCTTCGACATGCGGAGCGGGCCCCGTACGGCCCCATCTCCCCGGCCGCCTGTGCGGCTCGGTGTGGGCGTTCTGTTCAGGCGGTCGTTGCCGCCGGGCGGTGGGAGAGGGCGTCGGAAGCCCTGGCCGTGGCGTAGAGCGAGACGGCCAGCGCGATGACGAGGGCGGTGCCGCCGGCGAAGATGCTGCCGGAGGAGACGGCCTTGGCGCTGCCGGCCTCGGTGCGGGCGGAGCCGGCGATGAAGGGCATCACCAGGAGGACGGCGATGCCGAGAACGACCTCGCCCCAGACGACCTTCGGGAAGTGCCGCAGGGTCAGGTGGAGCAGGGAGGAAGTGTCGTCGGCGCGGCGGGCCTGGACGATGCGGGGCATCAGCCAGAACTGGTTGAAGGCGCCCGCGGCGACGAGGCCGGCGACCAGGAGGATCTTGACGAGCAGGGCGATGCCGTAGCCGGTGGTCCACAGCTGGGAGATCGCACCGACGTGCTTCCAGCTGAGCCAGAGGCCGGAGATGGTGACGGCGCCGACGCAGATCATGGCGACGAGGCTGAACCGGCGCCACTTGTCGGCCCAGAGAAGACCGGCGCCGTCGCCGAGGCGGCCACGGGTGCCGGCGAGCGCGGCCAGGAGGGCGAGGCCACCGAGCCAGACGGCGCCGGAGATGATGTGGGTCTGGTCGAAGGCGAGGTCGAGCCAGCGGTCGAGGTCGGCGGGCTTGGTGGCGGGGACGGCCGCGATCAGGGTGACGGCGAGGGAGAGCGGCAGCGCGGTGAGGGCGATGGCGTCCGTGTGGCGGCGGGCAGCGGGCACGAAGAGGGCGATCAGCGTTGCGGCCGTCACGGCCAGGACCGCGTTCTGGACCAGGTAGACGGTGCCCTGGGCGATCCAGGCGCCCTTCGCGGCCGGGGCGTGGAGGTAGTCCCAGATCCGGTCCAGCGCGAGGGCATCGCCGAACGGTATGCCCTTGCCGGCGCGGGCGAGACGGGCGGCGAGCTGGAAGTAGCCGGCGACCAGCAGCACCACCCCTGCCCAGGCGAGGTAGGTCGCGGATCTACTTCGCAGGACCTCGGCATCCTGGCGGCTGGTTTCCGGCGCACGCAGTGCCGGGCGCACGGTGGTCGCGTACGTGATGGTGGCGCCGAGGGCTCCGCTGAGGCCGATGAAGTAGCCGGCCTTGGTGAGGACCCGCCAGAGCTGGGGCATGGTGTATCCGGCCGTGTCCGCGGCCAACAGGGCGTGATGCATGAGGTTAGGCTAACCTAAATAAGGATCTCCTAAGTCGCCTGGAGGGCCCCGATTGTTCAATCGTCATCAACTTGTGAGCTGCCGATCGGTCCGCACTCCGGGGAGCACCCCGTCGCCATTTCGCCTGGTGCGACGGTTGCAGGCCACCGGAGTCCGATGGCTCTCGGTCCCCCGGGGGCGCCGGGTCAGGCGCTCGCCGGCACGGCCGTGGCGGGAGCGGCGGCCTCCTTGCGGGTGAGCGCGAGGCCGTAGCGGAGGAGGGGGACGGTGGTGGCGGCGAGGGGCCGCGGATCACCAGGTGACCGGCAGCGCCTGCAGGCCGCGGAAGACCAGTTCCGGTACGTAGGCGAGCTCGGACTCGTCAACGGCGAGGCGCAGTCCCGGATACCGTTTCACCACGGAGCCGATCGCCACCCGCATCTCCCGGCGGGCCAGTATCGCGCCGAGGCAGAAGTGCGGCCCGTGCCCGAAGGCGAGGTGTGCTGCCGGTCCTTCGCGCGTGATGTCGAAGCGGCCGGGATCCGGGTACACGCCGGGGTCGCGGTTGGCCGCGACGATGACCGGCAACACCGGTTCGCCCGCCCCCAGTTCGACGCCCTCCAGATCGACGGGCTCGGTCGTGACCCGGACCTCGGCCGAGGTGAAGAGCCTGCTGTAGCGCAGTAGTTCGTCGACCGCCGGTCCGATCAGGTCCGGTGACGACCGCAGCAGCGCGAGTTGGTCCGGGTGGCGCAGCAGGGTCAGGAACGAGTTGCCCAGCTGGTTGACGGTCGTCTCGTGGCCGGCGATCAGCAGGCCTTCGAGGTTGGCCAGCAGCTCGGGTTCGGTGAGGTGGTCGCCCTCGTCGTTGGCGGCGACCATCGCCGAGATCAGCCCGTTGTCCGGCTGCGCCCGCTTCTGACGGACCAGGTCGGCGAGCCAGTCCTGCATCTCGCCCTGTGTGGCCCGCAGTTCGTCCGGAGTGATGTTCGTGACGAACAGCCGCCTGGTCCACCTGCGGATGGCCTCCGCCTCGGAGTAGGGCACGCCGAGCAGCTCGCAGATGACCATCAACGGCAGTGGAGCGCAGAGGCCCGCCACAAGATCCGCGGTTGGATCGAGGGAGTCGAGCAGGGAGTCGGCGATGGACTGCACGCGTGGTTCGAGCTGATCGACCATGCGCGGGCTGAACGCCTGCGACATCAGTTTGCGCAGGCGGGCGTGGCGTTCGCCGTCCAGGCTGGTGACCAGTAGCGGGTCGGCGGCGACGGACAGTTTCAGCGGGCTGCCCGGAAGTGTGGCCGCCTCCCGGCTGAACCGGCTGTCGCTCAGGACCTGGCGCACCGCCTTGTAGGAAAGGGCGAGCCAGACGTCCGCCGTACCCATCGACGCGAGGACGACCGGGGCCTTCGCGAGCAGGGCCTCGGCTTCGGGCTCGTTGTCGAGGTGGTGCGGTGTGGTGAGGGGGAACGTGGCTCGCATCGCTGCCTCCTGACTGGATGTCACCAGGTCCGGGCGCCGGGTGCCGGGCGCGAACGGCCGGGGCCGGTGCGCGGATCGGTGACAGCTGGGTGGTGTGCCGCCGGGGGGGGGCGGTGGCGCTTCGCGATCGTCTCGACGTCGAGGGGGGCGAACGGTTCGGTCGGAGCCGTCGGTGGCGCCGGTGCTCGGTTCGCTCGATCCGGGGGGTGATCGCCGTGCGGAGGTCGTCCCGGGTGGGCGGATGGCGGTCGAGGGCGTTCTTCTGCGCGAGTGCGAAGGGGATTCTAGGGCGTTGTCACCGGCGGCGTCGACGGTGCCCGTGGACCCGGCCCGGTCGTGACGGTTCGGGGTGTGGACGAACTACTGTGACCGAACCGGCAGGTTCACCGGCAGATTCGCCGGCGGGTCCGCCGGTGGACACTGCGACGGGCCGTCGTTGAGAATCGGCGCGTTTCATGGGGCACGGGACGGATTTCGCCACGGCGCCTTGGTCGTGCAGGCATATGACGTTGTGATGTGCCTCGTTTGAGACAGCCTCCGCATCGCCTATGGCGACGGCGTGATGTTGCTGCCATGCTCGTCTGCGCGGCGGGGCGATCATCGCCCCGGCCCCCACGCTCAGCTCACCAGTGCATCTTCCTCGGAGAGCGTCGCCAGCGCTGTCGCTTTCGAGGGACCGCTCCACTGATCCAGGCGCCCGAAGCGCCGTCGAGTCCCGGGTTCGGATACCACCGGGCCGCCGGGCTGCCCGCGCGCTCGATGCTCCGGCTGCTTGCGCGACCGGAGCCGCACCATCGGGACTGCTACGGAAACACCCCCCCTGCCTTCCTTCATTCCCCGGCTCACGAGGTGTCGATGTGATGCGCTTCCCCTTGGATTCGGACGCTGATCGTGTCGCTGTCATCGGAATGGCGGGCAGGCTGCCGAAAGCCCCGGATCCGGAGGCGTTCTGGCGACTGCTGTGCGACGGGTCCGACGCGATCACCGCGCCGCCCGCGGGCCGGCAGGGCGTACGGCACGGCGGCTACCTGGACCGGGTGGACGGCTTCGACGCCGCGTTCTTCGGTGTGTCCCCCCGCGAGGCCGCCGGCATGGACCCGCAGCAGCGGCTCATGCTCGAACTCGCCTGGGAGGCCCTGGAGGACGCCCGGATCGTGCCCAGCACACTGACGGGCAGTCCGACGGGGGTGTTCGTCGGCTCGATGTGGGAGGACTACACGTCGCTGGCCTACCCCGGTCACATCACGCCGCACACGCTGACCGGCACCAGCCGGGGCGTCATCGCCAACCGCGTCTCGCACTTCCTCGGTGTGCGCGGACCGAGCATGACGGTCGACACGGCCCAGTCGTCGGCGCTGGTCGCGGTTCATCTGGCGGTCGAGAGCCTGCGCCGCGGCGAGTCGGCGCTCGCCCTGGCCGGCGGGGTGAACCTCAACCTGACCGCCGCCCGGGAGGAGGGAGCGGCGGAGTTCGGCGGCCTGTCCCCGGACGACCGCTGCTTCACCTTCGACGCCCGGGCCAACGGCTTCGTCCGCGGCGAGGGCGGCGCCTTCCTCGTCCTGAAACCGCTGGACCGGGCCCTGGCCGACGGGGACCGCGTCTACGGTGTCGTCCGGGGCAGCGCGGTCAACAACGACGGCGCCACACGGAGCCTGACCGTGCCCAGCGCGCAGGCCCAGGAACAGGTCATCCGCGAGGCACTGGCCCGTGCCGGCGTGCGTCCCGCGGATGTGCAGTACGTGGAGCTGCACGGCACCGGCACCGCTGTCGGCGACCCCGTCGAGGCCGCCGCCCTCGCGGCGGCCTACCGCGACCCGGCCGGGTCCGGCGACGCCGACGGCGCCCTGCGGGTCGGATCCGCCAAGACGAACGTCGGCCACCTGGAAGGCGCCGCGGGCATCGTCGGTCTGCTCAAGGCCGTCCTCAGCGTGCACCACCGCGCACTGCCGCCGAGCCTGAACTACGAAACCCCCAACCCCGGCATCCCTCTCGACGCATTGGCGCTGCGGGTCCAGACCGCTCTGACCCCGTGGCCGAGGCCGGACGCGCCCCTGCTCGCCGGAGTGTCGTCGTTCGGCATGGGCGGCACCAACGCGCACGTGATCGTCGGGCAGGCGCCCGATGCGGCCGGCCCGCCGGCCCGGCGGCCCGCCCCCGAGGCCCGGCCGGCGCCGTGGATCGTCACGGCGCGGACCAAGCAGGCGCTGCGAGCGCAGATCGAGCGCCTGCGCGACCACGTGCGCAGCCACCCGGACCTGACCGGCGCCGAGGTCGCGCACGCGCTGGCCACCACCAGAACCCACTTCGCGCACCGCGCGGTCCTGCTCGACTCCGCGCAGGTCGCCGCCGGCCGGGCCGGCACCCCGGGCCGTACCGTCTTCGTGTTCCCCGGCCAGGGCGCGCAGTGGGTCGGCATGGGCCGGGAGCTGTACGCCGCGTACCCAGCCTTCCGGGCCGCCATGGACGAGTGCGCCCAGGCCCTGGCCCCGTACACCGACTGGTCCCTGGCCGATGTCCTGGACGGCGCCCCGCTCGACCGGGTGGACGTCGTGCAGCCCGCCCTGTTCGCGGTGATGGTGTCCCTGGCGGCACTGTGGCGCTCCTTCGGCGTCGAGCCCGACGCGGTGGTCGGGCACTCGCAGGGCGAGATCGCCGCGGCCTACGTCGCGGGCGCGCTGTCGCTGTCCGACGCGGCCCGGATCGTGGCACTGCGCAGCCGCGCGCTGGTGGCGCTGACCGGCCGGGGCGGCATGGTGTCCGTGGCCCTGTCCGCCGAGCGGGCCGAGGAGCACGTGTCGCGCTGGGGCGGCGCGCTGACGGTCGCCGTGGTCAACGCCACCGGCTCGGTCGTGGTGTCCGGCGACACGCAGGCCCTGTCCGAACTGGTCGAGTCCTGCGCGGCGGACGGTGTCCGCGCACGCGTCGTCCCGGTGGACTACGCCTCCCATTGCGCGCACGTCGAGGCGATCCGCGAGCGGCTGCTCACCGAACTGGACGGTGTGCGGCCGCGGCAGGGCACCATCCCGTACTACTCCGCGGTCACCGGTGGCCTCCTCGACGACACCACGGAGCTCGACGCCGGCTACTGGTACCGCAACGTGCGCGAGCCGGTCCGCTTCGACCTGGTCACCGCCGCACTGCTGGCGGACGGGCACGACGTCGTGGTCGAGGTCAGCCCGCACCCGGTGCTGCTGCCCGCCCTCGAACAGACCCTGGAACAGGCCCGCGAGCGGACCGGCGTGCCCGGCGTCGCCACCGGCACGCTGGGCCGTGACCGGGGCGGGCCGGACGTCTTCCTGACCGCGCTGTCCCGGCTGTTCGTGGCCGGCGTGCCGGTCGACTGGTCCCCGGCCGTCGCCGGGGCCGCGCCGGTCGACCTGCCCACGTACGCCTTCCAACGCCGTTCGTACTGGCTGCCCGAAGCGACAGCCGGGCAGCGCGGACGGACCCCGGCCGCCCCGGGGACGCACGCGACGGAGACCGCCGCGCCCGGCCGGCCGGACGGCGGCCCGGAGACCCGCGACACCGGGGCGGGCGGCAGGGACACGGGCGGCACGGACACGGGCGACCCCGAGTCGGGCAGCACCGTCGACCCCGAGCCGGACGACACGGTCGACGCGGCCGCCGTGGTCACCGAGCAGATCGCGCTCGTGCTGGGCCACGAGGACCCCGCGGACATCGATTCCGCGCTCACCTTCAAGGACCTCGGCTTCGACTCGGTCACCGGGCTCGAACTGCGCAACCGCCTGGCCGGCGCCCTGGACCGGCAACTGCCCTCCGGTCTCGTCTTCGACCACCCGACGCCCGCGGAGCTGATCGACTGGCTGCGCACCGGCCCCGGCGACCGGCCGGCCCCGGCCGCCCCCGCCGCCCAGACCGCCCACGACGACCCGGTCGTCATCGTGGGGATGGGCTGCCGCCTCCCCGGCGGGGTGGCCTCGCCGGACGACCTGTGGCGGCTCGTCGCGGAGGGCGTGGACGCGATCGGCGACTTCCCGGACGACCGCGGCTGGGACCTGGGCGGCCTGTACGACCCGGACCTGCGCGGCGCGGGCACCACGTACACCACCCGGGGCGGGTTCCTGGACGCGGTGGCCGGCTTCGACGCCCCGTTCTTCGGCATCTCGCCCCGCGAGGCGCTCGCCATGGACCCGCAGCAGCGGCTCGTGCTGGAGACGGCCTGGGAGACCTTCGAGCACGCCGGGATCGACCCGGCCTCGCTGCGCGGCGGCCACACCGGCGTGTTCACCGGCGTCTGGTCGTCCGGCTACGCGACCGGGCCGGGCCTGCCGGAGGACCTGGAGGGCTACCTGTTCACCGGCGTCGCGACCAGCGTCACGTCCGGCCGGGTCGCCTACCACCTCGGGCTGCGCGGTCCGGCGCTGTCCGTGGACACCGCCTGCTCGTCCTCCCTGGTCGCCGTCCACCTGGCCGCCCAGGCCCTGCGCGCGGGCGAGTGCTCGCTGGCGCTCGCCGGCGGCGTCACGATCATGGCGACACCGCTGGGCTTCACCGAGTTCTCCCGCCAGCACGGCCTCGCGGCGGACGGCCGCAGCAAGCCCTTCGCCGCCGCGGCCGACGGCACCAGCTGGGCCGAGGGCGCCGGCTTGGTGCTGCTGGAACGTCTGTCGGACGCCCGTCGTAACGGCCACCGGGTGCTGGCGGTCGTCCGGGGCTCGGCGGTGAACCAGGACGGGGCGTCCAACGGGTTGACCGCGCCGAACGGTCCGTCGCAGGAGCGGGTGATTCGTCAGGCCCTCGCCAATGCCGGGTTGGAGCCGTCCGAGGTGGACGCGGTGGAGGCGCACGGTACGGGGACGACGCTCGGCGACCCCATCGAGGCGCAGGCGCTGCTGGCGACTTATGGCCGGGACCGGGTGGAGCCGTTGTGGCTGGGGTCGGTGAAGTCCAACATCGGCCACACCCAGGCCGCCGCCGGCGTCGCGGGCCTGATCAAGATGGTCATGGCGATGCGGCACGGCGAACTGCCGCGCACCCTGCACATAGACGCCCCCTCCCCGCACGTCGACTGGGCCTCCGGCGCGGTCCGGCTGCTGACCGAGGCCCGGCCGTGGCCGGAGCACGAGCACCCGCGCCGCGCCGGCATCTCGGCCTTCGGCATCAGCGGCACCAACGCCCACCTCATTGTCGAGCAGAGCAGCATCGAGCAGTCCTCCGACCCGGACCCCGGCCCCCTTCCCGAACCCGCCGGCCGGGCCGCCCCCACCGCCTGGCTGCTGTCCGCGAAGACCGGTGCCGCGCTGCGCGCCCAGGCCGAGCGGCTGCACGCGTACGCGACCGCCCACCCCGACGTCCCGGCCGCCGCGATCAGCCGCGCACTGGCCGCCCGCACCCGGTTCGAGCACCGGGCCGCGGTGGTCGGCGCCGACCGGGACGACCTGCTGTCCGGCCTGGCCGCACTCCCGTCGGGACTGCCGGCCCTGCCGGGAATGCCGGGCGTGTCTGGCCTGCCGGCCCGTACCGGCGGGACCGTGTTCGTCTTCCCCGGACAGGGGGCGCAGTGGGCGGGCATGGGCCGTGACCTGTACGAGCAGTCCGAGGTCTTCCGCGCCGGCATCGACGCCTGCGCCGCCGCCCTGGCCCCGTACACCGACTGGTCGCTGGTCGACGAACTGCGTCACGGCTCGCTGGACCGCGTCGACGTGGTGCAGCCGGCCCTGTTCGCCGTCATGGTGGCGCTGGCCGACCTGTGGCGGTCCTACGGCGTGCAGCCGGACGCCGTGGTCGGCCACTCCCAGGCGGAGATCGCCGCCGCGTACGTCGCCGGCGCGCTGTCGCTGGGCGACGCCGCCAAGGTCGTGGCGTTGCGGTCCAGGGCACTGGCCGCCATCGCCGACCGGGGCGGCATGGTGTCCCTCGCGCTGTCCGTCGAACAGGCCGCCGGCTACCTGGCCCGTTGGGGCGAGCGGCTGACCACCGCCGTGGTGAACGGACCCGCGGCGGTCGTGGTGTCCGGCGGCCTCGACGTGCTGGACGAACTGCTGGCCGCCTGCGAGGCCGACGGCATCCGCGCCCGCCGCCTGCCCGTCGACTACGCCGCCCACTCCGTCCAGGTCGAGGCGATCCGCGAGCAACTGCTCACCGAACTGGCCGACATCACACCCCACTCGGCGGCGATCCCGTTCTACTCCACGGTCACCGGCGAGCCGGTCGACACCTCCGCCCTCGACGCCGGCTACTGGTACCGCAACCTCCGCGAACCCGTACGGTTCGACCTGGCCACCGCCCGGCTCACCGCCGACGGCCACGACCTGTTCCTGGAGGTCAGCCCGCACCCGGTGCTGGTGCCCGCGCTGGATGTCGCCGCCACCGGAACACTGCGCCGCGACCACGGCGGCCTCACCGAGTTCCTCGCCGCGGCGGGACGCCTCTACGCCGCCGGAGCCGACGTCGACTGGATGCCGGTCCTACCCCGCACCGCACCCGGGGCGGACCTGCCCACGTACGCCTTCCAGCGCGAGCCCTACTGGGTGACCGCGACCCCGCCGGTGCCCCGTGACGACTGGCGGTACGAGGTGGCATGGACGCCGACGAGCGGTACCGCGGCCCCGGTGGACCCGGATCGCTGGCTCGTCCTGGCCACGACCGGGCACCCGTGGGCCGAGGCCCTGCGCGAACGGGGCTTCGCGGTGGCCGACACCTGGGACGTGGCCGACACCTGGGACGACGTGGCCGGCACCGGGGACGCCCGGCCCGGGCCGGACGGTGTGCTGTCGCTGCTGGCGCTGGACGAGGAGCCGCACCCCGACCACCCGGTGCTCCCGGCGGGCCTGGTCCGCACCCTGGATCTGGTCCGCACCCTGGACCCGGTGCGCAGCCCGGACCCGGTGAGGACGGCGGCCGTCCCGCTGTGGTGCGCGACCAGCGGCGCCGTGAGCACCTCGGGCACCGACCCGGTCACCAGCCCGGCCCAGGCCCTGGCGTGGGGCACCGGCGCGTCCGCGGCGCTGGAGTTCCCGCACGGCTGGGGCGGCCTGGTCGACCTTCCCGCCGTGCCCGACGAGGAGAGCGTGAACGCGCTGCTCGTCGTGCTCGCCGGCACGGGCGAGGACCAGGTGGCGATCCGCGGCACCCGGCGCTTCGCCAAGCGGCTGCGCCGCAAGGCCTCGTCGGGCCCGGCCGCGCGGCCCTGGCGGCCGCGGGGCACGGTGCTGGTCACCGGCGGCACCGGCGCGCTCGGGGGACATGTGGCCCGCCGCCTCGCGCGGCAGGGCGCGGAGCACATCGTGCTGGCCTCCCGCCGCGGCCCCGACGCACCCGGCGCGGCCGGCCTGCGCGACGAACTGGAGGCAGCCGGGGCGCGGGTGACCGTGGCGGCGTGCGACGTGGCCGACCGGGACGCCCTGCGGGACCTCGTCGCGCGCGTCGGCGACATCCGCGCGGTCTTCCACACCGCCGGCGTGATCAGGGCGACCAGGCTGGCCGACACGGCACCGGCGGAGTTCGCCGAGGTCGTCACGGCCAAGGTCGCCGGGGCGGCGAACCTGGCGGAACTCCTGCCGGACCTCGACGCCTTCGTCCTGTTCTCCTCCACCGCGGGCGTGTGGGGCGACGGCCACGGCGCGGCCTACGCCGCCGGCAACGCCTTCCTCGACGCCCTGGCCGCACAGCACCGCGCCCGGGGCCGCGCCACGACCTCCGTCGCGTGGGGCATCTGGGCCGACGGCGGCATGGCGGCCCTGGAGTCCGTGCGGCGCCAGCGCACCCTGCTCGGCCTCGGCGAACTGGACCCGGGCCGGGCACTCGACGCGCTGCAGGACGTCCTCGACCACGACGAGGCCCTCGCGGTCGTCACCGAGGCCGACTGGGCACAGTTCGCCCGCGCCTACACCCACGCGCGGCCGAGCCGGCTGCTGCGGGACCTGCCCGAGGCCCACCGCCCGCCGCAGGCCCCCCGACCCGCGCCCCCCGCCGGCGGCACCGACCTGCTGGAGCTGATCACCACCCACGTCGCCGGGGTGCTGGGACACACCGCCCCCGAGCGGCTCGACCCCCGGCGGGCGTTCAAGGACCTGGGCTTCGACTCACTGACCGCGGTGGAACTGCGCAACCGCCTGACCGCCGCGCTCGGGACGCAACTGCCCGCCACCCTCGTCTTCGACCACCCCACCCCGGCACGGCTGGCCGCCCACCTGTCCGGCGAGTCCGGCGAGCAGGACGCACCGCGGGCCCCGGCCGCGACGGACGAGCCGATCGCGGTCATCGGCATGGGCTGCCGCTACCCCGGAGGCGTCGGCACCCCCGAGGACCTGTGGCGGCTGGTCGCGGACGGCGTGGACGCGGTCGGCGACTTCCCGGCCGACCGGGGATGGGACATCGACCGCCTGTACGACCCGACGGGAAGCCGCCCCCGCACGTCGAGCACGTCCCGGGGCGGCTTCCTCGACGCCGCCGGCGACTTCGACGCGGCGTTCTTCGGGATATCGCCCCGCGAGGCGCTCGCCATGGACCCGCAGCAGCGCATCCTGCTGGAGACCGCGTGGGAGACCATCGAGTACGCCGGTATCGACCCGACCGCGCTGGAGGGCACACCCACCGGCGTGTTCACCGGCATGTGGTCCACCGGCTACGCCGCCGGGCCGGTCCCCGACGACCTGGAGGGCTACCAGGTCACCGGCACCGCGTCGAGCGTGGGGTCCGGCCGGCTGGCGTACCAGCTGGGTCTGCTCGGCCCGGCACTGTCCCTGGACACCGGCTGCTCGTCGTCCCTGGTGGCCCTGCACCTGGCCGCCCAGGCGCTGCGCTCGGGAGAATGCTCCTTGGCCCTGGCCGGCGGCGTCACCGTCAACGCGGCACCCACGCTGTTCACCGAGATGTCCCGGCAGGGGGCGAGCGCGCCCGACGGCCGCAGCAAGTCCTTCGCCGCCGCGGCCGACGGGGCGGGCTGGGCCGAGGGCGCGGGCCTGCTGCTGCTGGAACGCCTGTCCGACGCCCGCCGCAACGGCCACGAGGTGCTGGCGGTCGTCCGGGGCTCTGCCACCAACCAGGACGGCGCGTCCAATGGCCTGACCGCGCCGAACGGCCCCTCCCAGGAGCGGGTGATCCGTCAGGCCCTCGCCAATGCCGGGCTGGAGCCGTCCGAGGTGGACGCGGTGGAGGCGCACGGCACCGGCACCACCCTCGGTGATCCCATCGAGGCCCAGGCCCTGCTGGCGACGTACGGCCGGGATCGGGACGAGCCGCTGTGGCTGGGCTCGGTGAAGTCCAACATCGGCCACACCCAGGCCGCCGCCGGCGCGGCCGGCCTGATCAAAATGGTCATGGCGATGCGGCACGGCGAGCTGCCGCGGACCCTCCACGTGGACGCGCCCACCCCGCACGTCGACTGGGCCTCCGGCGCGGTTCGCCTGCTCACCGAACCGGTCGCCTGGCCCGCGAGCGGGCGGCCACGGCGGGCCGCCGTCTCCGCCTTCGGCATCAGCGGCACCAACGCCCACGTCGTCATCGAGCAGAGCATCCTCGAACAGCCCGCAGAGGCCGACTCCGCCGCACGCTCTCCCCGGGGCCGCGCGGACGACCAGGTCCTCTGGCCGCTGTCGGCCCGGTCCGAGGCGGCGTTGCGGGCGCAGGCGCGTCGGCTGGGCGCGTTCATCGCTGCGCGTCCCGAGGTGAGCCCGGCGGCGGTCGGGGGCGCTCTGGCCGCCCGCACCGTGTTCGAGCACCGGGCCGTGGTGGTGGGCAGCGCCGCGGCCCTGGACGCCCTGGCCGCGGGCGGCACGGCGCCGGGTCTGGTCACCGGGACCGCCCGCCCGGTGGGTCGTTCGGTGTTCGTGTTCCCGGGTCAGGGGGCGCAGTGGGTCGGTATGGGTGGGGAGTTGTACCGCTCGGAGCGGGTGTTCCGGGAGGCGATCGATGCGTGTGACGCGGCGCTGGCGCCGTACACCGACTGGTCGTTGGTGGAGGTGCTGACCGGTGGTGGGTCGCTGGAGCGGGTGGATGTGGTGCAGCCGGCCCTGTTCGCGGTGATGGTGGCGCTGGCCGAGCTGTGGCGCTCCTTCGGTGTCGAGCCCGACGCGGTGGTCGGGCATTCGCAGGGCGAGATCGCTGCCGCGTACGTGGCGGGGGCGTTGTCCCTGGACGACGCCGCGAAGGTGGTGGCCCTGCGCAGCAAGGCCCTGGTCGTCCTGGCCGGACACGGCGGCATGGTCTCGGTCGCGCTGTCCGCGGACGACGCCGCCGGCTACCTGAGCCCCTGGGGCGACCGGATCACCGTCGCGGTGGTCAACTCCGCCTCGACCGTCGTCGTGTCCGGCGAACCCGGGGCCCTGGACGAACTGCTGGCAGCCTGCGCCAGGGACGGCATCCGCGCCCGCGCCATCCCCGTCGACTACGCCGCCCACTCGGCGCAGGTCGAGGCGATCCGCGAGCAACTGCTCACCGAACTGGCCGACATCACGCCCCACTCGGCGGCGATCCCGTTCTACTCCACGGTCACCGGCGAGCCGGTCGACACCTCCGCCCTCGACGCCGGCTACTGGTACCGCAACCTCCGCGAACCCGTACGGTTCGACCTGGCCACCGCCCGGCTCACCGCCGACGGCCACGAGGTGTTCGTGGAAGTCAGCCCGCACCCGGTGCTGGTGCAGGACCTGGACGGCGTGGCGACCGGCACCCTGCGCCGCGACCACGGCGCCATCGGGGAATTCCACACCGCCCTGGCCCGCCTCCACGTCCAGGGCGTCGCCGTGACCTGGCCGCACGACCGCCCGCACGGCGTCAGGCTGCCGCGCTACCCCTTCCAGCGCAGCACCTACTGGCTCACCTCCGCGGCCGGCGACCACGCCACCGGGCACCCGCTGGCGGGCACCACGGTCGAACTGCCCGACGGGACCACCGTGCACAGTGGGCGCGTCTCCACCCGCACCCACCCCTGGCTGGCCGACCACGCCGTCGACGGCACGGTCCTGCTGCCGGGCACCGCCTTCCTCGAACTCGCCACCCTGGCCGGCGGGACCCTCGACGACCTCGTCCTGCACCTGCCCCTCGCGCTCTCCGACGCACCCACGGACATCCAGGTCTCGGTCGGCGCCCCGGACGACGCCGGCCGCCGACCGGTCACCGTGCACGCCAAGGGCGGCGACGGCTGGGTCCGCCACGCGTCCGGAACCCTCGGCGGCCAGGTGCCGCCCGGTCGCCCCGCCCGGCCCGCGAGGAACGCCGAACCCGTGGACCCCGAAGGGTTCTACGCCCACCTCGCCGGACTCGGATACCAGTACGGCCCCGCGTTCCGGGGCGTGCGGGAGTTGTGGCGGGGCGAGGACGAACTGTACGCCGAGGTGTCCGTCCCCGACGGCGCCCGCTTCGGCATCCACCCCGCGCTCCTGGACGCCGCACTCCAGCCGCTGATCCTGCTCAGCCCCGACACCCGGGTCCGGCTGCCGTTCTCCTTCTCCGGCGTCGCCGTGCACACCACCGGTGTGTCGTCCGCCCGGGTCCACCTGGCCCGCACGGGCACCGGCACCTACCGCGCGACCCTGACCGACCTGTCCGGCAACCCGGTCGCGGACATCACCGCGCTGACCGTCCGTCCGGCCGCCGAGGCCCGGGCCGCGGTGCTGCACACCCAGTGGGTACCCCTCATCGCGGGCCCACCGACCGAGGTGGTGCCGAGCCCGGTACTCGCCGCGGAAGCCGACGCGGACTCCGTGCACGCCCTCGTCCAGCGGGCCCGCGCGCTCGTCCAGGACTTCCTGGCCGGGCAGCCGGAGCGGACGGACGCGCGCCTGGCCGTCCTGACCCGCGGCGTGGCCGGCGCGGCCGTACGCGGCCTGGTCCGCAGCGCCGCCGCCGAGCACCCCGGCCGGTTCGTCCTGGTCGACATGGGCGACGCGTCCGAGGAGGACGCGGTCCGGGCCGCCATGACGGCCGGCGACGAACCCGAACTGGCCCTGCGCCGGGAAGGCGTCCTGGTGCCGCGGCAGGCCAGGTACGCGCCGGAACCGACCGCCCCCGACGGCGTGTACCGGCTGAGCGAGTCCGGCACCGGGCAACTGGACGACCTGGCCCTGCCGTCCTGGCAGGAGGCCGCGCTGGAACCCGGACAGGTACGGGTCGCCGTACGCGCGGCCGGCCTGAACTTCCGCGACGTGCTCATCACCCTCGGCATGTACCCGGACCGGCCCCCGCTGGGCGGCGAAGGGGCCGGCACCGTCATCGAGGTCGGTCCCGGCGTCACGGCCTGGCGGCCCGGCGACCGCGTCATGGGAATGGTGCCCGGCGCCTTCGGGCCGCGCGCGGTCGCCGACCACCGGCTCCTGACGGCGATCCCCGAGGGCTGGAGCTTCACCGAGGCGGCGTCGGTGCCTGTCGCCTTCACCACCGCCTGGTACGGGCTGTTCGACCTCGGCGAACTGCGCCCCGGAGACCGGGTCCTGGTCCACTCCGGCGCGGGCGGTGTGGGCATGGCCGCCATCCGGTTGGCCCTGAACAGCGGCGCGGAGGTCTTCGCCACCGCGAGCCCCGCCAAGTGGGACACCCTGCGGCGCCTCGGACTGGCGGACGACCACATCGGTTCCTCCCGCGACACCCGGTTCGCCGAGCGGTTCCCGGCCATGGACGTCGTCCTCAACTCGCTCGCGGGAGAACTCACCGACGCCTCCCTGCGGCTGCTCGCCGACGGCGGACGGTTCGTCGAGCTGGGCAGGACGGACGTCCGCTCACCCGAGGGCCTGATCTACCGGGCCTTCGACCTCAACGACGTCGACCCCGCGCGGCAGGGCGACATCCTCTCCAAGGTCGTGGCGATGGTCGCCGACGGGACACTGGAGCCGCTGCCGGTCACCGCCGCGGACCTCCGCCAGGCGGTCGCCTCCTTCCGGCTGATGAGCCAGGCCCGCCACACCGGCAAGATCGTCCTCACCGTCCCCCGGCCGATCGACCCCGACGGCACCGTGCTGATCACCGGCGGCACCGGCACCCTCGGCCGGGCCGTCGCCCGGCACCTGGTGTCCCGCTACGGGGTACGGCACCTGCTGCTCGTCAGCCGCGGCGGCGGCGCGGTGCCGCACCTGGAGGCGCAAGGGGACGTCGACGTGCGGGTCGTGGCCTGTGACGTCGCGGACCGGGACGCGCTGGCGGCCGTACTGGACTCGATCCCGGCCGAGCATCCGCTCACCGCCGTCGTCCACGCGGCCGGGGTGCTCGACGACACCGTGGTGGAACGGCTGACCGCGGAGCAACTCGACCGGGTGCTGCGTCCCAAGGTCGACGGCGCCTGGAACCTGCACGAGCTGACCCGCGAACACCACCTCGCCGCCTTCGTGCTGTTCTCCGCGGCCGCGGGTGTACTCGGCAACGCCGGCCAGGCCGGCTACGCGGCCGCGAACTCCTACCTCGACGCGTTCGCCGCACACCGGCAGACCCTCGGACTGCCCGCCGTGTCGATGGCCTGGGGCTACTGGGAGCAGGAGAGCGGCATGACCGCCCACCTCACCGCGGCCGACCGCCAACGCCTCGCCCGCCAGGGCATCCGCCCCATCAGCACCGAACGGGCCCTGGCCATGTTCGACACCGCGCTGGCTGCCGGACGTCCCGCGCTGACCACGGCCGACCTCTCGATGCCGCAGACCCTGCCGACGCCGAAGGCCCCCGCGTCGGACCTGCTGTCCCTGGTCGCCGCCCATACCGCCACCGTCCTCGGCCACTCCGACGCCGCCGCGATCACCCCCGGACTCGCCTTCCGCGACCTCGGCTTCGACTCCCTGACCTCCGTCGAACTGCGCAACCGCCTCGCCGGCGCCACCGGCCTGCGGCTGCCCGCGACCCTCGTCTTCGACCACCCCACCCCCGCCGACCTCGCCGACCACCTCACGGCCGAACTCTCCGGTGCGGCAAAGGGTGTGGTGCCGGTGGTGCCCGCGGTGTCGGTGTCGGACGATCCGGTGGTGATCGTGGGCATGGGGTGCCGGTTGCCGGGTGGGGTGGGGTCGCCGGAGGAGCTCTGGAGTCTGGTGTCGGGTGGGGTGGATGCGATCGGGGCGTTCCCGTCGGATCGTGGGTGGGATGTCGAGGGGTTGTTCCATCCGGACGCGGATCATCCTGGGACGTCGTACACGCGGTCGGGTGGGTTCCTGGCGGATGCGGCGGGGTTCGACGCGGATTTCTTCGGGATCTCGCCGCGTGAGGCGTTGGCGATGGATCCGCAGCAGCGGGTGCTGCTGGAGACCGCGTGGGAGACGTTCGAGCATGCGGGGATCGATCCGACGTCGTTGCGGGGCAGCCGGACGGGCGTGTTCACCGGCATCTGGTCCTCCGGCTACGTCGGCAGCCCCGACCAGGCACCGCCCGACACCGAGGGCTACCTCGCCACCGGCATCTCGCCGAGCATCACCTCCGGCCGGGTCTCCTACCTGCTGGGCCTCCAGGGCCAGGCCGTGTCCGTCGACTCCGCCTGCTCCTCGTCACTGATGGCGATCCACCTCGCCGCGCAGGCACTGCGCTCGGGGGAGTGCACACTCGCCCTGGCCGGCGGGGTGACCGTGAGCGTGACCCCCCTCCAGTTCACGGAGTTCTCCCGCCAGCGCGCCCTGGCCCCCGACGGCCGGTGCAAGCCCTTCTCGTCGACGGCCGACGGCACGGCGTGGGGTGAGGGTGCGGGGCTGGTGCTGCTGGAGCGGTTGTCGGACGCCCGTCGCAACGGCCACCGGGTGCTGGCGGTGGTGCGGGGCTCGGCGGTGAACCAGGACGGGGCGTCCAACGGGTTGACCGCGCCCAACGGCCTCTCCCAGGAGCGGGTGATTCGTCAGGCCCTGGCCAATGCCGGGCTGGAACCGTCCGAGGTGGACGCGGTGGAGGCGCACGGTACGGGGACGACGCTCGGTGATCCCATCGAGGCGCAGGCGCTGCTGGCGACGTACGGCCGGGACCGGGACGAGCCGTTGTGGCTGGGGTCGGTGAAGTCCAACATCGGCCACACCCAGGCCGCCGCCGGCGCGGCCGGCCTGATCAAGATGGTCATGGCGATGCGGCACGCCGAACTGCCGCCGACGCTGCACGTCCAGGAGCCCACGCCGCACGTCGAGTGGGACACCGGTGACATCCGGCTGCTGACCGAGGCCCGGCCGTGGCCGGAGACGGGGCGTCCCCGTCGCGCGGGCATCTCGGCCTTCGGGGCCAGCGGCACCAACGCCCACGTCGTCATCGAACAGTTCCCGGAAGAAACCCCCGGACAACCCGCCGCGGACGACTCCGCGGAGCCCACCGTATGGCTGCTGTCCGGCAAGACGGACGACGCCCTCCGCGCCCAGGCCCGACGGCTCGCGGACCACCTCACCGCCCACCCCGGACTCCGGTCGGCCGCGATCGGCCGGGCCCTCGCCACCACCCGCACCATGCTCGCCCACCGGGCGGCCCTGGTGGGCAGCACCCGGACCGACCTCATGGCGGAACTGGCCGCCCTCGCCGACGGAGGCCCCCGCGTCATCACGGGGATGGCCGGTTCGCCGGGTCGGTCGGTGTTCGTGTTTCCGGGGCAGGGTGCCCAGTGGGTGGGTATGGGCGGGGAGTTGTACGCCGCGTACCCCGTCTTCCGGGCGGCCATGGACGAGTGCGCCCAGGCCCTGGCCCCGTACACCGACTGGTCCCTGGCCGATGTTCTGGACGGCGCGCCGCTCGACCGGGTGGACGTCGTGCAGCCCGCCCTGTTCGCGGTGATGGTGTCCCTGGCGGCACTGTGGCGTGCCCATGGTGTGGAACCCGATGCCGTCGTCGGGCATTCGCAGGGGGAGATTGCGGCGGCGTACGTGGCGGGGGCGTTGTCCCTGGACGACGCCGCGAAGGTGGTCGCCCTGCGCAGCAAGGCGCTGGCGGTGCTGGCCGACCGGGGCGGCATGGTTTCCCTAGGCCTCGGGCATGAGCGGGCCGCCGGGTTCGTGGACCGCTGGGACGGCCGGCTGACGGTGGCGGTGGTCAACTCCGCGGACAGCGTGGTGGTGTCGGGCGATCTGGACGCGCTGGACGAACTGCTGGCGGCCTGTGAGGCCGACGGCATCCGCGCCCGCCGCCTGCCCGTCGACTACGCCGCCCACTCCGTCCAGGTCGAGGCGATCCGCGAGCAACTGCTCACCGACCTCGCCGGCATCACACCGCGCCCGGCGGCGATCCCCTTCTACTCCACCGTCACCGGCGAGCCGGTCGACACCTCCGCCCTCGACGCCGATTACTGGTACCGCAACCTCCGCGAACCCGTACGCTTCGACCTCGCCGTCGAGGCCCTCACGCAGGACCGGCACGGCGTGTTCGTGGAGGTCAGCCCGCACCCCGTCCTGGTGCCGGTGATGGACGGCGTGGTGACCGGCACGCTGCGCCGCGGCAGCGGCCGGCAGGAATTCCACCTCGCCCTGGCGCGCCTGCACACGCAAGGCGTGGCCGTCGACTGGACGCCGGTCTTCCCCGGCGAGGCCCACCACGTCCCGCTGCCGACGTACGCCTTCCAGCACCGGCCGTACTGGTTGAACCCCGTGGCCGCGAAGGGCGACGTGTCGGCGGCGGGACTGGAATCGGCCGGTCACCCGCTGCTCGGGGCCGTCGTCGAACTGGCCGGGGACCAGAGCGTGCTGCTCACGGGGCGGCTCTCGACGGCCACCCGGCCCTGGCTGGCCGACCACGTCGTCCTGGGCTCCGTGCTGCTGCCCGGCACCGTGTTCGTCGAACTCGCCATGCACGCAGGCCGGCAGGCGGGCTGCGACGTCCTGGACGAACTGGTGCTGGAAGCCCCCATGATCCTGCCGGACGACGGTTCCGTGCCGGTCCAGGTCGTCGTCGGCGCACCGGACGGGACGGGCCGACGCCCCGTCACCGTGCACTCCCGGACGGGCGGCACCTGGCTGCGGCACGCCACCGGCATGCTGGCGACCGGCGACCACCCCCGCCCGTACGACAACGGCGAGTCCTGGCAGCCGGCCGGTGAGCCCGTCGACCTGACCGACTTCTACGACACCCTCGCCGCCCAGGGCTACGAGTACGGGCCGGTGTTCGCGGGCGTACGCGAGATCAGGCAACAGGGCGACGAGCTCTATGCCGAGGTGGCGCTGCCCGCCGACACCCGCGACCGCTTCGGTCTCCACCCCGCGCTGCTCGACGCCGCACTCCAGCCGCTGACCCTGCTGGCGGCCGGCCGCCTGCCGTTCTCCTTCGCCGGGGTGTCGATGCGGAAGGCCGGCTCCACGGCCCGGGTCCGCCTCACACCCACCGGCCCCGACACCTTCCGGGTCGCGCTCGCCGACGACTCCGGGCCGCTGGCGGCGATCGACGCGCTGACCGTGCGCCACCGGCCGCCGGGCATGCCGGCCGCCGGGACCAACCAGCTCTTCCGCCTAGACTGGGTGCCCGTCGAGAGCAGCGGCGAACCCCCGGCCGTCCACCACGTCACGCCCCCGGCGGGAGACCCCGTGGCGGCCGCGCACACCGTCGCCGCCGAGACGCTGGGCGTGCTCCAGGACTTCCTGCGCGACGGGGACGGCCGGCTGGCCGTCGTGACCCGCGGGGCGGTCGGGCCGGACCCCGTCGACCTGCCGTCCAGCGTCGTCTGGGGCCTGGTCCGCGCGGCCCAGGCGGAACACCCCGACCGGTTCGTGCTCGTCGACACCGACGACCGCGTCCTCGTCGCGGGGGACGAACCGCAGCTCGTCGTCCGCGACGGCGCCGCCCGCGCCGCCCGCCTGGTGCGGGCCGAGGCGGCCCCGGCACCCGGCCCGCTCGACCCGAACGGCACCGTGCTGATCACCGGAGGCACCGGAACACTGGGCCGCCTCGTCGCCCGGCACCTGCGCGACCGGCACGGCATCCGGCACCTGCTCCTGCTCAGCAGGAGCGGGGCGGAGGTGGACTTCGACGCCGAGGTGGTGGCCTGCGACGTGGCCGACCGGGACACGCTGGCGGCCGTGCTGGACTCGATCCCGGCCGCACACCCGCTGACCGCGGTCGTGCACGCGGCCGGGGTGCTCGACGACGGCGTCGTCGAATCCCTCACGCCCGGCCGGATCGACCGGGTGCTGCGGCCCAAGGCCGACGCCGCCTGGCACCTGCACGAGCTGACGAAGGACCTCGGCCTGAGCGCGTTCGTGCTCTTCTCGTCCGCCGCCGGTGTGCTGGGCGGCCCGGGCCAGGCGAACTACGCCGCCGCGAACGCCTTCCTGGACGCCCTCGCCGTGCACCGGCGTGCCCTGGGTCTGCCGGGCGTGTCGCTGGCCTGGGGACAGTGGGCCGAGGCCAGCGGCCTGACCGAACACCTCACCGACACCGACCGCAGGCGCCTCGCCCGCGCCGGCGTGCTGCCGATGCCCACGGACCAGGCGCTGGCACTGTTCGACCTGGCCCTGGGCGCCGCCGATCCCGCGCTGGTCCCCGCACACCTCGACCTGTCGGCGGCGTCCACCCGCCCCCTGCTCAGCCGCCTCACCCGTACCCGGCCCGCCCGGCGCACGGACCGGCCGGGCCTGGGCAGGGAACTGGCGGCCCTGCCCGAGACCGAGCAGCACAGCCGCGTCCTGGCACTGGTCACCGGCCAGACGGCCGCGGTCCTCGGCCACACCGACACCGCGGCCGTCGGCGCCGAGCGGGCCTTCAAGGACCTGGGCTTCGATTCGCTCACCGCGGTCGAACTGCGCAACCGGCTGTCCGCGGTCGCCGGGGTACGGCTGCCCGCGACGATGGTCTTCGACCACCCGACCCCCGGCGCGCTGGCCGGCCACCTGCGGGACCTCCTGGTCGGCGCTCGGCGCCAGGCCCCTGCCCCACCCATGCCGGTCGGGATTCCGGTGTCGGACGACCCCGTCGTGGTCGTGGGGTTGGGGGCCCGGTACCCGGGTGGGGTGGGCTCGGCGCGGGAGCTGTGGCGTCTGGTGTCGGGTGGCGTGGACGCGGTGGGGGACTTCCCGTCGGACCGTGGGTGGGACGTGGGTCGTCTCTACGACCCGGCCGGTGGTCCGGGGAGGTCGTACACGCGGTGGGGCGGCTTCCTCGACGCCGCCGCCGAGTTCGACGCGGCGTTCTTCGGGATCTCGCCGCGCGAGGCGTTGGCGATGGATCCGCAGCAGCGGGTGCTGCTGGAGACGGTGTGGGAGACGTTCGAGGACGCGGGGATCGATCCGACGTCGCTGCGGGGCAGCCGGACGGGCGTCTTCACCGGCATTTGGGCATCCGGCTACGGCGCCGGGGCACAGCCGCCCGACCTGGAGGGCTACCTCTCGACGGGCACGGCGACGAGTGTGACCTCCGGGCGGGTGTCGTACCTGTTGGGGCTGGAGGGTCCGGCGGTGTCGGTGGACACGGCGTGCTCGTCGTCGCTGGTGGCGATCCATCTGGCGGCGCAGGCGCTGCGCTCGGGTGAGTGCTCGTTGGCGTTGGCCGGTGGTGTGACGGTGATGGCGACGCCGGCGGGGTTCGTCGAGTTCTCGCGGCAGCGGGGGCTTGCGGTCGACGGTCGGGTGAAGGCGTTCGCCGAGGCGGCCGACGGGACGGCGTGGGGTGAGGGTGCGGGTGTCGTGCTTCTGGAGCGGTTGTCGGACGCCCGCCGCAACGGTCACCGGGTGCTGGCGGTGGTGCGGGGCTCGGCGGTGAACCAGGACGGGGCGTCGAACGGGTTGACCGCGCCGAACGGTCCGTCGCAGGAGCGGGTGATCCGTCAGGCCCTCGCCAATGCCGGGTTGGAAGCGTCCGAGGTGGACGCGGTGGAGGCGCACGGTACGGGGACGACGCTCGGTGACCCCATCGAGGCGCAGGCGCTGCTGGCGACGTACGGTCAGGGGCGGGTGGAGCCGTTGTGGCTCGGGTCGGTCAAGTCGAACATCGGCCACACCCAGGCCGCCGCCGGTGTGGCGGGTGTGATCAAGATGATCATGGCGATGCGGCACGGTGAGCTGCCCCCGACGCTGCACGTCGACGCGCCGACCTCGCACGTCGACTGGGAGTCCGGCAACATCCGGCTGCTCACCGAGGCCCGGCCCTGGCCCGACAGCGGCCACCTGCGTCGCGCGGGCATCTCGGCGTTCGGCATCAGCGGTACGAACGCGCACGTGATCCTGGAGGCACCGGCCCCGGAGCCGGCCGAGGAGACGTCGCCCGAGTCCCCCGCCGCTTCCGCGCCCGCAGCCGTCGTGCCGGTGCCGTGGCTGCTGTCGGCCAAGTCCGACGAGGCCCTGCGCGACCAGGCCCGCAGGCTGCGTGGGTTCCTCACCGAGCACCCCGAGGTCACACCGGCCGAGGTGGCCGCGGACCTGGCCACGCGGGCCCGGTTCCCGCACCGTGCCGTGCTGACGGACCCGTCCGGCCTGGACGCGCTGATCGACGGACAGCCCGGAATCGTCACGGGCACTGCCTTCCCGGGCCGGTCGGCGTTCGTGTTCTCCGGTCAGGGTGGTCAGTGGGCGGGGATGGGGCGGGGTCTGTATCGGGAGTTCCCGGTGTTCGCTCGGGTGCTGGACGAGGTGTGCGGGTTGCTGGGCCTGCCGGTGGAGGTGCTGTTCGAGGACGGGGAAGGCGTACTCGGGGAGACGGAGTTCACGCAGGCCGGGGTGTTCGCGTTGGAGGTGGCGTTGTTCCGGCTGGTGGAGTGGCTGGGGGTGCGGCCGGACTTTGTGGTGGGGCATTCCGTCGGTGAGGTCGCGGCGGCCCATGTGGCGGGGATCCTGGGCCTGGAGGACGCGTGTGTGCTGGTGGGTGCGCGGGGCCGGTTGATGCAGGGGTTGCCCGGGGGTGGGGCGATGGTGTCGCTCCAGGCGTCGCCGGAGGAGGTGGCGGGGTCGCTGGTGCCGGGTGCCGAGGTGGCGGCGGTCAACGCGCCGGACGCGGTGGTGGTGTCGGGCGACGAGGCGGCGGTCGAGGCGGTTGCCGAGGCGTGGCGGGGTCGTGGGCGTCGGGTGCGGCGGCTGGAGGTCAGTCATGCGTTCCATTCGGCGCGGATGGAGCCGGTGCTGGAGGAACTCGGTGAGGTGGTCGCGGGCCTGTCGTTCGGTGAGCCGGCGATCCCGGTGGTCTCGACGGTGACCGGGCGTCCGGTGGGCATGGGGGAGCCGGGGTACTGGGTGCGGCAGGTGCGGGAGCCGGTCCGGTTCGCCGATGCCGTGGAGTGGCTGGCGGGTCAGGGGGTCACGGGGTTCGTGGAGGTGGGTCCGCATCCGTTGCTGGTGGGGACCGGGTTGATGCGGCGTGGTGGTGATTCTCCGGAGCGGTTGTTCGCGGGGCTGGGGCGGTTGTGGGCGGACGGCGCGGTGCGCTGGACGCCACCCGCGACCACGACAGCGACCACGACGGCGGGGACCTCGGACGTGCGGGTGCCTTCGTACGCCTTCCAGCACCAGCACTACTGGCTCCACCCCACCACCCCGACACCGACCGGTGACGGCCGGATCGACCACCCGCTGCTGCGGGACGCCATGGAACTCCCCGACGACAACGGCGTGGTGCTGACGGGACACCTCGCCACCGCCGCGCAGCCGTGGCTCACCGAGCACGTCATCTCCGGCTCGCCCCTGCTGCCCGCCGCCGCGTTCGTGGACCTGGCGCTCCGGGCCGGCGAACACGTCGGCCGCCCGGCGGTCGAGGACCTGACGCTGGAGACACCGCTGGTGGTCGCGGACGGCGTGCAGGTGTCCGTGACCGTCGGCCCCGACCGGGCGGGCCGGCGGAGCGTCTCGATCCACTCGCGCGCGGACGGCGAGTGGGTACGGCACGCCACCGGCACCCTGGGCGCCGTACCCGCCGTACCCGCCGCACCACCGGAGCCCTGGGCACGGCAGTGGCCGCCGCACGCCGAAGCCGTCGACCTCGACGCCTTCTACGACAACCTGGCCGACGCCGGATTCGCCTACGGCACGGCCTTCCAAGGCCTGCGAGCGGCCTGGCGCGACGGCGACACCCTCTATGCGGAGGTGGCCGTACCCTCCGGCGACACCCGGTTCGCCCTGCACCCCGCCCTGCTCGACGCCGCGATCCAGATCGTGACCGTCGCCGACGACCGGGCGAAGATGCCGTTCTCCTTCGCCGGGATCTCCTGGTGGCGCGGCGCCGAGCACGCCAGGGTCCGGCTGACCATGACCGGCCAGGACACCTGCGCGATCGGCCTCGCCGACCAGTCGGGCGCGCCGGTCGCCGAGATCGCCTCGTTGACCCTGCGCCGGCCGGCCGGGGCCACCACGCAGGAGGTGCCGTACCAGGTGGCGTGGCCGGTCCTGGAAGCGGCGACCACCGAACCGGACATCCCGGTCCACCACGCCACCTCGCCCGTCGAGACGCTGCGGGTGATCCAGGACTTCCTCACCACGGACACCCCGCGCATGGTGGTCGCCACACGCAACGCCGTGCCGGTCCGGCCGGGCGAGGACGTCGACCCGCAGGCCACCGCCGTCTGGGGCCTGGTCCGCTCGGCCGCCACCGAGCACCCCGGCCGGTTCGTGCTGGTCGACGTTGACGGCGGCGACGAGGTCCGGCTGGCCGGGGACGAACCCCAGCTCGCGATCCGCGCCGGCGCCGTTCACGTCCCCCGCCTCGAACGGGCGCGGACCGAACCGCTGCCCTCGCCGCTCAGCCCCGAGGGCACGGTGCTCGTCACCGGCGGCACCGGCACCCTGGGCGGCACGATCGCCCGCCACCTCGCCGTACGGCACGGCGTGCGGCACCTGCTGCTGGTCGGCCGGCGCGGCCCGGACGCCCCCGGCGCGGCCGCGCTGACCGCCGACCTGGCCGCGCTGGGCGCGACCGCCGACATCGTGGCGTGCGACGTGTCCGACCGCGAGGCGGTGGCGCGGCTGCTCGCCGAACACCCGGTCACCTCGGTGATCCACGCCGCGGGCACGCTGGCCGACACCGTCGTGGAATCCCTCACCCCGCGGCAGTTCGCACGCGTGTGGGAGCCGAAGGCCCTCGCGGCGCGGCACCTCCACGAACTGACCTCGGACCTGGAGGCGTTCGTGCTGTTCTCCTCGGCGGCCGGTGTGCTGGGCGGCGCGGGCCAGGCGAACTACGCGGCGGCGAACGCGTACCTCGACGGCCTCGCCGCACACCGGCACGCCCAGGGCAAGCCGGCCGTGTCGCTCGCCTGGGGCTACTGGGCGGAGGCCAGCGGCATGACCGGAGGTCTGACCGCCACCGACCGGCACCGCCTGGCCAGGGCCGGCGTACGGCCGCTGCCGACGCCGGACGCGCTGGCCCTGTTCGACACCGCGCTGACCGCGGGCACCCCCGCCCTCGCCCCCGTCAGGTTCGACCTGCCGGCGCTGCGCCGCGCCGGCGACCCGCCCGCCCTGCTGCGGGAGCTGGTACGGCCCCGGCGCAGGCAGGCCGCCGACCGCGTGTGGACGCAGGCCGACGTGCTGCGACTCGTCGTGGGCCAGGTCGCCCTCGTCCTGGGGCACTCGTCACCGGAGGCGGTCAACCCCGACCAGGCGTTCACCGACATCGGGTTCGACTCGCTCACCGCCGTGGAACTGCGCAACCAGCTCGACGCGGACACCGGCCTGCGCCTGCCCGCCACGCTCGTCTTCGACCACCCGACACCGGCCCGCCTCGCCGCCTTCGTGCACACGCGGCTGCGCGGCACCGAACCCGACCCCCTGCTCGCCGGACTCGACCGGCTCAAGTCCACCCTGGACGCGGCAGCCGCCGACGCCGACTACGAGACCGTCGCGGCCCGCCTCGAAGCACTTCTCGCGGCCTGGACCGCCAGACGTACCGGCTCCGCGGCCGGTGTCGACGAGGCCAGCGACGACGAACTGTTCAGCCTCTTGGACGATGCGCACCGCAGGACCGAGGTCATCCGCTCGGGCGAGTCCCGCAACGGTGAGGAGTAGCGATGTCCGACGAAGAGAAGCTCCGCACGTACCTCAAGCGCGCCACGGCCGACCTGGGAGTGCTCAGTAGGCGCCTCGCCGACATGGAGGAGGCCGCGCGCGAGCCGATCGCGATCATCGGCATGGGCTGCCGCTACCCGGGCGGAGTGGAGTCCCCGGACGACCTGTGGCGGCTCGTCTCGGACGGTGCCGACGCGATCACCGAATTCCCGCCGGACCGTGGATGGGACGTCGTCTACGACCCCGACCCGGACCGGCCGGGCACGACCTACAGCCGATCGGGCGGCTTCCTCGCCGACGGCGCCGGCTTCGACGCCGGGTTCTTCGGGATCTCGCCGCGCGAGGCACTGGCGATGGACCCGCAGCAGCGGGTGCTGCTGGAGACCGCCTGGGAGACCTTCGAGTACGCCGGCATCGACCCGACCGCACTCGGCGGCAGCCGGACAGCGGTGTTCACCGGCCTGTGGTCCTCCGGCTACGGCAACCAGCCGCCGCCGGACCTCGAAGGTTTTCTCGCCACCGGAACAGCCACCAGCGCCACGTCCGGGCGGGTGTCGTACCTGCTGGGGCTGGAGGGTCCGGCGGTGTCGGTGGACACGGCGTGCTCGTCGTCGCTGGTGGCGATCCATCTGGCGGCGCAGGCGCTGCGGGCGGGGGAATGCTCACTGGCGTTGGCCGGTGGTGTGACGGTGATGGCGACGCCGGCGGGGTTCGTCGAGTTCTCGCGGCAGCGGGGGCTTGCGGTCGACGGTCGGGTGAAGGCGTTCGCCGAGGCGGCCGATGGTACGGCCTGGGGCGAGGGCGCGGGCCTGGTGCTGCTGGAGCGCCTGTCCGACGCCCGCCGTAACGGCCACCGGGTGCTGGCGGTCGTCCGGGGCTCGGCGGTGAACCAGGACGGCGCGTCGAACGGGCTCGCGGCGCCGAACGGTCCGTCGCAGGAACGCGTCATCCGGCAGGCGTTGGCGAATGCCGGGCTGTCGACGGCGGACGTGGACGCGGCGGAGGCCCACGGCACCGGGACCACCCTGGGCGATCCCATCGAGGCGCAGGCACTCCTGGCGACCTACGGTCAGGGGCGGGACGAGCCGTTGTGGCTGGGGTCGGTGAAGTCGAACATCGGGCACACCCAGGCGGCGGCCGGTGTGGCGGGTGTGATCAAGATGGTGATGGCGATGCGGCACGGGCAACTGCCGCGGACCCTCCACGTGGACGCGCCGACCTCGCACGTCGACTGGTCGGCGGGCCAGGTCTCACTGCTGACCGAGGCCCGGCCGTGGCCGGAGACAGGGCGTCCGCGCCGTGCCGCCGTGTCGGCGTTCGGCATCAGCGGCACCAACGCGCATGTGGTGATCGAGGCGGCTGCCGAGGTGCCGGTCGGGGTTCCGACGGGGTCCGCGGGCGGGGTGGTGCCGTGGGTGTTGTCGGGGAAGTCGGATGTGGCTTTGCGGGAGCAGGCGCGCCGGCTGGGGGCGTTCCTGGCCGGGCATCCGGGAGTTGGCGCGGTTGCGGTGGGTCGGGCGTTGGCGGGGCGGTCGCGTTTCGATCACCGTGCGGTGCTGAGCGGTGCGGAGGCGTTGGAGGCACTGGCGGAGGGCCGGTCGGTGCCGGGTCTGGTCACTGGGACCGTCCATCCGGTGGGTCGGTCGGTGTTCGTGTTTCCGGGGCAGGGTGCCCAGTGGGTGGGTATGGGCGGGGAGTTGTACGCCGCGTACCCCGTCTTCCGGGCGGCCATGGACGAGTGCGCCCAGGCCCTGGCCCCGTACACCGACTGGTCCCTGGCCGATGTCCTGGACGGCGCTCCGCTCGACCGGGTGGACGTCGTGCAGCCCGCTTTGTTCGCGGTGATGGTGTCCCTGGCGGCACTGTGGCGTGCCCATGGTGTGGAACCCGATGCCGTCGTCGGGCATTCGCAGGGGGAGATCGCGGCGGCGTACGTGGCGGGGGCGTTGTCGTTGGAGGACGCCGCCAAGGCGGTCGCCCTGCGCAGCAGGGCCTTGGTGGCTCTGGCGGATCAGGGCGGGATGGTGTCGGTCGGCCTCGGGCATGAGCGGGCCGCCGGGTTCGTGGCCCGCTGGGACGGCCGGCTGACCGTCGCGGTGGTCAACTCGGCCGACAGCGTGGTGGTTTCGGGTGATCTGGACGCGCTGGAGGAGCTGCTGGCGGCCTGCGAGGCCGACGGCCTCCGCGCCCGGCGCCTGCCCGTCGACTACGCCGCCCACTCGGCGCAGGTCGAGGCGATCCGCGAGCAACTGCTCACCGACCTCGCCGGCATCAGACCGCGCCCGGCGACGATCCCGTTCTACTCCACGGTCACCGGCGAGGAGATCGACACCTCCGCCCTCGACGCCGATTACTGGTACCGCAACCTCCGCGCACCCGTGCTGTTCGACCGGACCACCCGTGCGCTGCTCGACCACGGCCACACCGTCTTCGTCGAGGTCAGCCCGCACCCGGTCCTGGTCTCCGCCGTCGAGGAGACCGGTCACCACCACGGCTCCGACCTCCTCGTCACCGGCACGCTCCGGCGCGACCAGGACGACCTCCTCACCTCGCTCGGCCGCCTGCACGTCCATGGTGTCCCGGTCGACTGGCGGTTCCCGGACGACACCGAGCCCGTCAGCCTGCCGACGTACGCCTTCCAGCGCCGGCCGTACTGGCTGCGGCCCGTCCCGACGGCGTCGGGCGACCACCCCCTGCTCAGCACGTTCGTGGAACTGCCCGACGGCGCGGTGCTCAGCGGACGGATCTCGCTCGCCACCCACCCGTGGCTGGCCGACCACGCCGTGCGGGGCTCCGTCCTCCTGCCCGGCACCGCGTTCGCGGAAATGGCGGCCTACGCGGCCGGCCGGCTCGGCCACGCGGTCGAGGAACTGGTGCTCGAAACGCCGCTCGTCCTCGACGACACCCCGGTGCACCTCCAGGTCGTCGTGGGCCCCGAGGAGGACGGCCGCAACCCGCTCACGGTGTACTCGCGTGACGGCGACGAGTGGGTGCGGCACGCCACCGGGACGCTGGGCGAGGAGCCGGTGCTGAGCGCCTGGGACTGGCCGCCGGCCGGTGAGCCCCTCGACGTCGACGGGCTCTACGACTCGCTGTCCGTGCTCGGCTACGAGTACGGGCCGGCGTTCCAGGGCGTCACGGCGGCCTGGCGGGTCGGCGACACCGTCCACGCCGAGGTGGAGCTTCCCGCCGAGGAACCGTTCGCCCTGCACCCCGCGCTGCTCGACGCCGCACTGCATCCCATGGCGTTCCTCACCGACCGCACCGGCCTGCCGTTCGCGTTCACCGGAGTGGCGATACGGCCCGCGGGCAGCCGGACGCTGCGCGTACGCCTGTCCGCCACCGGGCCGGACACGTACACCGTGGCCGTGGCCGATCCGGACGGCACCCCGGTCGCGGTCATCAGGTCGCTGACCGTCCGGGACGCCACCGCCGTCCCGGACAGCCTGTACGCACTCGACTGGGTCCCCTTCGAACCGGCATCGACGGGCGGCGACCCCACGGACCTGGTCGTCCACGAGGTGCCCGGGCCGGAGCCCGAGGCGGACACCGTCGAGGCGGCGTACGAGAGCGCGCGGAGCGTACTCGCCGTGATCCGGGACCACTTGGCGGGCGAGCGGGCGCGGCTGGCCGTCGTCACCCGCAACGCCGTCGCCGCCGCGCCCGGTGACGTGGTCGGCCTCCACCACTCGATGGTCTGGGGCCTGGTCCGCGGCGCGCGGGCCGAGCACCCCGACCGGTTCGTCCTGGTCGACGCCGACCCGACCTGGGACCCGGCGCTGATCGCCGGCACGGACGAGCCGGAACTGGCGGTACGCCAAGGGGCGCTGCGCGTCCCCCGCCTGGTCCGCGTCGGCGCGAGCCTCACCCCGCCGGACGGGACCTGGCGGCTGGAGGACACGGGCACCGGCAGCATCGACGACCTGGCGCTGGTGCCCCGCCCGGAGCTCATGGAGCCGCTGGGGCCCGGGCAGGTCCGGATCGCCGTGCGGGCGGCCGGACTCAACTTCCGGGACGTGCTGATCGCCCTCGGCGTCTACCCCGGCGAGGCCCTGATGGGCGGCGAAGGCGCGGGCGTCGTCCTCGAAACCGGCCCGGACACCCGGTTCCGGCCCGGCGACCGTGTCATGGGCCTGGTCCCCGGCGCCTTCGGCCCGGTCACCGTCGCCGACCAGCGGCTGCTGGTCCGGATGCCCGACGACTGGTCGTTCGCCAGGGCCGCGTCGGTGCCGGTGGTGTTCCTGACCGCGTGGTACGGCCTGCGCGACCTGGGCGGGTTGAAGGCCGGCGACCGGGTGCTGATCCACGCCGGCACCGGCGGCGTCGGCATGGCGGCGATCCAACTGGCCCGGCGGCTCGGGGCGGAGGTGTTCGCCACCGCCGGCCCGGCCAAATGGCACACCCTGCGCGCCCTGGGACTGGACGAGGACCACATCGCCTCGTCGCGCACCCTGGAGTTCGAGCGGAAGTTCCCGCCCATGGACGTGGTCCTGGACTCGCTGTCCGGCGAGTTCGTCGATGCCTCCCTGCGGCTGCTCGGGCCCGGTGGCCGGTTCGTGGAGATGGGCAAGACCGACATCCGCGACGCGGCCGACCACCCCGGCATCGTCTACCGGGCGTTCGACATCGCGGACGCGGGGCCGGAACGGCTCGGCGAGATCCTGGACGCCGTCGTACGGGCCTTCGCTGACGGCGGGTTCGCACCCCTGCTGTTGGACGTGCGCGGGGTCCGGGACGCGGTCGACGTGTTCCGGTTCATGAGTCGGGCCGCTCATGTGGGGAAGATCGTTCTCTCGGTTCCCCAGCCGGTCGATCCCGGGGGCACGGTGTTGATCACGGGTGGTACGGGGACGCTGGGCGGTCATGTGGCCCGGCATCTGGTGGTCGAGCGGGGTGTGCGGCATCTGGTGCTGGTCAGCCGCAGCGGTGGCGGAGCGGCACTGCGTGAGGAGTTGGAGGGGCTGGGCGCGGAGGTGACCGTGGCGGCCTGTGACGTGGCGGACCGGGACGCGCTGGCGGCCCTGCTGGACTCGATCCCGGCCGAGCGTCCGCTGACGGCCGTCGTCCACGCGGCCGGTGTGCTCGACGACGGCGTCGTCGAATCCCTCACGCCCGAGCGTCTCGCCGCCGTCTGGGAGCCCAAGGCCCGGGCGGCGTGGAACCTGCACGAACTCACCCGGGGACTGGACCTCACCGCCTTCGTCCTCTTCTCCTCGGCCGCCGGCACGCTCGGCAGCCCCGGCCAGGCCAACTACGCCGCGGCCAACACCTTCCTCGATGCCCTCGCCGTGCACCGGCGCGCCCTCGGACTTCCGGCGACCTCGCTGGCCTGGGGCTTCTGGGCCGAAGCCAGCGGCATGACCGGGAACCTGACCGAGGCCGACCAGGACCGGCTGACGCGAGCCGGGGTCGTACCGCTGGCCACCGACCACGCCCTGTCGCTGTTCGACGCGGCCCTGGCCACGGACCGGGCCGCGCTGGTGCCGGCACGCCTCGACCTGTCCGTGCTGGCGGGCGCCCCGGCGGCCCCGGCGGCCCTCAAGGGCCTCGTCTCCCGCAAGGCGGCCCGACGCCCGGTGCGGCACGGCGCGATCGCCGACCGCCTGCGGGCGCTGCCGGAGGCCGAACGGCTGCGGGCCGCACTCGACCTGGTCACCGCCGACACCGCCGCCGTGCTCGGGCACAGCGAACCGGGGGCCGCATGGGACCGGCAGCCCTTCAAGGACCTCGGCTTCGACTCCCTGACCGCCGTCGAACTGCGCAACCGGCTCAACACCGCCACCGGCCTGCGCCTGACCGCCACCGTCATCTTCGACCATCCCACCCCGCGGCAGCTCGCGGAGCACCTGCTGAGCCAGATCCTCGACGGGGGTGTGGCGTCGGCGGCACCGGTGGTGCCCGCGGTGTCGGTGTCGGACGATCCGGTGGTGATCGTGGGCATGGGGGCCCGGTATCCGGGTGGGGTGGAGTCGCCGGAGGAGCTCTGGAGTCTGGTGTCGGGCGGGGTGGATGCGATCGGGGCGTTCCCGTCGGATCGTGGGTGGGATGTCGAGGGGTTGTTCCATCCGGACGCGGATCATCCCGGGACGTCGTACACGCGGTCGGGTGGGTTCCTGGCGGATGCGGCGGGGTTCGACGCGGATTTCTTCGGGATCTCGCCGCGTGAGGCGTTGGCGATGGATCCGCAGCAGCGGGTGCTGCTGGAGACCGCGTGGGAGACGTTCGAGCATGCGGGGATCGATCCGACGTCGTTGCGGGGCAGCCGGACGGGCGTGTTCACCGGCATCTGGTCCTCCGGCTACGGCGACCAGGCGCCCGCCGACGCCGAGGGCTACCTCGGCACGGGCGCCGCGACCAGCGTGACCTCCGGCCGAATCGCCTACCTGCTGGGGCTGGAGGGCGCGGCGGTCTCGCTGGACACCGCCTGCTCGTCCTCGTTGGTGGCCCTGCACCTGGCCGCGCAGGCACTGCGCTCGGGGGAGTGCTCACTGGCCCTGGCCGGCGGAGTGACCGTGATGGCGACCCCGCTGGGGTTCACGGAGTTCTCCCGCCAGCGCGGCCTGGCTCCCGACGGCCGGGTGAAGGCGTTCGCCGAGGCGGCCGACGGGACGGCCTGGGCCGAGGGCGCGGGCCTGCTGCTGTTGGAACGCCTGTCCGACGCCCGCCGCAATGGGCACCGGGTGCTGGCGGTGGTTCGGGGTTCGGCGGTCAACCAGGACGGCACCTCCAACGGCCTCGGGGCACCGAACGGTCCGTCGCAGGAGCGGGTGATCAGGCAGGCCCTGGCGAACGCGGGGCTGTCGACGGCGGACGTGGACGCGGTGGAGGCGCACGGCACCGGCACCACGCTCGGTGACCCCATCGAGGCGCAGGCGCTGCTGGCGACCTACGGTCAGGACCGGGTGGAGCCGCTGTGGCTGGGCTCGGTGAAGTCCAACATCGGCCACACCCAGGCCGCCGCCGGTGTGGCGGGCGTGATCAAGATGGTCATGGCGATGCGGCACGGGCAACTGCCGCCGACGCTGCACGTCGACGAGCCGACCTCGCACGTCGACTGGGAGTCCGGCAACATCCGGCTGCTCACCGAGGCCCGGCCCTGGCCCGACCGTGGCCACCTGCCTCGCGCGGGCATCTCGGCGTTCGGCATCAGCGGCACCAACGCGCACGTCGTCATCGAGGCGGCTGCCGAGGAGCCGGCCGGGGTTCCGGCGGAGTCCACGGGCGGGGTCGTGCCCTGGGTGCTGTCGGGGAAGTCGGAAGCGGCGCTGCGGGAGCAGGCGCGCCGGCTGGGCGCGTTCATCGCTGCGCATCCCGAGGTGAGTGCGGCGGCGGTCGGGGGCGCTCTGGCCGCCCGCGCCGGGTTCGAGCACCGCGCGGTGCTGAGCGGTGCGGAAGCACGGGAGGCCCTGGCCGAGGGGGGTATGGCGCCGGGTCTGGTGACCGGGGTCGCCCGTCCGCTGGGTCGTTCGGTGTTCGTGTTCCCGGGTCAGGGGGCGCAGTGGGTCGGCATGGGTGGGGAGTTGTACCGCTCGGAGCCGGTGTTCCGGGAGGCGATCGATGCGTGTGGGGCGGCGTTGACGCCGTACACGGACTGGTCGTTGGTGGAGGTGCTGACCGGCGGTGGTTCGCTGGAGCGGGTCGACGTCGTGCAGCCCGCGCTGTTCGCGGTGATGGTGGCCCTGGCCGCGCTGTGGCGTGCACACGGGGTCGAGCCCGATGCCGTCGTCGGGCACTCGCAGGGCGAGATCGCCGCCGCGTACGTGGCGGGGGCGTTGTCGTTGGAGGACGCCGCCAAGGTGGTCGCCCTGCGCAGCAAGGCCCTGGTCGCCCTGGCCGGACACGGCGGGATGGTGTCGGTCGGCCTCGGGTACGAGCGGGCCGTCGAGTTCGTGGCCCGCTGGGACGACCGGATCACCGTCGCGGTGGTCAACGCCCCCGGTTCGGTCGTCGTCTCGGGCGACCTGGACGCGCTGGACGAACTGCTGACGGCCTGCGAGGCCGACGGCATCCGCGCCCGGCGCCTGCCCGTCAACTACGCCGCGCACTCGGCCCAGGTCGAGGCGATCCGCGAGCAACTGCTCACCGAACTGGCCGGCATCACACCACGCCCGGCGGCGATCCCGTTCTACTCCACGGTCACCGGCGAGGAGATCGACACCTCCGCCCTCGACGCCGATTACTGGTACCGCAACCTCCGCGCACCCGTGCTGTTCGACCGGACCACCCGGCTGCTGCTCGCCTCGGGCAGCGACCCCGTCTTCGTCGAGATCAGCCCGCACCCGGTGCTCACGCCCGCGCTGGAGGAGCACGAGGCGGGTGTGGTGACCGGGACACTGCGCCGCGACCACGGCACCCCGGCCGAGTTCCTGGCCGCCGCGGCGCGGCTGTTCGTCGCGGGTGTGCCGGTGCGGTGGCCGTTCCCCGGAGGGGAGCCGGTGGCGCTGCCCACCTACCCCTTCCAGCGGACGCGGTTCTGGCTCGCCGGAGGCGCGGGAGACGTGTCCGCGGCCGGGCTCGACCCGGTGGACCACCCGCTGCTCGGCGCCGCTGTCGAGGTCGGCGAGCAGCGGGTCCTGACGGGTCGGCTCTCCCTGGCCACCCACCCCTGGCTCGCGGATCACTCAGTACTGGGGACGGTGCTGCTGCCCGCGACGGCGTTCGTGGAACTGGTGGTGCACGCGGCCGGGACGGCAGTGGAGGAACTGGTCCTGGAGGCGCCGCTGACGTTGCCCGCGGACGGCGCGGTGGACGTGCAGGTCGTCGTGGGCGAGCCGGACGGGACCGGCCGCCGCACGGTGGACGTCCGGTCCCGTACGGACGGTTGGGTGCGGCACGCCACCGGCACGGTGAGCGGGCAGCTTGTGGTCGGGCAGCCCGTGGCCGGGCAGGAGCTGACGCAGTGGCCGCCGGCCGGCGCGGAACCGGTCACCGGGCTCTACGACACGCTCGCCGCGGCGGGCTACGAGTACGGGCCGGCCTTCCAGGCCGTGCAGGCGGTGTGGCGCCGCGGCGAGGAGGTGTTCGCCGAGGTCACCGTGCCGGAGGCGGCCCGGTTCTCCGTCCATCCGGCCCTGCTGGACGCCGCCCTGCAACCGCTGGCGCTGCTGTCCGGCACGGAAGGCGAGGTGCGGCTGCCGTTCTCGCTGGGCGGGATCGCGGTCCACCGCACCGGCGTGACCTCCGCGCGCGTGCGGCTGACGATGGTGCGCCCCGGCACGTACGCCGTCCACCTGGCGGACCGGTCCGGCGAGCCCGTGGCGACCATCGAGGCGCTGACCACCCGTCCGATGGCCGAACGCGGCCCGCTGTACGCCCTCGACTGGATTCCGCTGACCCCCGGCGAGGGCGCGCTCGGCGACGCCGTCGTCTCGCCCGGCTCGGTCGCCGAGGCGCTGACGGCCATCCAGGACTTCCTGGCCGGGCCCGGCGAACGGCTCGTGGTGCGCACGCGGGGCGCGGTCGCCGTCGTTCCCGGTGACGGGGTGAGCGACCCGGAAGCCTCGGCCGTCTGGGGCCTGGTCCGGGCCGCGCAGTCCGAGCACCCCGGCCGGTTCCTGCTCGTGGACGCCGACGAACTGCCCGACGGCCTGTCGGTCGGCGACGAGGACCAGGTGGCGGTGCGCGGCGGGGCCGTCTACGTGCCCCGGCTCGTGCGCTCCGCGCCGTCGGAGTTCGACGGACGACTGACGCAGACGGGCACGGGCAGCCTGGACGACCTCGCCTTCCTGCCGTACGAGCAGGCCCCGCCCGGGCCCCGGGAGGTCCGCGTCGCCGTGCGGGCGGCCGGCCTGAACCTCCGGGACGTGCTGATCGCCCTCGGCGTCTACCCGGGCGAGGCGCTGCTCGGCAGCGAGGGCGCGGGTGTCGTCACCGAGGTCGGCGCCGAGGTCACCGGGCTGCGGCCGGGTGACCGGGTCGCCGGGCTGCTGCCCGGCGCGTTCGGCCGGGTCGCCGTCGCCGACCACAGGGTGCTGGTGCGCATCCCCGACGAGTGGACGTTCACCCAGGCCGCCACTGTGCCGATCGCGTTCATGACCGCGTGGTACGGCCTGCGCGACCTGGGCGGGCTGAAGGCCGGTGACCGGGTGCTGATCCACGCCGGGGCCGGCGGCGTCGGGATGGCGGCGGTCCAGCTCGCGCGGCTCTGGGGCGCGGACGTCCACGCGACCGCCGGCCCGGGCAAGTGGGACGCGCTGCGCGCCCTGGGGCTGGACGACGACCACATCGCGTCGTCCCGGACCCTGGAGTTCGCCGACCGGTTCGGACCCTTCGACGTGGTGCTGAACTCGCTGTCCGGTGAGTTCCTGGACGCCTCCCTGGGGCTGCTCGCGCCCGGCGGGCGGTTCGTGGAGATGGGCAAGGCCGACATCCGGCCCGGCGTGCTGGCCTTCGACCTGGCCGACGCGGGACCGGAACGGCTGGGGGAGATCCTGGCCGAGGCCGTCCGGCTGCTCGGCGCGGGCGAGCTGCGTCTGCCACCACTCACCACCTGGGACGTCCGCCGCGCGCGGGACGCCTTCCGGTTCATGAGCCGGGCCGCTCACATCGGGAAGATCGTCCTCACTGTTCCCGCGGATTTCGATGCGGCGGGTACGGTGCTGATCACCGGTGGTACGGGGACGCTGGGGGGCCGTGTGGCCCGGCATCTGGTGGCCGAGCGTGGTGTGCGGCACGTGGTGCTGGTCAGCCGTAGTGGTGGCGGGGCGGCGTTGCGCGAGGAGCTGGCCGGGCTGGGCGCGGAGGTGACCGTGGCGGCCTGCGACGTCGCCGACCGGGACGCGCTGGCGGCCGTGCTGGACGCGATCCCGGCCGCGCACCCGCTGACCGCGGTCGTGCACGCCGCCGGTGTGCTGGACGACGCCGTGGTCGAGTCCCTGACCCCCGAGCGCCTCGCCGCGGTCTGGGAGCCCAAGGCACGGGCGGCCTGGAACCTGCACGAACTCACCCGGGGACGGGACCTGACGGCGTTCGTCCTCTTCTCCTCGGCGGCCGGGACGCTCGGCAGCCCCGGGCAGGCCAACTACGCCGCTGCGAACGCCTACCTCGACGGCCTGGCCGCGTACCGGCGCGCCCAGGGCCTGCCGGGGGTGTCGCTGGCCTGGGGCTACTGGGCCGAGGCCAGCGGGCTGACCGGGCGGATGTCCGAGGCCGACGGTGAACGCCTCGCCCGCGCGGGCCTGCTGCCGATGGCGACCGACTACGGACTCGGGCTGTTCGACGGGGGCCTGGACACCGCGGAACCGGTGGTGGTCGCGGCCCGGCTCAAGGTGTCCGCACTGGGCGACCGGCCGGTGCTGCGCGCGCTGGCACACGCCCGCAGACCGGTGCGGACCACCGGACTGGCGGGCGAGCTGGGATCGCTCGCCGAGTCCCGGCAACGCGAGATCCTGCTCGACCTGGTCAGGACCCACGCCTCGGCCGTGCTGGGCCGCAGCGACGAGATCGGTGTCGAGCGGGCCTTCAAGGACCTGGGCTTCGATTCGCTCACCGCGGTGGAACTGCGCAACCGGCTGTCCGCGGCGGTCGGGACCCGGTTGTCGGCGACGATGGTCTTCGACCACCCGACCCCGGCCCGGCTGGCCGAATACCTGCGGGAGGTGGTCCTCGGCCAGGAGCGCGGGACGGTCGCGCCCGTGCCGGTAGGCATCCCCGTATCGGGTGATCCGGTGGTCGTGGTCGGGCTGGGGGCCCGGTACCCGGGTGGGGTCGGGTCGGCCCAGGACTTGTGGGGCCTGGTGTCGGGTGGCGTGGACGCGGTGGGTGAGTTCCCGTCGGACCGTGGCTGGGACGTGGGTCGTCTCTACGATCCGGCCGGTGCTCCGGGGACGTCGTACACCAGGTCGGGTGGCTTCCTCGGGGACGCGGGTGGCTTCGATGCCGCGTTCTTCGGGATCTCGCCGCGCGAGGCGCTGGCGATGGATCCGCAGCAGCGGGTGCTGCTGGAGACGGTGTGGGAGACGTTCGAGGACGCGGGGATCGATCCGACGTCGTTGCGGGGCAGCCAGACAGGCGTGTTCACCGGCATCTGGGCGTCCGGCTACGCGGGCGGAGTGGACCAGATCTCGCGCGACGCGGACGGCTACGTGGCCACCGGCACGGCGACGAGTGTGACCTCCGGACGGGTGTCGTACCTGCTGGGGCTGGAGGGTCCCGCGGTGTCGGTGGACACGGCCTGCTCGTCCTCGCTGGTGGCGATCCATCTGGCGGCGCAGGCGCTGCGCTCGGGCGAGTGCTCGCTGGCCCTGGCCGGCGGTGTCACGATCATGGCGACCCCCGCCGCCTTCATCGACTTCTCGCGGCAGCGGGGGCTCGCGGCCGACGGCCGGGTGAAGGCGTTCGCCGAGGCGGCCGATGGTACGGCCTGGGGTGAGGGCGCGGGTGTCGTGCTGCTGGAGCGGCTGTCGGACGCCCGGCGCAACGGTCACCAGGTGTTGGCGGTCGTCGCGGGGAGCGCAGTGAACCAGGACGGTGCGTCGAACGGGTTGACCGCGCCGAACGGTCCGTCGCAGGAGCGGGTGATTCGTCAGGCCCTCGCCAATGCCGGGCTGGAGCCGTCCGAGGTGGACGCGGTGGAGGCCCACGGCACCGGCACCACCCTCGGCGACCCCATCGAGGCCCAGGCGCTGCTGGCAACCTACGGCCGGGACCGGGACGAGCCGTTGTGGCTGGGGTCGGTGAAGTCCAACATCGGCCACACCCAGGCCGCCGCCGGTGTGGCGGGCCTGATCAAGATGATCATGGCGATGCGGCACGGTGAGCTGCCGCCGACGCTGCACGTCGACGAGCCGAGTTCCCATGTCGACTGGTCGGCGGGTCAGGTCTCCCTGCTGACCGAGGCCCGGCCGTGGCCGGAGGCGGGCCGTCCTCGTCGTGCGGGCATCTCGGCGTTCGGGATCAGCGGGACGAACGCGCACGTGATCCTGGAGGCCCCGGCCCCGGAGTCGGCTGACCACGATCCCGCTTCCGCGCCCGCCCCTGCGGCCGTCGGGCCGGTGCCGTGGCTGCTGTCGGCCAAGTCCGAGCAGTCGCTCCGGGCCCAGGCCCGCAGGCTGCAGGCGTACGCGGCCAAGGCCCCCGACGCGGACGGGATCGCCGCCGCGCTCGCCGCGCGGACCCGGTTCGCCCACCGGGCCGTGGTGACCGGACGGGAGGCACTGGCGGCCCTGGTGCGCGGGGAGGCGCATCCCGGTCTGGTGACCGGTGAGGCCCGCGACTCCGGCCGGTCGGCGTTCGTGTTCTCCGGTCAGGGTGGTCAGTGGGCGGGGATGGGGCGGGAGTTGTACCGGGAGTTCCCGGTGTTCGCGGGGGCCTTGGACGAGGTCTGCGACCTGCTGGGGCTGTCGGTGGAGGTGCTGTTCGAGGACGGGGAAGGGGTGCTGGGGGAGACGGAGTTCACGCAGGCCGGGGTGTTCGCGCTGGAGGTGGCGCTGTTCCGGTTGGTGGAGTGGCTGGGTGTGCGGCCGGACTTCGTGGTCGGGCATTCCGTCGGTGAGGTCGCGGCGGCCCATGTGGCGGGGATCCTGGGGCTGGAGGACGCGTGTGTGCTGGTGGGTGCGCGGGGCCGGTTGATGCAGGGGTTGCCCGGGGGTGGGGCGATGGTGTCGCTCCAGGCGTCGGCGGAGGAGGTGGCGGGGTCGCTGGTGCCGGGTGCCGAGGTGGCGGCGGTCAACGCGCCGGACGCGGTCGTGGTGTCCGGGGACGAGGCGGCGGTCGAGGCGGTCGCTGGGGTGTGGCGGGGTCGTGGGCGTCGGGTGCGGCGGCTGGAGGTGAGTCATGCGTTCCATTCGGCGCGGATGGATCCGGTGCTGGAGGAACTCGGTGAGGTGGTCGCGGGTCTGTCGTTCGGTGAGCCGGTGATTCCGGTGGTCTCGACGGTGGCGGGGCGTCCGGTGGGCATGGGGGAGCCGGGGTACTGGGTGCGGCAGGTGCGGGAGCCGGTGCGGTTCGCCGAGGCGATGGAGTGGCTGTCGGGCCAGGGGGTCACGGGGTTCGTGGAGGTGGGTCCGCATCCGTTGCTGGTGGGGACCGGGTTGATGCGGCGTGGTGGTGATTCTGCGGAGCGGTTGTTCGCGGGGCTGGGGCGGTTGTGGGCGGACGGCGCGGTGCGCTGGACGCCTCCGGCGACCACGACCACGACAGCGACCACGACGGCGGGGACCTCGGACGTGCGGGTGCCTTCGTACGCTTTCCAGCACCAGCACTACTGGCTCCACCCCACCACCCCGTCGGAGGGCCTCGACACGCCCGACCACCCGCTGCTGCGGTCCCTGGTGAAGCTCCCCGACGGGCAGGGCGTGGTGCTGACCGGGAAGCTCTCCGCGTCCGTCCACCCGTGGCTGGCCGAGCACACCGTGCTCGGTTCGACGCTGCTGCCCGCGATGGCGTTCGTGGACATGGCCGTCCACGCCGGCGAGCACACGGCCAGCCCCGTACTGTCCGAGCTGGTCCTGGAGGCGCCGCTCGTGCTCTCCGAGCGCGACGGGGTGCACGTGCAGGTCACCGTCGGCGCGCCCGACGACGCCGGACGCCGGCCCGTCACCGTCCACTCCCGCACCTCCGCCGAGCCCGACGAGTGGACCCGCCACGCGACCGGCGTGCTCGGTCCGCCGGCGGACCGGGCGGCACGGGCCGACCGGACGGCCGTGCCCGGGGCGGACGAGGGCGAGGCCGTGCCGATCGACATCGGCTCGTTCTACGACCGGCTCGCCGACGCCGGTTACGACTACGGGCCGACCTTCCAGGGGCTCACCGGCATCCGGCGGCACGGCGAGGACCTGCACGCCGAGGTGAGCTTCCCGGCGGACCCCGCGCAGCTCACCGGTTACCGCGTCCACCCCGCGCTCCTGGACGCCGCCATCCAGCCGCTGACCCTGCTCGCCGGCCTCGCGGCCGAGGACGGCGGCGCCGGCGGCAGCCCGGCGCGGCTGCCCTTCTCGTTCTCCGGTGTGTCGGTCACCGGGTCGGCCGCGACGGTCCGCGTGGTGCTGCACCCGACCGGGCCGGACACCTGCGCGGTGCGGATCACCGACACCGCCGGGACGCCGGTCGTGAGCATCGACGAGATCGTCCTGCGGCCCGTCGAAGCGGCGGGTCACGGGGCCGGGCGCCGGCCGAACACGCTGTTCGCCGTCGACTGGACCCCGATGGCGGCACCGGACGGTCCGGACACCGGGACGGTCCTCCACGAGGTCGTCGGCGAGGGCGAACCGGTCGCGGCCGCCCACGCGGTGACCCGGGAACTGCTCGGCAGGGTCCGGGAGTTCCTGGCCACCGACACGCCGGCCCGGCTCGTGGTCCTCACCGGCGACGACCTGGCCTCGGCCGCTGCCCGCGGCTTCCTGCGCAGCGCGCACAGCGAGAACCCCGGGCGGATCCTGACCGTCCGGCACGACGGCACGGCCGCCTCACGACGGGCGCTCCCCGCCGCGGTGCGCGCCGCCGTGAGCGACGGCGAGCCCGAGATCCGGTTGCGCGACGGAACCGCCCTCGTGCCGAGGCTGGTGAGGGCCGCCCCGGCCGCCCCGACCGGGCCGGCCGGGCCCCTGGACGGCGCGCCCCTGGGCGGCACCGTGCTGATCACCGGCGGCACCGGCACCCTCGGCGTCCTGGTCGCCCGGCACCTGGTCGCGCGGCACGGCGCCGCGCACGTGGTGCTCGCCGGCCGCCGCGGCGTCGAGCCGCCCGGGCTCCGGCAGGAGCTGGGCGCCGCCCTCACCGTGGTCGCCTGCGACGCCGGTGACCGCGGGGCACTGAGGGATCTCGTCGCCTCGATCCCCGACCTGCGGGCCGTCGTGCACGCCGCCGGGGTCGTCGACGACGCCGTGGTGGGATCGATGACACCGGAGCAGATCGACACGGTGCTGCGCTCGAAGGCCGATGCCGGGTGGCACCTGCACGAGGCCACCGAACACCTGGACCTGCGGGCGTTCGTGCTGTTCTCCTCGGCGTCCGGCGTGTTCGGCGCCCCCGGGCAGGCCAACTACGCCGCCGCGAACGCGTTCCTCGACGCGCTCGCCGAGCACCGGCACGCGCGCGGTCTGCCGGCCACCTCCCTGGCCTGGGGCCAATGGGCCGAGTCCAGTGGCATCACCGGGACCCTGACCGGGGCCGGCCACCGCCGGCTGGCGAGGACGGGGATGCTGCCGCTGGCCACCGAGCAGGCCCTCGACCTGTTAGACACCGCCCTGGCCGGCGAACGCCCGGTGCTGGTGCCGGTCCGCCTCGACCTCGCGGCGATCGACACCCCGCCCGCGCTGCTGCGCGGACTCGCCCGGCCGCGGCGCGCGCCGGCCCCGGCGGCCGGCCCCGGCGACCTGCGGGCCGGGCTCGAAGCCCTGCCCGAGCCGGAGCAGCGCGCCCTGCTGCTCGACCTGGTCGTCACGCACAGCGCGAGCATCCTCGGGATGGCCCCCGGCGGGATCGACGACCCGCGCCAGCTGTTCCGCGACCACGGCGTCGACTCGCTGACCGCCATCGAACTGCGCAACCGGCTCAACGCGGCCACCGGGCTCCGGCTCCCGGCGACCCTCGTCTTCGACTTCCCGACGCCCGAACAGCTCGTCAACCACCTCTACGGGCAGCTGTGCTCGCCGGAGAACCGGGTCGCCGGGCCGATGGAGCGCCTGCTGCGCAAGGCCGTCGACGTCGGCCGCGCGCAGGACGGCCTCGACCTGCTGGCCACGGCGTCCCGGCTGAGCCCGGCCACCGACGCGCCCAAGGCCGAGGCGGTCGGCCTCGCGACCGGCTTCCTCCAGCCGTCGCTGGTCTGCCTGCCGTCCGCGCTGGCGTCCGGCGGCATCGAGGAGTACGGGCGGTTCGCCGCGGCGCTGGAGGCCGCCCGCGACGTCACGGCGGTCACCCTGCCGGGCTTCGCCGGCGACCCGCTGCCCGCGGACGCCGACATCCTGGTCCAGGCACTCGCCGAGGCCGCGTCGGCCGTCGCCGCGCCGGTGCTGGTCGGCCGTTCGGTGGGCGCGTGGCTGGCGCTGGCGACCGCCGGGGAACTGGAACGGCGGGGGGCCCGGCCCAGCGCCGTGGTGCTCATCGACGGCTACCCCGACGACCTGCCGGGTGTGCTCACCGGCATGCTCGACGCCGGCCACCAGGTCCAGCCGGTCGACGACGACCGGCTGGTGGCCATGGGCCGCTACCTCGATCTGGCCGGCGCCCCGGAGCCCGTCACCGCGCCGGTGCTGCTGGTGGGCACCGGGAAGCGCTCGTGGCCCCGGCTGTCCACCACCGTTCAGGAAGTACTCACCGTCCCGGGCGACCACTTCACCGTACTGGAGGAGCACTCCGCGGCCACGGCGCTGGCCATCAGCACCTGGCTCCTCGACTTCAGCGGATACGGAGCCGGGTTGTCCGTACTCAGGGGAAAGGACCACGCATGATCTGGGACAACGTCTACATCGGCGGAACGGGGCGATATCTGCCGCCCCGCACGCCCGCGACGCAGGCCGTGCCGGACACCGAGACCATGCGGCGGCTGCTCGCGCTGTCGGACTTCGTGTCGTTCACCCGCTCCGACGACGTCACCGAGCACGCGATGGCCGTGCACGCGGCGATCGGAGCCCTGCGCGAGTCCGGCCTCAGCGGCGCCGACATCTCCATGGCCGCCTACGCCCAGATGGACCACCAGGACCACATGGCGTCCTCCTGCCACCTGCAGCGTGTCCTCGGCCTCGGCCACGCCCTCGTCTACGAGGTCGAGGCGACCAGCAACGGCGGCTCGGCCGCGCTGCAGTCCGCCGCCGCGCACCTGGTGGCCGACCCGGCCGCGACCGCGACCCTGGTCACGGCCACCGCCCGGTTCCTGCCGCCGCGGTGGGAACGCTGGCAGCCCACCATCGGGATTTTCCTGGCCGACGGTGCGGTCGCGGCCGTGCTCAACCGCGAGGGTGGCCGGGCGCGGCTGGTCGCGACCGCCAACAGTTCCGCGACCCAGATGGAGGTCCTCGCCACGCCGACGATCCCGGACCCCGAGGGCCACCGCAACCGTACGCCGATCGAGGTCACCGGCCTGGCCCCGTATCTGACGCTGATGAGCGGGGCACTGGTCACCGCGGTCGAGCAGGCCGCCAAGGAGGCCGGCGTCCGCGTCTCCGACATCACCAGGTTCGTCGTCACCGGTCTGGGCCTGGCCCAACTGGAGGTCGTCGTGCTGGAACCGCTCGGCATCGACCTGGGCCGCACCACCTGGCCGATGCTGCGCGAGCTCGGCCACGTCGGGCCGTGCGACCAACTGCTCGGCATCGACCACCTGCTGCACGACGAGACCCTCGAGCCCGGCGACACCATCATGTCGATCGGCCTCGGCATGGGCTCGCGGTTCACCGCGACCCTGCTGGAGGTCACCGAGCCGCCCACGCCCCGTACGACCACCACCTTCACCGAGCCGGTGCGCGCGCAGGCCCCGCCCGCCGACGCGTACGTCATCGACCCCTCCGGCGGCGACATCTTCGGCGAGGCCGCCGCCCTGCGCGAGCGCGGCCCGGCCACGCCCGTCGAACTGCCCGGTGGCGTGTCGGCCTGGGCCGTCACCGGGCACGACCTGGCGAAGAAGCTGCTGCTCGACCCGAGGGTCTCCAAGGACGCGAACAGGCACTGGCCCATGTGGCGCGACGGCGACATCCCGCCGGACTGGCCGCTGATCATGTGGGTCGCGATGCAGAACATGTTCACCGCCTACGGGGCCGACCACACCAGGCTGCGCAGCCTGGTGGCCAAGGCGTTCACCCCGCGCCGCATCGAAGCGATGCGCCCGCGCGTCGAGGAGATCACGGCCGGCCTGATCGCCGACCTGGCCGCGGTGCCGCCGGGGCAGCCGGTCGACCTGCGCGCACGGTTCGCGTTCCCGCTGCCGATCCAGGTCATCACCGAACTGTTCGGGGTGAGCACGCAGACGGGCGCGGACCTGCGGCGGCTGGTGGACGCGGTGTTCAGCCTCGACGCGGACCCGGCGGGCGTGCAGGCCGCCTCCGGCGAGCTGTACATGCTGCTCAAGGAACTCGTGGCCGCCAAACGGCGCGACCCCGGCGACGACATGACCACCGACCTGATCGCCGCGCAGGAGGCGGACGGCACACGGCTGTCCGAGCGGGAACTGCTGGACACCCTGCTGCTGACCATCTCCGCCGGCTTCGAGACGACGGTCAACCTGCTCGACCACGCCGTCCACGCGCTGGCCACGCGCCCGTCCCAGCTCGCCCTGGTCCGATCCGGGACCAGCACGTGGGAGGACGTGGTGGACGAAACCCTGCGCTGGCAGGCGCCGGTGCCGAACCTGCCGCTGCGGTACGCCGTGGAGGACATCACCGTGGACGGTGTGCGGATCCGCAAGGGCGAGGCGATCCTGCTGTCCTACGGCGCGGCCGGCCGCGACCCGGCGCAGCACGGGGCCGACGCGGAGGACTTCTCCGTCACCCGGCCGTCGCGGGCCGACCACCTCACCTTCGGGCACGGCGTGCACTACTGCCTCGGCAGCCCCCTGGCGAAGCTGGAGGCGACGACGGCGCTGTCCGCGCTGTTCTCCCGCTTCCCCCGGCTGCGGCTGGCCGTCCCGTCGTCCGAACTCGAGCCGCTGGGTTCCTTCTTCACCAACGGGCACAAGACTCTGCCGGTCATCCTGGAGGAGAGCTGATGGCCCACTTCGCCTTCGTGAGCGCGCCCGCGTCCGGGCATGTGAACCCGACCCTGCCGCTGGTCGAAGAGCTGGTCCGGCGCGGTCACCGGGTCAGCTACGCCACGGGACCGGCCACCATGGACGCCGCCGTCGCCGCCGGGGCGTCGCCGGTGACCCTGCCCTCGCAGCTGCCGCCCGACCTGGCGGCGCGGGGCGAGTTCACGGCGGAACAGCTCGCCGTGACGCTGGAGTACTACCTCGACGACGCGCGTGCCTCCTTCCCCGTCCTGGCCGGGCACTTCTCGGCCGACCCGCCGGACGCGGTCTGCTACGACTCGGTGACCTTCACCGGGAGGATGCTGGCGAACCTGCTCGGGGTGCGGGAGATCTCCCTGGTGCCGACCTTCGCGGAGAACGAGTCCTTCTCGGCGGCGCAGGTGTACCTGCCGGCCGACTTCGACCACACCGACCCCCGGCTGGTGGCTGCGATCCAGGACATGGGGAAGTTCGCGCAGGGCCACACCTTCCTCGAGGACCCGAACCTGATGTTCGGCCACGTGCCCCCGACGAGCCTGGTGTTCATCCCCCGCGAGTTCCAGATGTCGGGGGACACCTTCGACGAGCGCTTCCACTTCGTCGGGCCGTCGCTGAGCAGCCGGCAGACCGCTCAGGAGTGGAGCCCCCGGTCGCAGGCCCCGGTGCTGCTGATATCGCTGGGAACCGTCTTCAACGACCGGCCCGAGTTCTACCGGACCTGCGTCGAGGCGTTCGGGGACACCGACTGGCAGGTCGTCATGGCGGTGGGCGGGCTGGACCAGGAGTCGCTGGGCCCGATCCCGGCGAACGTCGAAGTGCACGCGCACGTGCCGCAGGTGGCGGTGCTGCGACACACCGAGGTGTTCCTGAGCCACGCCGGGATGAACTCGGCGATGGAGTCCCTCCACCACGGGGTGCCCTTCGTGGCGGTGCCGCAGATCCCGGAACAGCGGGCGATCGCCCGGCGGGCGGAGGAGCTGCGGGTCGGCAGGACGCTCGCCGAGCCGACCGTGCAGGGCCTGCGCGACGCCGTCCAGGACGTCCGGTCCTGCCGCCCCCGGGCGGCGGCCCTGAGCCGGATCGTGCGCGGGGCGGGCGGCGCGTCCAAGGGGGCGGACATCCTGGAGAAGCTGCTGACGCGGTAGCGGCCGGACTCCACCGGGCCGTGTGCACCCGCACCCCGCCCGGTGGAGTCCGTTCCCGCGTACCTTTTCGTACGGTCTCGTACGGTCTCGTACGGCGAACTTCGGCTGTCATCGGACTACCCGCAATCGACGTGGCGGCCATACGACGAGAACGGCCCGGCCTGTTACCTGCCGCGAACTGATGCACCCGTATTCTCGTGAGTCCCGTGAAACCCTTCGGTTGTCTCCCAGTACGAAAATTCCGCCCAGGGGTACGTCGATCCGCGTCCCGTTGTCGATCGAGCCGTCTGCCCGGGCGCTGCCGCCGACAAGAACGCTGTCCCCACCTGTGGCGGCGACTCGCTTGACCATCCTGCGCCCGTCGGTACCGGAGGTGAAGACGACAACCTGGCCGCGAGCCGGACAGTGCCGTGTCAGTACCGGCCTCCGGACGACCAGGAGACGGTCGTCGACAAGTAATGTCGGTGCCATGGACTCCGTTGCTATCCGAACGAAATAGGTCAGCGAAGTCACGGCAATGACTGCCAGCGCCAATCCGGTCAGATATATGATCTCGGCAGGGTGCACTGGTCGTTCCCCCAGCCGGCCGTCGGAAGGCCTGCCCCGCGATTCCTCGGCGGGGCAGGCGTGGAATTTCAACGGCCAAGTTTCAGCTTGAAGTCGGGGATGGCGTGATGTTGATCTCCGATGCTGAGGACAGCGGAGGCCCGCCTCGCCTGGTACTTGATGTCCCCCAGAAGTACATAGCCGTTTTCTCGCGCCGAGAACGGGGCCGGGAGAAGGCCCTCGTCGAATCCCTCGGAGGTGACGATATCCAGCTCGACGTACGAGGCCGGCTCGGAGATGAAACGGGTCAGCTCCAGGGGGAACCAGGCGGTATCGGTTTTGAATGAGTAGTGAACACTGCCGCCAGGTGCGAAGTTGACAAACTCTGACGAATCTTCCCGCGCGCTGTGGAAATATGAGCGGAGGAACAGGTCCTGACGCCCGCCGTTGTAGACGATCACGGCGCGCTGGAGCACCAGGCTGCAGGCCACGAACGATCCCGGATCGCTGACGCTCGGATGGTCCACCAGCGCCATGAAGATGGTATTGCCGTTCTTGAGGTAGCTGTCGTAGACGCTCAGGGCTTCGGGCTCCATCTCGATTCCATGGCGTCCCTGCCAGCGCACCAGCTCGTCGGGAGTCCACGCGGTGCAGGCGTTGAACACCTCGGACGTGCGAAGGTTCTTCAAGTACTTCTCGGGGTATTCCGACGGAATCCCCGGCCCGGTGGCCTGCTCGACCCGCTCGAAGATGTCGCCGTTCGCCACCCTCACCCGTGCCTCTTTGGGGGCGGGCCCCGACCACGTGACGACGAGTCCGCCGTCGAAGTACATGGGTGCGTCACCGCACTTCAGATCGGCATAGGCAGGTCGCGAAAGGCGGACCATGAGGCCTATCAGGGCAACCGCCATGCACGTCATGACAACGATAAGCATGAGGCTCTCCCGTCTGTCACAATCTCTTGCTTGGGGAGCTTTACTTGCTTGGGGAGCTTTAGGAATCAGTGAAGACGTGTCGCGCGCACGCAAAATGCAGTGGAGACGATGGGGGCAGATGATCCCGGGAACCCACTGGGCTTGATGTCAAGCCTAGTCGCCGCCGTCATGATTCGCACCCGTACGGTAACCGTTCCGTCACGGCCGCGCGTCCCGACGGGACCGGTCGGGCGCCGCTTCCTCAACGCCGTGTCGTCGGACCGGTCGGTCAGCGGTTCACCGCCCGCATGCCGTCCTCGTCGTAGCGTTCGCCCGCCACTTCGGGCAGCTCGGCGTCGATGCGGGCCAGGTCGTCCGCGGTGAGCTCGACGTCGACGGCGCCCGCGTTCTGGTCCAGGTAGGCGCGGCGCTTGGTGCCGGGGATCGGCACGAGGTCCTCGCCGCGGGCCAGGACCCAGGCGATCGCCAGCTGGGCCGGGGTGACGTCCTTCTCCGCGGCGATCTCCTTCACCTTCTCCGCGAGTTTGAGGTTGGCCGCCAGATTGGCCCTGGTGAAGCGCGGGTTGGTGCGGCGGAAGTCGTCCTGATCCAGCTCGTCCGGGGAGCTGAAACGGCCCGCGAGGAAGCCGCGGCCGAGCGGGGAGTACGGCACGAAACCGATGCCGAGTTCCCGGCAGGCGGGGAGCACCTCGGCCTCCACGTCCCGCGTCCAGAGCGAGTACTCGCTCTGCACGGCGGTGACCGGGTGGACGGCGTGGGCGCGCCGGATGGTCTCCGCGCTCGCCTCGCTCAGCCCGATGTGGCGGACCTTGCCCTCGGCGACCAGTTCGCCGAGGGCGCCGACGGTCTCCTCGATGGGCACGTTCGGGTCGACCCGGTGCTGGTAGTACAGGTCGATGCGGTCGGTGCCGAGCCGCGCGAGTGAACCGTTGACGGATGCGCGGACGTGCTCGGCGGAGCCGTCCTGGCGGCCCACGGTCGACATGTCACCCGGTACGGCGCCGTCCATCCGGTAGTTGAACTTCGTGGCGATCACGTACTCGTCGCGGTGTCCCCGGACGGCCTCGCCGACCAGGGACTCGTTGGTGAGCGGTCCGTAGACCTGTGCCGTGTCGAGGAAGGTGATGCCGAGGTCGAGGGCGTGCCGGATGGTCGCGGTGGCCTCGTCCTGGTCGGCCGTGCCGTAGAAGGCGGACATCCCCATGCAGCCGAGGCCGATGGCCGACACCCGGAGGTCCCGCAGACTGCGCTGTCGCACGTGAGGTTCCCTTCGTCCCGTCTCTGCCGTGGCCCGGCGCCGTCGTGGCGCCCCGGTCCGGGCGACCGGTCGGCCCCGTCTCCTCGGAGCGGACCCTACGGTGCCGGTGCCCTCCGGAGGCGGACCGGCACGGCCGGACGCGGGCACCCGTGCGGGGTGGGCGCGTCGACGGCGGCCCCGGCCGGCCCGGTCGGCGGGCCCGGTCGGCGGGGCGAATGCGCCGACCGGGCGAGCGGGGCGTTCCCGGAACCCGTCAGGCCGTCGACGAGACGCCGTCGGCCGGTTCGCCGGCGACACCGGTCGGCCCGCCGTCGGCGTGCCCCTGGCCGACGTGCGGGGTCTTCTCCCAGCTGAACGGGGAGAACGCCAGCTGGTGGACCGCCCGCCAGGCCGCGATCGACCACAGCACCGAGTAGAGCGGGGCGAACACCGCGGGCCACCCGCTCAGGCCGGCCCGCCGGGCGGCCGCGAAGGTGATGCCGACCCGCGCGACGATCGACACCCCCTGGGCGGCCAGCACCGGTGCCAGCAGCCCGGCACCGAACGACGACCGGAACAGGCCCGACACGGCGAGCACGGTGAGGGCGGCCGTCACCGGCAGGACCAGGGCGGTCACCGGGGCGCTCGCGACCACGCCGAGCAGCACGAGCAGCCCCGAGGCGCGGAACCGGCGCAGGGTCCGGAGTGGGCGGCGGGTGTGCACGACCGCCGTCATCAGGAAGCCCTTGAACCACCGGGTGCGCTGGCGGACGAACGGCCCCGGCACGTCGAGGGCCTCCTCCCAGGTCACCGTCTCGATCATCTCGGTGCGGTAGCCGAGCGCCGCGCAGCGCATGCCGAGGTCGGCGTCCTCGGTGACGTTCCAGGCGTCCCAGCCGCCGAGCGTGCGGAGGGTGTCGGTGCGGAAGTGGTTGCTGGTGCCGCCGAGGGGGATCGGCATGCCGAGCCGCACCAGCCCGGGCATCGAGAACCGGAAGCGCAGGGCGTACTCCATGGCGAACTGCCGGGTCAGCCAGTTCACCTCGGCGTTGTGGAAGAGCAGTTGTGCCTGGACGCAGGCCAGCCGGTCGTCGGCCGAGGCGAACCGGGCGGCGACGCGGCGCAGTTGGAGGGGGTCCGGCCGGTCCTCGGCATCGAAGATCACCAGAAGCTCGCCGCGGGCCAGCATCAGCCCCAGGTTCACGGCCCGGGGCTTCGTCTGCGGAGGACCGGGCGGCAGGCGCACGATCCGGACGAAGGCGGGCGGATCGGCGGCGAGCACCGCCCGGATCGTGTCGGGGTCGTGCCGTTCCACCAGGACGAGCACTTCCAGCCGGTCCGGCGGGTAGTCCAGCGCGGCCAGGTGCCGGACCAGGGCGCCGATCACCCCGGCCTCCCGGTAGGCAGGCACCACCACGGTGTAGAACGGGAGGTCCGCGTCCGCGAGCGGCGGTTCCTCCGGGGTCCCGCGGCGTCCGCCGCTCAGCAGCCCGGCCACCGCGACCACCGCGTGCAGCAGGCTGTAGGCCGTCGCCAGTGTCGTCAGCAGCAGGAGCGCGACCATGGGCGCGACCACCACCGCCACCAGGACGCAGACCGTCCCGGCCGCGAGCGCCACCAGCTGCCAGCGGGCGAATCCGGACCTCGCCGCGAACTCCGGATGCCGGCGGGCGAACCCGTTGGCCATCTCGTCGGCCACCTCCGCCGACCGCTCCTCCAGGATCCGGTCCTGCGCCTCGGCCCCACCGCGCGCCAGTGCCTCGACCACATCCACTTCGACGAACCCTGCCATGCCTCCCCCTCCTCGCCCCACCGGTGACCACCAGTTCGATGATCATCGGAAGTATCCCGTGTCCGCGGACCGGCGCCGGACCGACGTCAGGGGCGGATGCCGCCGGCTACGACGTCTCCTGATTCCCCGTCAGGATCTGCCTGGGTCGCTCGCCTCTGTCGACCCGGATCACCGGCGCCTTTCGGTCGCGCAATCATTTTCGGCCGTAATCGAATCCTCGACGGTTCGCGCCGCATTCGACCCCCCTATCCTCGTGCCCGATCGCAGCTCCGTCGGAGCCAGGCGATACACGCACGGAATTCCCGCCCAAACCGCCCACGATGGGGGAATCCTCATGCCGATGCCCAAAGCCGCCCGCTTTCTTGCCGCCGCCGGTGTCGCGGCGCTGCTCCCGCTCTCCTTCGCGTCCAACGCGCACGCGGCCACGTACCTGCAAACCGTTGCGCTCGAGAACGTCACCACGGGGAAGTGCGCCGACCTGCCGGGCTACGGCTGGAACCCGCTCGACACCCGGGTCAGCCAGTACAACTGCAGCTACGGCGTGTACGACAACCAGATGTGGAACCTGGAGCAGACCCGCACCGTCGACGGGCGGCCCCTGTACCGGTTCGCCAACGCCAAGAGCGGCTACTGCCTCGACCTGCCCGACTACGGCGCCGCCCCGGCCGGGGCCCAGGTGTCCGTCTACACCTGCAACTCCGACCCCGCGAACGACAACCAGGAGTGGTACCTCGTCGACGTGGTCGGCAACGGGGGCTACGAGATCGTCAACTACCGGAACGGCCTCTGCCTGGACGTCGCCGGCTGGGCCGGCGACGGAAGCGACCGCGCCAACGACCTGCCCCTGACCGTCTACCCCTGCTACGACAGCTCGTGGCACGGCGGCGTCTACGACGGTTACGACGACCACATCTGGCGTTTCGCCGGCTGATTCAGCGCCAACTCGTCGATCCCGCACGCTCATTGCGAAGCGTGCGGGGTCGACACCACGCGTTCGCGCAGCGGCCTCCCGGTCGAGGGGGTGCCGGCGCTGACAAGTCGATCACAGCTATGGACCCCACCGGAGACGGCAAAGTACGGTGGGCGCGTCGCCGGAGGCCCGCCCCGAAACGCCTTCGAGCTGACCTTTCCCGGGCTGCCCGACCGCACACGGCATCAGCCCGCACGCAGCATCGGCAATGACAACCGACCAGCGCTCAAAAGGCGTTTGCACCGCCAACCCGACAGGCGTGGCTCCGGTGCAGTGGCACGTTCATGAAGGGGATCGACAATGACGTCGGCGAGCATGTCCGAAACCGGCCCGGTTCATCGGGCTTTCGAGGAACAGGCGAGACGGACCCCGGACGACATCGCCGTGGTGGCGCAGTCGGTCCGGACCACGTATTCGGAGCTCGACCGCAGGGCCGCCGCTGTGGCCCGCGAGCTGCGCCGCCTGGGCGTCGGGCGGGGTTCGCTGGTGGGCGTCTGCCTGGACCGCGACGAGTGGCTGATCCCGGCGCTGCTGGGGGTCTGGAAGGCCGGCGCGGCCTACGTGCCGCTGGATCCGGTCCACCCGGCGAGCCGCCTGGAGTTCATCGCCTCGGACGCCGGGATCTCCCACCTGGTCTCCTCGTCGGCCGTCCTCGAGCGCCGCGGGGAGGTCCGCCGGGCCGCCGGCGTCGACCTGCTGCTCGTCGACACGGTGGTCCCGGGCGCCGACGACCGCGCCGCCCTCGACATGTCCGGCGAGCCGACGGACGCCGCGTACGTGATGTACACCTCGGGCTCGACCGGCCGGCCCAAGGGCGTGGTGGTCGAGCACCGCAACGTGACGGCCCTGCTGCGGTGGGAGTCGTCCGTGTACTCGGCCGGCGAACTCCGCGGGATGCTGGCCGCGACGTCCGTCTGTTTCGACCCGTCGGTGACCCAGTTGTTCCTCCCGCTGCTCGGCGGCGGGACGGTGATCCTGGCCGAGAACCTGCTCGCGCTGCCCGCCCTGCCCGCGCGGGACCAGGTCACGATGGTCTACGGGACGCCGTCCGTACTGGCCGCGCTCGTGCGCGAGCCGCTGCCGTCGGGCGTGCGCACCGTCCGCGCGGGCGGGGAACCGCTCACCCGGGCCCTGGCGGACCGGATCTACGCCAACGCCGGCGTGCGACGGGTCGTCCAGAGCTACGGCCCCACCGAATGCACCGTCAGCTGCGTGACGTACGAGGTGCCCAGAGCCGGGCGGGGGGAGCCGCCGATCGGGTCGCCCTACGCGTGGAGCGGCCTCTCGATCCGTGACAGCGCCGGGAACCCGCTCGGCGACGGCGAGGTCGGGGAACTCTGGGTGTCCGGTCCGCTGGTCACCAGGGGCTATGCGGCCAGGCCGGAGCTGACGGCCGAACGGTTCGTCACGGATGCGGCCGGAGTCCGGCACTACCGGACCGGCGACCTGGTCCGGCGGGCGGACGGGCTCCACCACTTCGTCGGGCGGGTCGACGATCAGGTGAAGGTCCGCGGCTTCCGGATCGAGCCGGGCGAGGTCCGGGCGACGCTCGCGGGACACCCGGCCGTCCAGCAGGCCGTGGTGCTGGCGCCGGCCGACGAGGACGGCACCCGGCAGCTGGTGGCCTACGCGGAGTCGGCCGACCGGACGCTCACCGGGGCGCGGCTGCGTGCCTGGCTCCGGGACAGGCTGCCGGACCACCTGGTGCCGTCCCGGATCGCCGTCCTCGACCGGTTGCCCGTCGGTCCGACCGGCAAGGCCGATCGCGCCGCACTGGCCGCGGTGGAGTTCGGCCGCGGGGTCGACACCGAGTACGCCGCCCCGAGCACCGACACCGAGCGGCGGATCGCGGAGGTCGTCGCCGGTGTCCTCGGTCTGGCGGACGTCGGCATCCACGACGACTTCGGCGCGCTCGGCGGCCATTCCCTGGCGGCCGCTCGCGTCTGTGCCGTCCTGGGCCGCGACTTCGGGACGGCCGTCTCCCTGGCGGCGTTCCTCGAGGCGCCCACCGTCGCCGGACTCGCCTCGCTGCTGCGAGCCCGGTCGGCCGACGGCTCGGGCACCGGGCCGGAGCCCGCGTTGGTCCGTCACACGGGGCGGGACACCTACCCGCTGACGTCCGCGCAGCAGGGGATGTGGCTGCTGCGGCAGGTCAGTTCGGCCGAGCGCGCCACGACCATCGCCTTCCGGCTGGGCCTGCGCGGACTGCCGAGCGCGGCGCGGCTGCGGGCCGCGTTGGACGCGGTGGTCGAGCGGCACGAGGTGCTGCGCAGCGTCGTGCCGGCTGGCGTCGTGGTGGACGCCCCGGGCCGGGGCGTGGACGCCTCGGGTCGGGGCGTGGACGACGGACCGGTCGCGCTGGTCCGTCCACCGGCCCCGGTGCCGTTCGAGGAGCACGATCTCAGGGGAGCACCCGAGGCGGAGCGGGCGAGCCGGGCGGCCGAGCTGACCCGCGCGGCCGCGAGCCACGCGTTCGACCTCGCCACCGAGACACCGCTCCTCAGGGCCACTCTGCTCCGGCTCGACGACGACACCGCCGAACTGGTCGTCGTGACCGACCACGTGGCGTTCGACGGCTGGTCGATCGGCGTCCTGATGTCGGAGCTGGCCGGCAGCCTCGGTGGTGGGACGGACCACGCGTCGGGCGGCGGCCCGGACATCGCGCCGCCGCCCGTACAGGTCGGCGACATCGCGCTGCACGAGCGCGGGCTGGCCGCCGGGCCCGGCCGGGTCGAGGCTCTGCGGGCCTTCTGGGCACGGGAGTTGGCGGACGCCGTCCCGCCGCACGACCTCCTCTGCGCCGAGTCCGCCGAGCCCGCCGGCCCCGGTCGACTGGTCGGCGAACGGCTGGCCCGTCCGCTCGACGCCGACACGGCGGCGATGCTGCGCGAACTCGCGGCCGACTGCGGAGCCACTCCGTTCTCGACGTTCCTGACCGCGCTCGGTGTGCTGGTCGCCGGCCTCACCGGCCGGTCCGACGTCGTCCTGGGCGCAGCCGTGGCGCACCGGGCGCACCCCGAGCTGGAGGCGGTCGTCGGGCCACTGGTCGGCATCATGCCGATCAGGCTGAGGCTGGAGGAGGGACTGTCCTTCCGGAGCGCCGTCGGCCGTGCCTCCGCCACGACCGCCCGCGTCATGGACCATCCGGGGTTCACCGTGCAGGACGCCTTCGAGGCGGCCGGCGTCGAACACCCTCGGGGAACGATCGGCACCCCGGTCGTGCTCTCGCTCCAGCCTGCCGGCCTCCCGGTGGCGGTGGAGCACGACGGCGTCCGTCTGGAGCTGCTCGGCGAGGTGAGCAGCGGCGGGACGCAGGCGGCGCTGACCGTGTTCGTCAACGAGACGGCGCGGGGGCCGGAGCTCCAGATCGAGTACGACGTGGACCGGTTCGGCCCGGCCGACGCCGAGGTGTTCGCCGACCGGCTGCTCCGAGTCCTGCGCGCGGCGGCGGCCGATCCGGACCTTCCGCTGTCGGCCCTGGAGCTGGTGAGCGGAGCGGAGAAGGCCGCCCTGCTCGCCGCCGGCACCGGAGTCCCGCTGCCGGCCGGCGGTCCGCGGACCGTGGTGGCGGCCGTTCTCGAACAGGCCGCCCGGCGGCCGACCTCGGTGGCCGCCTCCGACCCGGCCGGTGAACTCGACTACGCGGAACTGGCCGAACGGTCCCGGCGAGTGGCCGCGGCCCTGCTCGCGAGGAGGGCGGCCGAGCCCGCGGCAGGACCGGCGGAGGCGTTCACCGTGGGGGTCTGCCTTCCCCGCGACCGGTACCTGCCCGCCGCCCTGCTCGGCGTCCTGCGAGCCGGTGCGGCCTACGTTCCCCTGGAACCGGACCAGCCCACCGAACGGCTGCGCGGCCAGCTCGCCGACTCCGGGGCGACCGTCCTCGTCGCCGCCGAGGAGACTCTCGGGCTGGCCGGCGAGCTCGGCGAATCGGTCGGCGTCGGCGTCCTCGACCTGGGCGGCCTGACCGACCCCGGACCCACGACGCTGCCCGAGGTGGCGCCAGAGGGTCTGGCGTACGTGCTGTACACCTCCGGTTCGACCGGTCGGCCCAAGGGCGTGGAGGTCACCCACGCGAGCCTGGCGGCCTTCGTGGCCGCGATGCGGATCAGTCCGGGCGTCCGGCCCGACGACGTGATGCTGGGTCTCACGTCACCGGCCTTCGACGTGTTCGGGTTCGAACTCTGGGTCAGCCTGGCCTGCGGACTCCGGCTGGCGGTGCTGGACCGCAAGGCCGCGGTCGACGGGTATGCCGTCGCGCGGTTCATCGACCGGGCCGGGGTGACGTTGATGACCGCCACGCCGACCACGCTCCGGATGCTGGTCGCCGCCGAGTGGTCGGCCCCGGGGGTGCGCGTCGTCAGCATCGGCGAGCCGATGGACCCCGGGCTGGCGCGCGAACTCCTGGCGCGGACAGGCGAATTGTGGAACGCCTACGGGCCCACCGAGAGCACGGTCTACTCGACCATGGCGCGGGTGGAGGCTCCCGTCGGCGAGGCGGTGCCGATCGGCCGCCCGCTGGCGGGGGAGACGGCCTACGTGCTGGACGCCATGGGCCGGCTGGTGCCGCCGGGAGTCACCGGAGAGCTGTGGATCGGCGGTGCGGGCGTCGCCCGGGGCTACCGGAACCGGCCCGAGGCGACCGCGGCGGCGTTCACCGCGGATCCGTTCACACCGGGCGGACGGCGCTACCGGACCGGTGATCTGGCCCGCTGGCGACCATGGGGATCCCCCCGGCCGGTGGGGGCGCCTCCCAGCCTCCCCCAGCCTTCGGCCGGGGGGACCCTCATGGCCGGGGGCGCCGGGGGAGGCACCCTCGACTTCCTGGGCCGCCGCGACCAGCAGGTGAAGCTGCGCGGCCACCGGATCGAACTCGGCGAGATCGAGACCGCCCTGCGCGCGGAGCCGGCGGTCGTGGACGCGGCCGTCGTGCTCCTCGGCGACGGAGCCGACGCCCACCTGGTCGGCTACCTCGCGGTGGACCCCTCGGCGACGACCGCGGAGGCCTTCGGCACGCCCGCGGTGGAGGAGCGCCTGCGCACCCGTCTCCCGGACCACATGGTGCCCCGGCGGTGGGTCGTGCTCGACGCCCTGCCCCTGACGGCCTCGGGCAAGGTGAACCGGGGCGCCCTCCCGGCGCCCGGTCGCGAAACCGGCCGCGAACAGGTCGCCCCGCGCACCGATGCCGAGCTGCTGGTGGCCGAGGTGTGGGAGACCGTGCTCGGGGCCACCGAAGTCGGTGCGCACGACGACTTCTTCGCGATCGGCGGGCATTCGCTGGCGGCCACCCGGGTCGCGGGCCGGCTGATGGCGGCGCTGGACTTCGCGCTGCCGGTGCGCCTGCTGTTCGAGCACCCGGTCCTGGCCGACTTCGCCGCCGCCCTGGAGGCCCTGCTGCTGGCCGACCTCGCCGAATCGGCCGACCCGGCTGACCGCGACGACCCGGCCGACCCGGCCGAACCCGCCCGCCCGGCCTCCGGCACCGGCGGCGGTGCCGCATGACCGAGGTGTCCGCCGAGCGGCGGGACCCCAGACTCACCAACGCGCTGCGCGCCCGGCTCGCCTCGGCCCGCCGCACCGCGGTCCGCAGCACCCCGGCGATACCCGCCCGCCCGGACGCGGACGCTCCGGCCCCACTGTCGGCCGCACAGACCCGGCTGTGGTTCCTCACCCAGCTGGATCCGGAGAGCACCGCCTACCACATCCCGGTCGCCCTGCACCTGCACGGACCCCTGGACCGTGCGGCGCTGCTGGGGGCGGTGCGCGATCTCGCCGAGCGGCACCAGGTCCTTCGAAGCCTGATCGTCGAGACCGACGGCGAGCCGGCGGCAGTGGCGGGCCCGGCGGACGCGGTACCGCTGGCCGAGGCCGATCTGACCGGGCCGGGCGAGCGGGAGTCGCTGGACCGCCGCCTGACCGAGGACCTGCGCAGGCCGTTCGACCTGGCCGTGGAACCGCCCCTGCGGGCGGTGCTGTTCCGGCTCGGCACCGACGAGCACGTCCTGGCACTGACGGTCCACCACATCGCCTTCGACGCCTGGTCGAGGACGGTGGCGGTGGCGGAACTGGCGGCACTCTACTCGGCGCGGCTCGGGCTGGCCGAGTCTCCCGCACCGCCACCGGTCCAGTACGCGGACTACGCGCACTGGCTCTCCGGGCGGCCGGAGGACGGGGACCGGGCGGAGACCGACCTGGCCTGGTGGGTCCGTGCGCTGTCCGGCCTGGAGCCGGTCCTGGACCTGCCCACCGACCTTCCCCGCCCACCGATCGCGGAACGGGCGGGCGCGGAAGTGCCGGTGGTCCTTCCGGCCGCCCTGACCGCCAAGGTGCGCGGGCGGGCCGCCGAGACCGGCTGCACGCCGTTCATGGTGCTCCTCGCGGTCTGGCAGGAGCTGCTGGCCCGGCTGTCGGGCGTCGACGACGTGCCGGTCGGCGTGCCCGAGGCGGGACGACGGCACCCCGACACCGAGCACACCATCGGCTTCTTCATCAACACCCTGACCATGCGGACCGACCTGTCCGGCGGGCCGAGCGGCCGGGAGCTGCTGACCCGGGTGCGCGACACGGCACTGGAGGCCTTCGCCCGCACCGAGGTCCCGTTCGAGCGGATCGTGGACCGGCTGCGCCCGGCCCGCGACCTCTCCACCACGCCGATCTTCCAGGTCCTCCTCAACGTGATCGACACCCCGACGGCGGCGCCGCGCTTCCCGGGCCTGACGGCGAGGGTCTTCGCACCGCCGGCGACAACGGCCAAGTACGAACTGAACCTGGCGTTCGCGGCCACCTCGTCGAGCGGCACCGGCGACACCTACGAGGGGTCGCTGATCTACCGCACCGACCTCTTCGAGCGGCACACCGCGCAGCGGATCACCGAGTGGTACACGGCCCTGCTGGACGGCGTGCTGTCCGACCTCGACCGCCCCGTGCGCGAGGTGGCCGTGGAACCGGTGGACGGACCGCTGCTCTCCGGGCCGCGCCGGCAGTTCGACCTGGACCGGCCGCTGCACGGACTGGTCGAGCGCTGGGCGGCCGAACGGCCCGACGCGACGGCGGTCGTGGGCCCCGACGGCGAACTCACCTACGGACAGCTGGACCGGCGGGCGAACCGGCTCGCGCACCGGCTGCTCGCGGCCGGAGTCGGACCGCAGGAACCGGTCGCCGTCCTGGCCGACCGCCGGACACCGCTCGTGGTCGCCCTGCTCGCCACGCTGAAAGCCGGCGCGATCTACCTGCCGCTCGACCCCGCGTACCCGGACGACCGGCTGGCCGACATCCTGTCGACGGCGGGTGCGCGAGTCGTCCTCGCGGAACGGGAGTTCGCCCAGCGCCTCCCGGGGCGCGGAGCGGACACCGCGGGCACCCCCGCGGAGCTGCTGGTCCTCGACGGTCCGCCCGCCCCGGGTACGCCACACCAACAGCCCGGCGGAGCACCGGAACAGCCCGGCGGAGCACCCGGAGTGGCCGTCGATCCGACCGCACCGGCCTACCTGGTCTTCACCTCGGGCTCGACCGGCCGACCCAAGGGCGTCACCGTCGAGCACCGGCAGATCGTGCACTACCTGCACGCGGTGACGGAGCGACTGACCGGCTGCGGTGTCGAGGGGGGCGCGTTCGCCCTGGTCTCGACCCACGCGGCGGACCTCGGCATGACCAACCTTTTCGGCGCGCTGGCCACCGGCGGCACGGTGCACCTGGTGGACCGCGAGGTGGCCACCGACCCGCAGGCGTACGGGGAGTACCTGGAGGCGCACCCGGTCGACGCGGTCAAGATGGTGCCGAGCCACCTCGAACTGCTCGCCGCCCACGGGGACCTCGGCCGCGTACTGCCCCGCAAGCTGCTCATCCTCGCCGGAGAGGCCTGCTCCTGGGACCTGGTGGCCAGGATCCGGACCGCGCGGCCCGAGCTGTCCGTGCAGGTGCACTACGGCCCCACCGAGACCACGGTGTCCGTGCTCGGCTGCGCCGTGGAGGAGACCCCGCCGGCCCGGCGTTCGGGGACGGTTCCGATCGGTCGGCCACTGGCCGGCGTGGACTGCTACGTGGTCGACCCCGGCGGCCGGCCGCTGCCCGCCGGGGTGCCCGGCGAGCTGTGGATCGGCGGGCCGAGCGTGGCGCGCGGGTACTTCGGCCGCCCCGACCTCACCGACGAGCGCTTCGTCCCCGACCCGGTGACCGGCACCTCGCGGTGCTACCGCTCCGGGGACCGCGTCCGGCTGACCACGACCGGACTGTTCGAGTTCCTCGGCCGGATCGACGACCAGGTCAAGATCCGCGGCTTCCGGGTGGAGCCGGGCGAGGTGGCCACCGCGCTGCGCGACCTGCCCGAGATCGCCGAAGCGGTGGTGCTGCCGGTCGGCGAGGCCCATGCCAGGCGGCTCGCCGCCTGGGTGACCCCCGCGGCGTCGGCGTCCGGCGTGGACGTCGCGCGCGTGCGAACGGCGTTGCGCGAGCGACTGCCCGACTACATGGTGCCCTCGGCGATCGTCGTGCTCCCCGCGCTGCCGCTCAACCCCAACGGAAAGGTGGACAGGTCGGCGCTGCCCGCCCCCGAGCCGGCGGCGAGTACCGAGCACATCGCCCCGAGCACGCCGACCGAGCTGCGCGTCGCACAGGCCTGGGCACAGGTCCTCGACCTGGACGCCCCCGACGGCATCGGCGTCGACGACGACTTCTTCGCCCTGGGCGGGGACTCCTTCCGGGCCGTGCGCGCCGTCCGGGCGATCGACCCGACGCTCCGGGTGATCGACCTGTTCACCCGGCCGACCGTTCGCGAGCTGGCCGCGTTCCTCGACGCGGCACAGGCGCACGAGCCCGACGGCGAGCGTCGCCTGCTGCACCGGCTGGCGGGCCCCCCGCCCGGCCGGCTCCCGACCGTCACCGTGGTGTGCCTCCCCTACGGCGGCGGTTCGGCGGCCGCCTACGGCCCGCTCGCCACGGAACTGGCCAAGGCGATCCCCGGCGCGGCCGTGCTGGCGGTGGAACTGCCGGGGCACGACCCGGCGCGGCCGGACGAGCCGCTGCTCCCGCTCACCGCGCTGATCGACCGGGTCGTCGCCGAGCTCGCCGAGGCGGCCCGCCCGGCCCCGGGGCAGGGCGGCCGGGTCGGCCCGGTTGCGGTGTACGGCCACTGCGTCGGCTCGGCCGCGGCCACCGAACTGGCGCTGCGTCTGGAAGCCGAAGGTGTCCCGGTGACGGGCCTGCTGGTCGGCGGGAGCTTTCCCGGCGCGCGGCTGCCGGGGCGTCTGTCGACCTGGCTGCGCAGCAGGTTCCCGGCCACCCGCTGGACGTCGGACCGGGCCTACCGGGACTTCCTGCGCACCCTCGGCGGCATGGACGAGGACGGCGACGGGGACGGCGAGGCGGCCGAAGCGGCACAGCGGACCATGCTGCGCGCTCTGCGGCACGACGTCGACCAGGCGCAGGGCTGGTTCACCGGTGAACTGACCAGGCCGGACGCCCGCAGGCTACGGGCCCCGGTGCTCTGCGTGATCGGCGAGAGCGACCGGTCCACCGAGCTCTACGAGGAACGGTTCACGGAGTGGGGAGCCTTCGCCGACCGGGTCGAGCTGGCCACCCTCTCCAGAGCGGGCCACTACTTCCTCAAGCACCAGGCCGCCCAGCTCGCCGCACTGATCGGCGAGCGGCTCGGTGCCTGGGCCGGTGGCCGGCTGCCGGAGCCGCTCGCCGACGTCACGGTCGTCGGCCGGAAGGCGCGACACGACCTCAGGAAGTTCTACGTCGTCGCCGCGGGCCAGACCGTCTCGCTGATCGGCAGCGCGCTGACCTCCTTCGCCCTCGGCGTCTGGGCCTACCAGCAAAGCGGGCGGGTCCTCGACTACGCGCTGATCAGCATGCTCGCCATGCTCCCGGCGATCGTCGCGGCGCCGCTGGGCGGCGCGGTGGCGGACCGGATCGACCGCCGCCGGGTCATGCTCACCTGCGACGCCGTCTCCGCGACCGCCACGGTGTCCCTGGTGGCCGCGCTGTGGAGCGGAAGTCTGGCGCTCTGGCAGGTCGGCCTGATCGTGGGCGTCATGTCACTGGTGACCGCGTTCCGGCGACCGGCCTACCTGGCCGCCGTCGCCCAGCTCGTCCCCAAGCCGTACCTGGTGCAGGCCAACGGGCTGGCCAACCTGGGCGCCGGCCTGGGGACACTGATTGCCCCGCTGGCCGGCGGCGCGCTGATCGGGCTGGTCGGCCTGCCCTGGGTGGTGGCCGTGGACGTCGTGACCTTCCTCGTCGGCCTGGCCGCGCTGCTGTGGGTGCGCTTCCCCGACCGGCTCTTCCGGCGGCAGAGGGAATCCTTCGCCCGGACCGTCGTCGGCGGCTGGCGGTTCCTGATCCGGCGGCGTCCGCTGATGATCATGATCGTGTTCTTCATGGTGGAGAACTACCTGGGCACCCTCGCGGTGACGCTGACGGTCCCGAGCGTGCTCTCCTTCAGCGGCACCACGGCGGTGGGCGTGGTCACCGCGGTCGGCGGCGCGGGCGCCGTGGCGGGCAGCCTGATCGTGGCGCTGTGGGGCGGGACCGCCCGGCGGGCGACCGGCATGGTGGGGTTCGTGGGCGGCGTCGGCCTGGGCGTCGTCCTGTTCGGCCTGCGTCCGTCGGTGACCGTGGCGGCCGTGGGAGCACTCGTCTGGTGGGCGTCCATGAGCATCCTCAACGCGCACTGGCTGGCCATCATCCAGATCAAGGTCGGCCCGGAGCTCCAGGGCCGGGTGCTCGCCACCAACCAGATGCTCGCCGTCGCCATGACCCCGCTGGCCTTCCTCACCGCCCCGCCCCTCGCCGAGTACTTCTCCGGCCTGCTGAACCCGGGAGGGACGCTGGCGGACACCGTGGGACGCGCCCTCGGCACCGGGCCCGGCCGCGGCACCGGCCTGCTCCTCGTCACCTGCGGACTGCTGCTGATCGCCTGGGCCGTCCTGGGCCTGCGCCACCGCCCCCTGCGGTACATGGAGGACGAGCTGCCGGACGCCGTCGCCGGTGCGGAGATCGCCGAGGACCTCGACACCCTGCAGGCCGCGGCCGACCGCGCCCTGCCCGGCGGGGGGCGGTGACCGGACCGGCCGTGACGGGCCCCGATCCGGATCGGGGCCCGTCACCGGCAAAGCCGTGACACGTGGTGGAACTCCCTCGGGCGGTCGCACGAACACGCCACCTGAGCCCGCGGGCCCGACCGTGCCGCCGGCGCCCTTCGACGGCCGTCATCGAGCCGTCCGCGGCCTGCGCGACCGTCAGGCCGTCGCCCCGGAGGCCGAGCCGGAGCCGTCCGAGCTCGGGGTTCTTCGCGGCCTGCGGGGTGTGCACCACGAGGACCTGGGTGAACCCGGTCCGGGTCGCGGTCAGCCGCAGGTCCACGTCCGGCAGGACCGAGTGGTACTCGGCCGTACTGCCCTTCAGGTCGGGCTTGGGCAGCGGCTTGGGCCAGCTGAGCTTCAGCTCCCGGCCCGCCGAGGCCATCCGCACCAGCGGACGGCCGCTGCCGCCGCCCGAGAACTCCACCTCGGCCGTCGCCGCCTTGGCCGCCACCACGCCGCCCGGCCGCTCGGTGAGGGTCGGGTCGATGTCCACCCAGGTACCGCCCCGGCGCACCCAGTGCGGCTGGACGTACGTCGTCGTCACCAGCTGTCCGTCCGGCTGCGCGACCGTGTCACTGGACTCGGTCCGCTTCTGCGCGACGTCCACCGGCTTGCCCGTCCGCCGTGCCTCGGCGACCGCGAGGCCCTCCGGCCCCTCGGCGGAAACCGCACCGGCCGCTGTCGCCCCCTGACCGGGCCCGGCGCCCACGGCACCCGCGCCGCCCGCGGCGATCGCCGGAACGACCCCCGCCCCGAGCAACGCCCCCACGGTCAGCGCGGCGGCGAACCAGCCCTGGGCGAATCGCCTCCACCTTTTTCTTTGCACTGTTAACCAATTCGAGATCGACCGACATCGTGAAATGACGGCACCGAATCGGGCCTGCGGGGAGGTCCACGGAACGGGTGAAACCGATGGGGACGCGGCCGGAATCGGAGACATCCCACCTGGTCGGGCATTGGGTCCGCACTCGATGTCCCGAGCGCGCCGTCGTGTGCGCCCCGTGAAGGCCGTTTCCTCGGCGCCAGGGCAGAACTGTAGGGGGCGCGGGCGGTCGACAGGCCGGGGCGACCTGTCCGGGCACCTGTCTCACGACCGTCTCACGGCTCTGACCTGCTGTTGTTCAAGTCGGAAAGGCACGGAATTGGAGACACCGAAGGGAGATCTGAGGGTTCGACAGGGGGATCCGGGTGCCCGGACCGGCTCTCCCGTCCGGCATGTAGGTTCGTATACGATGCTCAAATCACTGCTGACGGAACCCAAGTCGAGAGGATTTCAGGGAATCGATCAGGATGCGTTTAGCGTCGTGCGCGCGCCGACCGGGATCGTACGATGCGGTGTGGCACCGTACGGGGTGGGTGCGGCGCCCGTCGGTCGCGATGATCGCCTCGGCCCAGAAGAACGCGATGCAGTCGATCAGCGAGCCGATCGGCGGCCCGCCCGGCGCGGCGTTGCGGATGCCGACCAGCGCGAACAGGGTCGCTGCCATCCCGCTCACGACGGGGACCGGAAGGCCCTACGGCGCGATCTCGAACGCGGGCGGCTCGAGACCCGCGAGGCAGCCGGTGTCCGGTGCGGTCGGGGTGTCGAAGAACGACCGTGTGATCGACTGGGCGCACGGCGAGTCGGCGAAGACCACGTGGGCGACGTAGGGGACCGTCACCTCCGTGGAGCGGCTGAGCGTGCGGGCGGCGTACGGCCCGCTGCTCGGTGCGGTCTGGGCGTCGAACCCGCCGGAGAGCACGAGGGTCGGGATGTCGCTCTCCGTCACGTCCCGGATCGAGTCCGGCGCGGCGGGAACGTCCCAGGCACGGCAGTCCGCCTGGAGGAAGGCGAGCAGCGGGGCATTGGCCACCACCGACCGGGGGAAGGACGGGAAGGCGCGGTGCCCCGCCCGCATCACGTCGGCCCGGCTCTCGAACGGCGTCCACTCGCTGCAGAAGACGCCGTAGGCGAGCCCGTGGGAGACCCTGCCGACGGCCTGCGGGCTGAGCTTGCCGCCCGCCCACTGCTCGGCGATCCGCCGCGGGTCGCCGTGGGCCAACTCGTCGATGGAGCGGGGCACTCCGGCCGCCAGATGGGTGGCGGAGACCAGCCAGTTCACCAGGACCCCGCCGTCCAGTACGACCTCGACCGGCTCCGGGCGGCCCGGGACAGTGACGGTGGTGGTGACCGGGTCGGCTTCGAGCTCACCGACGAGGCGCTCGAAGGTGCCCTTCAGGTCCGGGTAGCGGTCGGCGCAGGCGGGCTGCCGCGCGCAGGCCCCGAACAGGCCGTCGAAGCCCTCGCGCGCCGCCTTCCACGTCACGGCCCCGCCCGCCAGGGACGGCGGCAGCACGCCGTCGATGCCGACCGAGCGGATGCCCTGCGGGTGCAGGCGCAGGTAGGTGAGGGCCAGGTCGGTGCCGTACGAGATGCCGAAGACGTTCCACCGCTCGACACCCAGCGCCACGCGCAGGTCCGCGTAGTCGGCGGCGCTCTCGGTGCTGTTGTAGGCGCCGAGGTCGGCGCCGCGGCCCTCCAGTTCGTCGTGGCAGGCCCGCGTCGCCCGGACGTGCAGGCGGCCGGTGGAGCGCGCGCCGTAGACGAGGTCGAGGGCGCTCGCGTTGAACTCGTCGATGTTCGGGCAGGTGAGCGCCGGGCCGGCCGAGTAGGTCCCGCGCTGGGACATGAAGATCACGTCCCGGTCGCGGTTCAGGTCGCCGTTGAGCGCCAGGGGGATCTCGGAGACCGCGTCGTCGCCGGGCCCGCCGGCGAGCCACACGATGGGGTCGTCGGCCTTCCGGTGGGTGGCCGGCACGATCGCGACGCCGAGGGTGATCTTCCGTCCCTCGGGGTCGTCCCGGTCCTCGGGCACGGTGAGCGTTCCGCAGCGGGCCCCCGTCAGCGCGGGGGACGGGTCGGCGGTCCTTGGGCAGGGGCCCGGCGCGTAGCGGGCGTGGCCCGCCGTCCGGGCGACGGTGCCGAGGGGCTCCCCGGCGCCGGACGCCGCCCGGGCGGGCGCCGCGGCCAGGCCGGTGGCGAGGCCGGTGAGCAGACCGGTGACGAGGCTTTGGACGAGGACGGCGGCGGTGGCCCCGGCCAGGGTGGTCAGCGGCCGTCGCGCGGTGCGCCGGTGCCGGGCTGGGCGGATGGACATCATGCGGACTCCGGGCCGGGGGTGATGGTGAACGGTTCGGGGGCGAGCCCGGCCACGCAAGCGGTGTCCGGCGCGGTCGGATTCGCCAGGAAGGAGGCCAGGACGCTCTGCGCGCAAGGGGACTGGGGTACCACCCAGTGGCCGATCCCGGGGATCAGCACGGTGGTCGAGCGGGACAGCGTCCGGGCCGCGTACGCGCCCCAGGCCGCCCCGGACTTGGCGTCGAAGGTGCCGGAGAGGACGAGCGCGGGCACGTCGCTGACGGTGGCCACCCGCTGGACGTCGGAGCGGTCCGGGACGTCCCAGGCCCGGCACACGCCGTACTCGAAGGGCAGCTGCGGCGCCTGCGCCAGTACCCGGCCCGGCCAGCCGGGGAAGGCCTCACGGCCCGCCTCCAGCACGTCGGAGCGCGAGTACCCCGGCACCCACTCGCTGCACGCCACCGACTGGGTCAGGCCGTGGCCGATCTCGCCGACCGGGGTCTTCGCGCCGGCGGCCTGGGCCCGTGCGAAGCGCTCCGGATTCCCGCCGGCGAGCTCGTCGAGCGCCGCGGGGACGTCGACGGCCTTGACGGAGTTGGCGACCAGCAGGTTCACCAGGGCGCCCCCGTCGAGGACGACCTCCACCGGCTCGCCTCCCGACGGCGGCCGCGCCGCCAGCCGCAGCGGACCCGCCTCCAGGCGCCGGACCTGCTCCGTCAGCGTGTCCGGGAGGTCCGGGTAGCGGCTCCCGCAGACGGGCTGCGCCGCACACGCCGCGAGGATCGCCCCGATGCCCTCCCGGGCGCTGTCCCAGGTCCACGGCAGGCTCACGATGTCCGGGGGCACGACGGAGTCGATCGCGACCGAGCGGATCCCCTCGGGGTGCCGCCGCAGGTGGGTGAGGGCCAGCTCGGTGCCGTACGAGTACCCGTAGACGTTCCACCGGCCGATGCCCAGCGCCTCGCGCAGATCGGCGAAGTCGTCGGCGTTCTCGGTCGTGTTGTAGGCGTCCAGATCGATCCCGTCGGCCGTCAGCCGGTCGTGGCACTGTCTCGCCGCACGTACCAGCCGCCGCCCGGTCGACGGCGCGTCGTAGCGCAGCCCGACGGACTCCGCGGTGAACCGGTCGATCTCCGGGCAGAGCAGGGCCGGCTGGGAGTGGAGCGTGCCGCGCTGGGCCATGACGATCAGCTCGCGGTCGCGGTTCACGCCGGAATCGAGGAGGAAGGGGATGCTCCCGAACGCGTCGCCCCCGGGCCCGCCTTCCATGAACACCACCGGGTCCCCGGCCGGCGTCGCCGAGACGGCCGGGATGATCGCGACGGCCAGCCGGATGGTGCGTCCGGTGCGGTCGGCGCGGTTCTCCGGGACCTCCAGCATGCCGCAGCGCCCGGGGACCGGTTCGGGGGTCTGCGGGCAGGCGCCGGGCACGAACCGTGCCGCGGTTCCCGACAGGGGAGCGCGGACGGCCGGTGACACCGCACCGGCCGGCGTCGGGCCGGCCGCCCCCAGGAGGGCCAGACCGGCCGTGGCGAGCGCTGTCCCGGTGCGTGCGCCCCGGGCGCCTCGCCGTCCCCACCGGTGTCGCGCCGGTATTCGCCCGGACCGGGCGCTCCCGTGGACGGACGGCGGGTGGCCCGGGCTGTCGCCCTGTCTCATCATGTGGTCCCGTCTCTCTCACGGCCCCGGAACGGACGGCGCCGCGTGCTGCCGGCCGCCGCCGCACGGTTCGTCCGGGGACTGCGCAGCCCAGCCTCGGGCCGCCGGGAGACGGCCACCACTCGTGGGCTCCACTCGGAGCAGTGGCCGCTCCGGCTGCGGCGGGCGGCGTGCCCGCTCCGGGCGAGGCCGTGGTCACGGCTTCGGGAGACACCGGGTGGAACCGTCGGCCGCGACGGTTCCGGCGGCCAGGGCTGCCGGCCCGGGCGCTGCTGCTCACATCCCGTCGGCGGTCGAGAACGCCGACGGGGCCGCGGGCGGGCAGTCGCCGCCGCCGTCAGTTGTTCCGGCGGTAGTAGTCGACCGAGACCTTGACCGGCCCGTCGCCCCGCGCGGCCGAGAGCGGTCGGACAATGGCCAGGTCCCGGCCGTCGTCCCCGCGGACACAGAAGGCCCGGCCGGTGACGGTGGAGAAGTCGAGCGGTGTGGCGGACGGGTTGCCCAGGCCTTTGAGGCAGTCGGCAAGTCCCAGACGGTCGTCCCTGCCGAGGTAGGCGTCGTTGTTGTCGGCGAGGACGAACTCGTCGGAGGTCCGGGTGATGTACCAGGACGCCGACCCCTCGGGTGCGACCGCGCCCTTCCTGAGGTCGAACTCGTAGCCGTGGTCGGGCGAGACGAGTGCGGTGCCGGTGTACACGGGGGTGTACTCGGGGGCGGCGGTCGGTGGGGTGGGGGAGGCGGAGGGGGTTTCCGGGTCGGTGGCGGTGGCCACCGGGTCGTCGTCGGCGACGGACTGGCCCTGGTCCGACGGGTGGAGGAGCAGGAAGGTGCCGCCCGCGCCGAGGACGAGCGCGGCCGCGGCGATCAGGGCCGTCCGGCGGCGGGAACCACGGCGGGCCGGGCCGCGGCCCTCTCGCGCTTCGGGCAGCGGAGCCCGCACGTCTTCGCGGTCCGCGACCCCGGGGTCCAGCACGGTGGCGAAGGGGGCCACCGCCGTGGCCGCGTCGTGCAGCGGGGACGCGGGAACGCGGACGGTCTGCGCCTCGGAGGGGGCCCGGGGGAGGTCGCTGCGCCGGGCGATCTCGGCGCCGACCTGCGACGGCAGCCAGCCGTCGGCGAAGCGCAGGCCACTGACGAGGCCGGGGTGGGCGTGGACGGCTTCGATCACCTGGGCGGTGGTCGGACGGTCCTCGGGCCGCTTCGCGAGGCAGCTGTTGATGAGGCCGCGCAGGGAGGCGGGCACCTGGGTGAGGTCGGCAGCCTCGTGGATCACCCGGTACAGGGCGCTGGAGGCCGTGCCGGCTCCGAAGGGAGGCGTACCGCCGGCGGTGTGGGCGGCCAGGGCGCCGAGGGCGAAGACGTCCGTGGCGGGCGTGGCCGGCAGACCCCGGGCCTGTTCCGGGGCCATGAAGCCGGGCGAGCCGATGCGCAGTCCGGCGCTGGTGAGGGCGACGGCGTCGGCGGCCCGGGCGATGCCGAAGTCGATCACGCGGGGGCCGTCGGCGGCGAGGAGGACGTTGGCGGGCTTGAGGTCGCGGTGGACGACGCCGGCGGCGTGGATCGCCTGGAGTGCTTCGGCGACCCCGGCCACGAGGAGCAGGACGGTCTGCTCGGGGAGCGGACCGCCGCCCTTGACCACCTGGTCGAGCGAGGGCCCGGGGACGTAGGCGGTGGCGAGCCAGGGCACGGTGTCGTCCACCCCGGCGTCGACGACCTGGGCGGTGTAGAGCCCGTGGATCAGGCGCGCGCTGGTGACCTCCTGGGCGAAGCGCTGCCGGAACTCGGGGTCGTCCGCGAGCTCGGGCCGGACCACCTTGAGGGCCACCGGGCGGCCGCCCCGGGTGTACGAGAGGTAGACCCGCCCCATCCCGCCGGCGCCCAGCCGCGCGAACAGGCGGTAGCCGCCGACCGCGGCGGGGTCGTCGCCGGTCAGCGGCTGGAAGGGGGCGGGCAGGCCGGTCTCGGCTGCGGGTACGGACATCCGGGGCTCTTTCGGCGGTGTTCTTTCGGCGGTGTTCTTTCGGCGGGGCGCGCCGGGGAGCCCCCGAGGGTGAGGAGTCCTCTCGCCGGACGCTCCTCGGGGTTCGGTGGCCAGGGCGGAATCGGCGTGCGACCCCCGTGGGGGTGAGGAGCCGCACGCCGGAAGGAGAGTCTTCCCTCACGATCATGAGGTTTTGATGAGGTCCGCCCGGGACCGGGCCCGGCGGCCGGACCCGTGCGCCACCGGGGCGCCGCGCGGGCTCCGTGAGGATTCGACGAGGGGGACGGTTATCCTTGGCCGCCGTGCGAGTACTGGTGATCGAGGACAACGACGACCTGCGGTTCGCCGTGGCCGCGGCTCTGCGTGGTGACGGCCTGGCCGTCGACGAGGTGGCGGACCTGCCGGCTGCCGACGAGGCGCTGTTCGTCACCGCCTACGACTGTGCCGTGTTCGACCGGATGCTTCCGTCCGGAGACGCCCTCCACTACGTCGCCGACCTGCGCCGGGCCGGCCGTACCGTGCCGGTGCTGTTCCTCACCTCCCGCGACCGGGTCGCGGACCGCGTCGACGGGTTCGCCGCGGGCGGCGACGACTACCTGATCAAGCCCTTCGCCGTACCCGAGCTGATCGCCCGGGTCCGCAACCTGTGCCGTCGTGCCGGGACCCTCACCCCGCCCGTGCACCGGATCGCCGACGTCGAGATCGACACCGCCCGCCGGCAGGTGCGCCGCGACGGCGTCCTGCTGCTCCTCACCGCCAAGGAGTTCGCCGTGCTGGAGATCCTGGCCGCCCGCGCGGACCAGGCCGTCTCCCGCGCCGAACTGATCGAGAAGTGCTGGGACGAGATGGCCGAACCCGGCTCCAACGTCGTCGACGTCCTCATCGCGCAGCTGCGCCGCAAGCTCGGCGACCCGCCCCTGATCGACACCGTCCGCGGCGTCGGCTACCGGCTCGTCACCGGTTCCGACGGATGAACAGGACCCTCCCGCGAAAGCTCCGGGCGGGGACCGGGCGCCGCGGCGCGAGGCCGAGGACCGCGGCGGCCCGAGCCCGCGGACTGCGCCGGCGACTCACCGCGCTGTTCGCGCTGACCAGCGCCGTCGGCCTGGTCGGCCTGGCGGCCTTCGCCGTGCACAACGACAACGCCTCCCGGCGCCGCCAGCTCGATGCCGAGCTGAGACTGCAGGCCACCCAGGCCGCCTCGGTCCTCGGCTACGACGACGACGATCGGCTCGACGTCACCGGTCTGGACGACTACGTCGAGACGACCTGCCCCACGCTCCACGTCCTGTCCGCCGCCGACGGCGGGCCGACACCCGTCTACACCCCGCGCAAGGCCTGCGCACACGCCACTCCCGGCGACCTCCGGGCGGTCGCCGGCGCAGCGATCCGGGAGGGGAGCCTCGTCCTGACCGACGCGCGCGGTACCGACGGCCGTCCGCTGCGCCTCGTGGCGGACCCCTTCGGCGGACCCGGCGGCCAGGACACCGGCGGCGCGATAGTCGTCTCCGCGGACCTGTCGGCGGACCGGGCCGCGCACGGCGAACTGACCGCCCTGCTCGCGGCCGGCTGCGCCGTCCTGCTGACCCTGTCGGCCGTGGCCGGGCACCTGCTGTCCGGCCGCGCCATCAGACCCGCCCTGACCGCGCTCCAGCAGCAGGAGGCCTTCCTCGCCGACGCGGCCCACGACCTGCGCACGCCCGCCGCGTCCCTGCGCCTGCTCGCCGAGACCGCGCTGCGCGACGACGCCGCACGCGTCGCGGCGCTGGAGCGCACCCTCAACCTGGCCACCCGCATGGGCGACCTGGTCGACGGCCTGCTCACCAGGGCCAGACTCGTGGCAGGTGTCGGCACTGCCGTCCGGGAGCCGCTGCGCCTCGACCAACTCGTCGAAACGGTCGTCGACGACATCGACACCGACATCGACACCGACACCGGCACCGGCACCGGCGAGCACCGCGTCACCGTCCGGACCGAACCGGCCGTCGTGACCGGCGACCCGGACCTGCTGCGCCGGGCCGTCGCCAACCTCCTCGGCAACGCCCTCACCCACGGCCGACCGCCGGGCCTGCCCGCGGACGTCCGGCTCACCGTCACCGGTGACGGCACCGTGACCGTCGACGACAGCGGACCGGGCGTGCCCGCCGAGCTGGCCGGCTCGCTCTTCGAACGATTCCGCAGCGGCTCCGGCTCCTCCGGGCTCGGGCTGTCCATCGCCTCCTGGGTCGCCCACTCCCACGGTGGATCCCTCACGGTGGGCACCAGCCCCACCGGCGGTGCCCGCTTCACCCTCCGCCTCCCCGCCGGTGCCCGAGCGGGCGCCGGTGCGCGAGCGGACAAGGACGAGACCGCCCGCTGACGGCTGATCGTCCCCGGGCTCTGCCGCCTCGCCTCATCCGGCGGCGACGACCGAGTGCGGACGGCCCGGTGGCTTTGAAGACCGTCTGCGAGCGGCACGGCGTCCCGCTGCGTGCCGAGACCGATCTCGCCGAGCTGATCGTGCAGTTGGGCGACGACCGGCCCTCCGACATCCTCGTCCCCGCGATCCACAGGAACCGCACCGAGATCCGCGAAATCTTCGCCGCCCGGATGGGTCGAGCAGTGGCGCGCGGCACCCTCGGCGCGGCGGCCTCCGGGCTCGCCTGACCGGAGAACAGCAACGCGTGGGGCGGGGACGGCCGAAGTCGTCCCCGCCCCACGCGCGTTCCTGATCGGCGAGCAGTTCCAGCACCGGACGCTGCTCGGTACGTCGAGCATCCTGCTCAGGTCGCCGTGGACCAGGCGGCGCAGCGCGTGGGTGATGTCGTCCGATTGCCGAAACTGCGTGGCGTCCCGGTGGCGCCTTTTCGAGCCGTCCCGGCCGTGGCCGGATCGGCCGCCGGCCCCGGAGCGCAGCCACCTGGCGGAGCGCGGTGTCGGCACACCGACCGACACCGTTCCGGCGTGCCGGCGCCCCGAGGGGCGCCGGCACCCGGGGCTGGCGTCAGTAGATGAGGACGTCCCAGTGGCTGCCCTCGTTGCAGTAGAGGTTGCCCGATGCGGCCTTCCACTGCGGGTAGCCGTCGCCCCGGAGGCCGATGTAGGTGAAGCTGTTCTGGATGTAGTTGTCGATGCAGGAGCTGCGGGCGATGTCGACCTTGTAGCCGTTGTAGTGGCTGTAGGTGCCGGAGGCGTGGCCGACCTCGGTCCCGCCGGTGATGTTGATGGCGCAGCCGCTGGCCTGCTTGAGGGTGATGACGGCGCTCACCGTGCCCGAGTTGATCTGGTCGAACGAGGTACAGGTGGAGTTGGACCTGGTGGTGCAGCCCCCGCTGGAGCTCCACGTGACGCCGGCGTTGCTGAGCTGACTGGCGGCCGTCGACTGCGACAGCTTGGTGCCGCTGGCGCCGGCCGTGGGCGCCGAGAGCGCGAGGCCGGCCAGGGCCAGGGCGACGACGGTGGCTGCGGTGCGTGGCTTCATCTGCATCTCCCAATGAGGATGGTGTGCCTCGGACTCGACCCCTCGCCCTCCTGCCGCGCCTCGGCAGGAGGGCGGGAGGTCCGGCGCCGGGCTTGAGTAACAGGCCCGGACGAAGGGGTCGTACGCAGTGCTGTGGCGCGGCGGTGCTCCGGCGCGAGGGCCGGCCGATCCGTCCGGCGCCACCGCCCGCGGCTCCCGGGCAACGGGGACGACGGGCTTCGAGCGCCGGCATCGCTCCAGGATGCCCCACCGTTGTCTATGCGAGTAGACCCCCGGTCGGTGAATTTCGCGTGACGGAGAGCGGCCTTCAGCGCGTCGAAACGCTCCACGGGGCGCACCGCACGACCACCCGCGCGCTGGTCACCGCCCCTCGGCGATGCCGACGGCATCGGGCGGCAGCCCGGCAGCCGTTCGCCGTGCCGGTCTTTCGTGAAACGGTCATCGGAGGGGGCGGGCTCCAAAAACGTCCGCTGGTATGACTATTGGGGAGTCCCATTGATTGCCAACTTCCGGCAAAGCAGGGTCGTTACGCTCGTGTCATGAGCGCCATCGTGAACGTCGTCCTCGACTTCGGCGCCGTGCCGGGCGAGGACTGCACGGAAGCCTTCCAGAAGGCTGTCGACTCACTGGATTTCCTGACAGGCGGCACCGTGCTGGTGCCGGGCAGCAAGCTTCCCTACCTGTTCTCCCGTTCGGTGATGGTCGACCGGCACAATGTGCGGTTCGTCGGCGAGGGGCCCGAGGCCACCGTGCTCCAGGGGGTGGCGTACACACCCCCGCTGGTCTTCGGCGTGGACCGCAAGGTGCTGGGGCAGCCGGTCAGCGACGGGCACTGGGCGGATCTCTTCGGGCTGCTCGACACCCATGCCGCTCCGAGCGCGGGGCAGCGGTGGGGCTTCCGTACGAGGGTCCCCACCGGCGTCGAGGGGCAGCCGTTCAGCGACGCGACGGTCACCTTCGCGTGCTCGCCGTTCCAGTTCGGGCCGAGGCTTGGCGCGTTCTGGTCCGACGTCAGAAAGCTGACCCTCGACTTCGTGGTGCGCAACGACGCGATGCCCTGGGTGGGGCGGCCGCTCTTCGGCCTGGCCGACGCGTACAACCGCCCGTCGCCGTTCTACGCCCAGACGGAGGTGTCCCCGGGGATCGTGCCGCCGCGGGTGCTGTTCGTCTTCCGGACGGCGGACGGACTGATCCGGGAGATCCGGGTGCCCTTCGACGACGAGAAGCCCGTCCTGCGCTGCTCGCTGCAGATCGATCTCGACGCGTCCACCGTGACGGCCTGGACGGACCTGGCCCAGGTCGAGCCCGATCTGGCCATGATCAACGACGGTTGGGGGGAGCGGGAGGTCGCCTTCGCACCCAACTGGTACGCACCGTTCAACATGGGCCAGTTGGGCCTGCTGTCCAGCGGATGGGGCGGCGGCACCTACCGCATCCCGGGCGACAAGGACACCCCGGTTCCGCTCACGTTCGGCGCGCTCCGGCTCTCCGACGTGACGCGCTACCAGGACCTCGGCGCCGGCACGGCGCAGCAGGACGAGCACGGCCCCGTGACCGACCTGACGTTCCTGACCGACGAGGCGGGCGTTTTCTGCGTGCTGCCCATGGACGAGGCAGTCCACAGGAGCGCCGACGGTGTCCCCGATCTCCACGCGCGATACGTGGCGAACGGGCTGACCGGGTACGGGCTGTTCATGCCGATCGGGCCCAGGCAGACGTTCGAGCGCAACAGGGCGGAGAAGATGGCGGTCACCGCCCTGGCGGTCGGCGGCCAGGCGGGCTCCGACTACGGCCAGGCCATCGGGCTCGGATCGGTGGTCATGTTCTCGCTCGCCGACATGAAGGTCTACTTCGGTGCGCAGGGCCTGAGTGCGTACCATCTCGACGCCAGCTACCCGGTGGACGTCACGGACAGCGAATTCGGCCACCAGACCGACTGCGCGATCTACTCCTGGTTCCAGATGGGCCGGGGCGACCGGCTCAAGCTCGCCTATTTCGGGCGGTCCGCGTTCAAGGCGTTGCGATCGAACCCCTCCTACCGCAACGTGTTCGTCACCGGTGTGGACGACTCCGTATCGGCCGTGCGGCTCTTCGAGTGCGGGGCCGCCCAACTCGACAACTGGAGCTTTGACTTCGAGCACGCGGGCCCCAGCGACAGCTATGTGTGGGCCAGCCTCCAGGACAACGTCGGGGGGACGCAACTGGTCATCAGGGACTGCGTGGGCGTCAAGGGCGGCCCCCGCACGGCCGCGGTCCGGCTGGACAGCAGCGACCGCGGTGCGGGGCTCGGCGACTCCTCCCGTGGCGCCGGCTGGTGCAAGATCGAGCGCTCGTTCAACACCTATCTGGCCCCCGGCATGCAGGCGGTGGTGGCGGTCGACGGGCCGGTGTGGCGCGGGCTCTTCGAAGGAGTGCCGAAGCCCTACCCGCCGCTGGTCGTCAACACGGCCACCCCGGGCGCCTCGGCCAGGATCGGTACGGACACCGTGCCGCCCGCCCGGTCCGCGCCGCCCCTGCTCGCGGCCGGCGCCGACGATCCCGTCCTGCGGCTCGACGGCCTGATCGGCTACTACCGCGCCGACGTCTCATCCGTGAAGGCCGACCCGAACCGCGCCCTCGGGGACGGAACGCCCGTGGTGCAGCTGCTCGACCTGAGCCCCGCGCACAACGACGGCACGGCCGTGGGCAACCCCGCCGTCTACGAGGCATCGGCGATCAACAGCCTTCCCGCGCTGCGCTTCACCGGCGGCTGGTACACCTTCCCCACCATGCGGGGCACCACGGGCGCCGCGACAGTCTTCCTGGTCGGCAGGCGACTTCCCGTGTTCGACACCGGACCCGCCCTGATCGACTCACTCCACACCTACGGCTCCGGATGGATCCTGGGCGAACGCCTCCAGGTGCTCAGCGCCGAATCCGACACGGAGTGGGCCGTCTACGCCGTCCGCTCCACCGGCGGCCCCAGGCGACTGCTCCAGAGCTTCGTCAACGGCCACCCCTACGAGCTGCGCAGGTTCGACTCCCTGCGCCCGCTCGCCTGGGACGCACCGGAACTCGGCAGGCGCGACCAGGGCCTGGAGATCTTCAAGGGCCTGCTGGCCACCGCCGTCGTCTGCGACGCGGCACTCGACGACCGGACCCTCTCCGACATCTGCCGGCACCTGCTGTACGTCCACCAGATCCCGGTCTGACCCGTCGTCCTTCCCGGGCCGCCAAGCTCAGCGCTTGGCGGCCGCCGCCGCAACTCCTTCAGGAGCCTCATCGTCACCGTTGGGCGACGACGGGAACTTCCGCATGGTACGCAGCGGCGAAAGGAGAATCGGAATAAAGGCGAAACAGCCCGCGGCGGCACACACGAAAATCCCCTGGCGTACCCCGAGCCACCCAGCCGCGGCGCCGCCCAGCATGGAGCCGACGGGCATGAAGCTCCAGGTCAGGAATCGCATCGTGGCATTTACTCGCCCGAGATATTCATTGGGGGTCAGGGTCTGTGTGCAGCTGACCTGAGTGACATTGTAGACGACGATCATAAACGCCGTGACACCGTCGGCGCAGGCCGCGATCCAGAGCGTCCAGCCGGATCCGACAAAGGGAAGGACGAGCGCAAAAGGGGAGCCGAGGAGCAGGATCAACCACATGGCAGGACCGGGGCCGGCCTTCTCGGAAATCCGCCTCGCCAGGAAGGATCCGAGGAGCCCACCCGCTCCGGACACGCTCAGGAAGATTCCGATCAAGGCGGGCGACAGATCGAGCGTCCTCGCCAGGAAGAGCATCATCACCGTGTAAGCGGCATACCACGTCAGGTTCAGCCAGGCGGAGGACCCGGCGATCGCGAGGAGCCGAGAGCTTCCGCGCACCAGACGGAGCCCCGCCCCGATCTCCTGGAGCATGCGGGATTCCGGTCGACGGACCGGCTCCGCCTCGTCGGCGCGAATCCGCGCGATGCAAGCCGAGGAGATCAGAAGGCCGACGCTGGTCACCACGAAGGAGACCGGAGCCGTGAGCAGTGCCACGGCCTGGCCGCCCAGTGAAGGGCCACCCACGGCAAAGACCTGCTGGACGCCGGTGAGCTTCGCATTTCCCTCCAGTACCCTGTCCCGACCCACAAGGCTGGGGAGATAACTCTGGTACGCGACGTCAAAGAATACGTTGCACACGCCGAACAGGAGAACGGTGGCGTAGAGCTGCCAGATCGAAAGGAGGTCGACCCACCAGCACAGAGGAATGGAAAGAAGAATGAGAGAACGCGCAAGCTGGCACAGGACAAGGATTCTGTGACGCCGAAGCCGGTCCACCCACACGCCGGCCGGCAGGCCGACCAGCAGGAACGGGAGAGTGAGGAAGGTGGAGACGAGCCCCACTTCGAACTCTCCGGCATCCAGCGCAAGGACTGCGACCAGCGGGATGGCGATCCTCGCCACACTGACGCTGGCGGCACTCACTGCCGTAGCGGCGAAGAGCCCCCTGAACCCTCGGTCTTCTAAAATTCCCGGCTTTTTGGTCATGAAGTTACCATCATAGACAACCAGTCACAGTAAATTGGCAACGATTTTGGTCATGGTGATCTGGCGGTCCGGCCCGGACTCGACAGCGGCGAGCGGGGTGACTGCCACGGGGGGAAGGCCGTACGCACCGTCTCCTGGCTGCTCGGCCACCGCCGGCTGACCGTGCGACAGGAGCGGATCGGCGACCAGGCCACCGCTACCCCCGTCCTTGCTGCAGCTCTGGCCTGCGACAAGGGGCTCGTCGGACTCACCGCACGGGACATCCGCCAGGGCGACGTGGGACAAGAGGGGCTCTCCTTCTGCATGGGCATCCCGCATGGGTTTCGCCGAGACGAACGGAGTGTTGTTGCAATGTAACATTGCACATATCTCACTGTGTGTGCGTGGGGCGACGGCTTGAAGGTCAACTGCATTCTCGGCAACCGCAGTTCGTGATCATCGGCGCACGGTCGCGGTGGCGGTGAGGATGTCCAGGTGAACCGCCCCACGGGCGGATGCGGACGCCTGCGGCTTGCAGGGCGAGGCCGGAGCCGTGCGCGGTGGGCATGTTGTCGGCGACCGGGCCCAGCGCGAGGACGAGCAGGAACAGGAGCAGGGGACCGAACCGGGCGGGCACGATGGCTGGTTGCCGCCCCTCCTTCCAGGGGCGCGGAAATCCTTGGACGGCCTCACGGAAGATCACGTACTGTGTGGCTCCACGCCCCGAGACGACCGGAAGGAGGCGAGTGCCGTGCGGTTCACACCTCTCCAGCGCTCCCTCTTCCGCTGTCCCGGCGTGGTTCGTGAGTTCTGACCGGGAGCGCTCCAAGCAGCCTGTATCCCGGAGGAATCCATGACCGATCCGGTCATCCGCGCGCTCTCCGCGAGCGACGCTCATCTTTTCGACGCACTCCCCGACCCCCTGGGTGCCCGTGAAGGCCATCGGCGCACCCGGTTCCGCTCCGACTGGAAGCGCGTCGCCCTGCGCGACGGCGAGGTTGTCGCACGCGGCGCGTGGTGGGGCGGCCCCGACGACCCGGAGCCCGTCAACATCAACTGGTTCGACGTGGCCGAGGGCAAGGAGGAGGCCGGGGCCGAACTCCTGCGCTCCGCTCCCTGGCAGGTCGAACTCGAGATCAACCTGCCCGGCGGCTGGCGGGAGAGGACCGACCTGCGCGCCGGCGCCGAGACGCGTTTCGCCGCCGCACGAGCCGCAGGGTACGAACTCCTGGTGGAACGCTTCCTGTACCGCTGGACCCCGGAGCGAGGTCTGCCCGAGCGGCCCGGACGCCTGCGCTTCAGCGCCGAACCCGACGACACCGTGTTCCTCGACGCGTTGCGCCGTATCCACTCCGCCACCCTGGACGCCCACGCGCTCAGGGCCACAGCGGAGGGCGGCCTCGACCAAGCCGCCCAGGAGGAACTCGACTTCTTCCACTGGTGCCCCTCCCCGCGGGAGTGGTGGCAGCTCGCACACACGCCGGAGGGAGACCTGGCAGGCATCCACATCCCGGCCCACAACCCCTCCGGCCCGACCATCGGCTTCATCGGAGTCGTCCCGGAACAGCGGGGTCGCGGCTACGCCTACGACCTCCTCGCGGAGTGCACCCACCTCCTCGTCGAGCAGGGCGCGGAGTTCGTCACCGGAGCGACGGACCAGGCCAACTTCCCCATGGCCGCGAACTTTGCCAAGGCCGGCTTCCCCGTCGTCCGTGAACGCATCAGCTTCCACCCGGCGGGCCGGGCGGCCTAGCGAGGAGTAGCACGCGGTGGGCGGTCCGGTCCGAGGGCAGGTCCGGACCGGCGCCCGGCGGCAGGCCGGCCGACGGCGTGGACGTGCGGGATCTACTACGGCCGGGTCGGCGGTGTCCCCGCGCACGGCAACCAACGCTCCCCGCCTCGGCGCTTAAGGCACATGGGCGCCGCTCGCTGAGCCGGCCGTTCATGGCGATGGTGGGGCTCCGTCCGGTGACCTGACGGCGTCAGGTTTCGGTGGGTGGGCGGTCGGGAGCGAGGGCGGTCGGGTCGTCGTCGGTGTCGGGCAGCGGCCGGGCGCCGGCCAGCCACTCCCGGAGGAGGTTCTTGCGGACCTTGCCGAGCTCGTTGCGGGGGAGGCGCGGCACGGTCTCGACGCGGGTGGGCCAGTACCAGTCGGTCATGCCGCGTTCGGCCAGCCAGGTGTGCAGTTCGGCCAGCTCGGGGGCGCGTTCGTCGGCGGCGATGACGACGGCGCAGGGCAGGTCGCCGTGCTCGGCGGGGTAGCCGACCAGGGCGACGTCGGCGATCGCCGGGTGCGCGCGCAGCTCCGCCTCGACGTCCAGAACGGGGATCATCAGCTGGGTGGTGCCGGAGATCCGGTCGGAGGCCCGGCCCGCGTAGCGCAGGCCGCCCTCGCGGTCCGGGCGCACCAGGTCGCCGGTGGCGTACCAGCCGTCGGTGTCGGCGGCGCGCCACAGCAGGCGTCCGGTGTCGCGGTCGAAGGTGCCCAGGCAGGTGGACGGACTGCGCAGGTCGAGCGGCGATGCCTGGTCCGGTCCGGTGGCGGGTGCCATCCGCAGTTCGACGCCGGGCATCGGGCGGCCGATGCCGTTGGCGGCCCGATCGGGCGGGTCGGTGGGGCTGGTGGCGGTGATCCCGGCGGTCTCGGTCGAGCCCAGGGAGTTGACGACGTGCCCGCTCAGGGTGTTGCGGATGAGGTCGACCAGCTCGCGCGAGGGGCTCGCGGCCATCGTGGCCACCGCCTCCCAGGCGGGAAGGTCCCGCGGGTGGCGGACCTGTTCGGTGGCGAGGGAGTCCAGCATGGCCGGCGGGGCGAACAGGCCGCCGGCGCGGTAGGTGCTGCACAGGTCGAGCCAGCGGCCGGGGTCCCAGTCGTCGCAGTACAGGGCGCTGCCGCGGTGGACGAGCGGCCGCAGCACGCCGTTGCGCAGGCCGACGCCGTGACTGAGTGGGGTGAGCACCGGGAAGGGCTGCCCCGGCAGCAGGGGTGGGATCGGCAACGGCCGGCGGACCCCCGCGTACAGGGTGTTCAGGCTGTGGACGACGGCCGTGGCGCTGCCGCTGGTACCGGAGGTGAACAGCACCGTCGCGGCCTCGTCGGGTCCGAGGACGGTGCCCTGCGGTGCGCTTCGGGCGGCGGCGCACAGGAGCGCGCCGAAGTCGAGCGCGCCGGTGGCGGAGGTGTCGCCGATGACCGCGTGGTGGCGCAGAGCCGGCAGACCGTCGGCGAGTCGGGCGAGGGCCTGGACGTGCTCCGGGCCGGGTTTGCGGTCGGTCGTGACCAGCAGGACGGCTCCGGTCGAGGCCAGCATCCGGTCCACCTCGCGCCGGCCGAACCACAAGGAGATCGGCATGGTCACCGCGCCGACCCGCCAGCAGGCGAGCGTGAGCACGGCCGTCTCCCACTGGTCCGGCAGCTGGAAGGCCACCACCTCGCCGTGCCGTACGCCCAGCTCGTACAGCGTGGCGGCGAACCGCTCCACCCGGCTGGCGAGCTCGGCGTAGCTCAGGGTGACGGCCCGGCCCTCCTCCGAGCGCCAGTTGATGATCACGCGCTGGTCGGGTACCTGCTCGGCGGCGTCGCGCAGATCGTCCAGGAAGGTCTCGTCGCGCCACCAGCCCTGCCGGCGATAGCGGGCGGAGGTGGCGGGCAGCGGCCGCATGGCGTCGAACAGCTCCGGCATGGTTCCTGCTCCCTGGGTGAGGCGAGGACGGCTTCCAGCGGGGACCGATCGACGGCCGCGAGTCTGTCGGCATGCAGGCTCGTCGGCTCGCCGGGCCATGTCCGCACTCTGGCACAGCCGGGTCGGCCGGAGTGCCTGTGCAGAGCTGCGGGGCACCCGAAAGGGTGGCTACGATCGAATGGGTGACATGTGGGCGGTGCCGGTGGAGGTCTCCCCGGGACGGACCGTCCCTGGGGCGGGCCGGCAGGCGGCCGAGTGTCCCGGCCAGTCGTGGCCGCTGGCGGCGCATGGCCTGCCTTGCTGCGGCAGTGCCCCCCGGAAAAGGCCGGTGAGCGTGAGGGGTCGTTGGGCTGCGCGGTCCGTCGTGCGGTCCTGGCTTCCGTGGATCGAGGCACCGCGTCGGAGGGTGCGGCTCGTTCGAGGAGGATCGCATGGGCAGGTCGATCGGCTCCGTGTGGGGCGGCGACCGGTTGGACCTCGACGCCTATCTGAAACGAATCGGGTACGACGGGGAGCACGAGCCGACGCTGAAGGTGCTGCGTGGGCTGCATGCCGCCCACATCGCCACGCTCGCCTTCGAGAACCTGGAGGTCGTCCTGGGCCGACCTGTCCGGCTCGATCTGGAGTCCCTGCAGGCCAAGATGGTCCGGCGGCGACGCGGGGGCACCTGCTGCGAGCAGACGCTCCTGTACGCCGCCGCGCTGGACGCGCTCGGCTTCACCTTCACCGCGACGGCCTCACGCGTCCGCCTCGGCGAGGAGCGGGTCCGTCCGGCCACCCACATGTCACTGCGGGTGGAACTCGGCGGCGAGGATTGGTTCACCGACGTCGGCTTCGGAGCTGAGGGAATCCTGGAGCCGCTGCGGCTTCGCGACGGCGAGATCGCCCGGCAGGCCGGCTGGACGTACGGGCTGGTCCGGGAGGCGGGCCCGACCCCCGGCGCGGCCGGACCGCTGGTGCTGCGGCGACTGCGGCGCGACGGCTGGTTCGACCTCTACGCGATCGGGACCGAGCCGCGCTTCCCGGTCGACCTCACCGTGACCAGCCACTACACCTCCACCCACTCCCTCTCGCCCTTCCACGACAAGCTGCTGGTGCAGAGGCCGGGGGCCGATCAGCGGCTCGCCCTGGACAACACGGAACTCGTCCGGCTCGTACCGGACCGCACGGCGGAGAGACGCCGGATACCGGCGAGGGAACTGCCCGGGCTGCTGGACGAGGAGTTCGGGGTCGCGTTGGACGCCGAGGACACCGCCGCGCTCATCGCGCGCTACGAGTAGGACCGGCGTCGTATGTCGGGTGGGCCGTTGAGGCCCCTCGCGCGGGCGCTTGAGGGGCCGCGGCTCGGGGGCACCGAGCCGCGCCTGCTCCTTCATCCTCCTTGGCTCCGGGCGCCAGTGCGCCCACGACGGTCGGGCCGGGTGCTCAGCAGCTCAGGTTGTTGCCCGGTACGGTGCCGAGCAGTTGGGTGAAGCGCTGGTAGGCGTTGATCCGGCTCTGTACCTGTGCGGGGTTGCCGCCGTTGCATTCCAGTGAGCCGTTGATGCTGCGGATGGTCTCGCCGAAGCCGTAGCCGTTGACGATCGCGTTGTGGGGGGTCATGGTGCCCGGCCCGTTCTGGGTGTTCCAGTACCAGAGCGCGGTCTTCCAGGCGACGGCCGGGTCGGTCTGCACCAGGTTGGGGTTGCGCAGCAGGTCGATGCCGAGGGCGTCGCCGGCGGCCTTGTAGTTGAAGTTCCAGCTCAGCTGGATGGGGCCGCGCCCGTAGTAGGCGGCCTGCCCGGCCGGGCAGCCGTACGGCTGTGAGATGTCGCAGTAGTGGGGGTAGTTGGCGGTGTTCTGCTCGACCACGTAGACCAGCGCGCCGGTCTCGTGGTTGACGTTGGCGAGGAAGGCCGCGGCCTCCTGCTTGCGGACGGTGTCGGTGCCGGTGGCCGCGAAGGCGGGGTAGGCGGCGAGGGCGTCGATCAGGCCCTGGTAGGTGTAGAAGGGGTTCCGGTTCGGGAACATCTGGTCGAACTGGGCCTGGCTGACCGGGAATCCGCTCGGGTTCGGCGTGCCGGTGGACGTGGGCGTGGCCGTCGGCGTGGCGGTCGGGGTCGTCGTCGGGCCGGTGCCGCAGCCGCCCTGGTCGGACCAGACGCCGGAGCCTCCAGTGCTGGGCGGCTCGTTCTGGGTCCACCACTTGGCGAGCCAGTTGTGGCCGTTGTAGGAGACGGCGGCGCCGCCGGTGTAGACGGCCGAGGAGTTCCAGGGCGTGGCGCAGACGGCGGCGCTGGCGTTGGCCGCGGGCAGCAGCAGGACCACCGCCAGCGCCGTGGCGACGGCGGAGAGCAGTGCGAGCAGGCGTTTCGTGGACACTTGATCACCCCTTGTGCGGTGTGGGGCCGCACGGTCGTGGAGGTAGGGACGTAGGGGCAGGGGAGCCGGGCCCCGCGAGGCGCGTTGTGGGGGACGGGCCGACCGGGGTGCCGGCCGGTGCGGGGCTGACCCAGACTCAAGCGGAGTGGTCTATACCTGTCAAGGGGTTCCCGGAAAATGACGCACCCCGCGGAACGGCCGGGGAGGGGGCAGACGCAGGGGGCGGGACAGGGGACGGGACAGGGGGCGGCTCCGGCTCGGGAGAGGGGGTGGGTTCGAGGTCTCCGCGCCCCCGCGCGCCGCACAGGACCGCGGCCGAAGCGCGCAGCGGCACGAGCGCCCGGGTATCGGGAAGTCGGAATCGGCACGTGGGTGTCGGCAAGCGGTGTCGGCACGTGGGTGCCGGGTGATCACGGGAGGTTCCATGGGTGAGCAGCGGGAAGTGCCGCCGATCTCGATCTTCTACCGTCGCGACGGGCTCGGCCCGGGCCCGGTACTGGGTGAGGCCCAGCGCGGGGACCGGGTTCGGCGCGTCCAGGACTTCTGGCTGCACCGGGTCGGTGAGTACTGGCTCGTCACCCGGCACGCCGACGTCCGGCGCGTGCTGGCCGACCAGGAGACGTTCGCGATGTACGACCCGCAACGCGCTCCGGTCCTGCCGAACGAGCTCCTCAACATGGACCCGCCGGAGCACACGCGGCTGCGCCACGTCCTGACGCCGGAGTTCACCGGGACGCGGATCCGCTCACTGGAGCCGATGATCCGCGCCCTGGCCGGCGAGCTGATCGACGCCATGGAGTCGCGGGGTCCCGCGGCGGACCTGATGGCCGACTTCGCCCTGCCGCTGCCGCTCGGGGTGATCTGCGCGATGCTCGGCGTTCCCGACCCCGACCAGGGGCAGTTCCACCACTGGTCCCGGACCACGCTGGATCTCGGGCTCCCCATCGAGGAACGGCTCGCGGCCGGCCGGGAGTCGCGCGCGTACATGGCCTCCCTGGTGGCGGAGAAGCGGCGCAGCCCGGACGACGGGATGATCGGCATGCTCGTCCGGGAGCACGGCGGCGCGGTGTCGGACTCCGAACTGGTCGGCGTCTGCGAGCTGTTGTTGCTCGCGGGCCACGTCACGGTGTCCAACACGATCGGCCTGGGCGTGCTCGCCCTGCTGTCGCACCCGGAGCAGGCCGACCGGTTGCGCGACGCCGCCGAGGGCGAGCCGGTGATCGACACCGCCGTCGAGGAACTGCTGCGGTACCTGTCCGTGTCCAGCACCGCGCTGGCCCGGACCGCGCGGTGCGACACCGAGGTCGGCGGCGTGCCGATCAAGGCCGGTGACCAGGTCGTCTGTCAACTGCCGGTGGCCAACCGCGACCCGGCGCTCGGCGCCGGGATGGACCTCTTCGACATCGCGCGCAAACCCGTGTCGCACCTGGCCTTCGGGCACGGCGCGCACCACTGCCTCGGCGCACCACTGGCCCGCGCCGAACTGCGGATCGCCGTGCCCGCGCTCCTGCGGCGACTGCCCGGCCTCGCGCTCGCGTGCCCCGCCGAGGACGTGCCCTACCGCGTCAACAACGAGGTCTACGGTCTCCACGCACTGCCTGTCACCTGGTGACCCGTGACGCCGACGGGACGAGGACGGCGCCGGGCACGGTGCGACGGACGTCCGCCGCGGCCTCCGGCACCTCGGCCGCACCGTCCCGGCAGGTCGGAGAGCGGTTTCACCGAGCGCGACACCATCTTCATGACCTGGAGCCGGCCCCACCCGGCCCGCATACTGGCGGGAGCCGACGGCATCCCGGTCCACGGCGACCAGCGCTCGGAGCGGGACGTGGGACGCGGGACGAGGCAGGTACTCGTTCCGGCGCGGGTGCCGGGGCGTCCGCCGTCCACCGACGCCGATGAGGAAGAACCCGCCATGACCTACACCGTGGATTTCGGCACCGTCTCGACCGTCGGCCTGGAGTCGTCACCCGTCGCGGAGGCGCTGGCCGGTCTGCGGGCGAACGAGGCCCGCTATTTCAGGAACAAGTACGACCACGTCTTCACGGTGGAGCCGGCCGGCGACGCCCAGGAGGCCGTCGACTGGGTGCACCGGATCCTGAAGGAGGAACGGGACATCGTCATCGCGTCCCGTCCGCTGGAGGCCACGGCCTTCCAGGTCGAGGACATCCGCATGGCCTATGTCTTCTACGAGAGCGGGCTGTCGGTCAACGTGATGTACACCGTCGACGACGCCAAGAAGCGGGCGGTCGGGTTCAAGCTCTCGGAGGGGATGGAGATCCCGGAGGAGCTCGCCTCCCGGTTCAAGTTCGCCCGGCAGAAGTCGAAGCTCGCCGGTGTCATCCGCGGCTCGTACTTCGTCGTCAAGAACGAGTACTGACCGCGGCACCCCCGCGTCCGGCACCCCCGCGTCCGGCACCCCCGCGTCCGGCACCCCCGCGTCCGGCGGCCCGGCCCCCGGAGCCGGGCCGCCCGGGGCGCAGACCGGGGGTCCCGGCCGCTCCCGGTGTCACGACTGCTCACCCGCCCGCAGTTCGGTGGCGATCCGGCGCCGGCCGGCGACCAGCGTCTCCACCACCACCCCGAGCCCGACCAGCAGGGCCAGGCCCGCGGTGGGCAGCAGCACCGGCATCAGCACGGGGACGACGACGTCCCCGACCTTGGCGCCGACCAGCGTCGAGATGTCGAAGGCGCCGCCCAGCAGGGCGACCGCCGCCAGTGCGACCAGGCCGCCGCCGACGGCCGCGGCCAGGGTCTGCGGCAGCGCCTCGGTCATGATCAGTGCCAGCCCCTGCCGGGGCCGCATGCCCATGGTGCGCAGCCGGGCGAGCACGGCGGTGCGGTCGGGTGCGGCCCGGAAGAGCGTCAGCAGGACGGCGAGCAGGGCGAATCCGGCTCCGGCGGCGGCCGCGTACCGGAACAGCCGCCCGGCGGCGTGCTGCAGCGGGTCGTCACCGAGCGCGGCGGCGGTCTCCCGGCTGCTGTGCACGGTGTATCCCGAGGGCAGGCCGTGGGTGTCCTTGCCGACGGCGGCGGCGTCGTCCGCGATCAGCTTGGCCAGGCCGACCGGCCGGGCCCCGCTGTTGTCCCGCAGGACTGTCCTGACCCGGTCGGGGTCGATGTCGCCGACGGCGAACCACGTGTTGACCCGCCTGGTGTCCGGCAGCCGTTCCCAGGCGGGGCCGGCGGGAACGACGACGAACGGTTTGCCCGGGTCCGGCAGTGCGGGGGTGGCGCCGACGACACCGGCGACGGTGAGGTGCAGGTCGTTGCCGTTGGGCGTGCGCACCCGGGACGGCCCTGCGGCCAGGCGTTCGGCCAGGTCGCGGCTGACCAGGGCGGGCACCGGGGTGTCCCGGCCGCCGCCGGACGTCCCGGTCAGCTTCGCCGGATCGAACCCGCCGGCCCCGAGGGCCCGGGCGATCTCGGCGTACGCCGCCGGGTCGGTCACCACCACCAGGTTGGCCTCGGTGTAGTCCCGGTCGGTGGCGAAGAAGCGGGCTCTGGGCTCGATCCAGGCCGCGGTCGAGGCCCGGACGCCCGGCAGGGCGGCGGCGGCCCCGGTGAACGGCTCGGTCAGGGTGGCGTAGTCCGGGAGGGAGACGCCGATGTCCCCGCCCGTGGTGATGCGCGCGGCGCGGGTCCGCACGTGGTCGACGGTGTCGAGCACGGTGGCGCCGAAGCCGGTCGTGGTGACGGCGATCAGCAGGGCGAGCAGCGGCAGTACGGAGGGCTTGCGGCGGCCCGAGCCGTCGCGGGCGGCCCGGGCGAGGCCGAGGAAGCCGATCGGGCCGCGGCCCCGGCCGGCGAGGGCGGCCAGCCGGCCGACCACCACCGGCTCGATCCTGGCCAGGACCAGTCCGCCGGTGACGGCGAGCAGGAGCGGCGCGGCGACCAGCAGCGGGTCCACCCCGGCCCCGGGGTGGCCGACACCCCGGCGCCGGACCTCCGCCACGGCCGCGGCGGTGACCGCCAGGACGGCGAGTTCGCCGACCAGTCGGCGGCGGCCGCCGGCCGGCCGTCGACGGGACCACAGCAGGGCCGCGCGGACCGGAAAGGCCAGCAGCGCGATCAGGGTCGCGACCAGGGCGGCCGCCACCGCGCGGTCCCACCGGGGGGTGGGCAGCAGCACCAGGGCGAGGGTCGTGGCGAGCACGGCGGCGGGCAGGACGGTGACCGCTCCCTCGCCGATCAGCCGTCGCAGCACCCCGGCGAGGGAACCGCCGCGGGCCCGGAGCAGCCGGATCTCGGCGGCGCGCCGGTCCGTAGTGAGCGCGGCGGCCAGGAACAGCACCACGGCGGCGACGCCCGCGACGCCGGCCGGGCCGATCGCGCTGAGCGGCAGCGAGGCCCGGTAGCGCTCGTCCGCCCGGGTGAGGACGTCGGGCAGGCCGGAGACGGTCTGCAGGTCGGCGCGTCCGGTCGCGTCGAGGAGGGCGGTGGCGTCGCTCCCGGTCAGGAAGGAGCGGATGACGTCGCGGGTGCGGTCGATCCGGTCGGCGTGCAGCGAGGCGGGGTCGACGGGCAGCCGCCAGAAGTTCTCGGCGGTCGAACCCCAGCGGACCAGCGCGGGCAGGCTGCCGCCGTCGACGAACCCGCTGGTCGTCCAGTGCTCGTGGTCGGGCTTGGTGTTCAGGCAGGCGCGGGCCGGGCAGCCGAGGTCGTCCCAGAACGGGTCCTGGGGGTCGTTGACCCGGTAGAGGCCGACCACCACGGTGGTCCGCCTGGCGCCGGAGCTCTCGACGCCGTTGTCGATGACGTCACCGAGCTTGATGCCGATGGTCGCGGCGGCCCTCTCGCTGACCACGATCGGCAGCGGACCGCCGACGGCGCCGGGGGTCGGCCAGGTGCCGTCGGTGAGGGTGGCCCGGGCGGCCAGGTCGTGCAGGTGGAGCAGGCTGAGGGCCGGGTAGGGCTCCTTGTCCGAGATGTGGGCGTACCCCGGATTGGCCATGGAGTGGTCGCCCAGGGCGCGGGCACCGTAGGCCTGCCCCGCTCGGGACGGCGTCAGCCGCCGGCCGACCTGTTCGACCAGTTGCCGCTGCACCCGGTCGAGTTCGACTGCGCTGTCGTCGTCCCGGGTCCTGGAAGTGGTCTGCAGGCTGGTCTGGTTGGGGCCCTTCCCGCTGACGAAGTCCTGGAGTGCCGTGTCCGCGCCCCGGTCCGCGATGCGGGGGAGGGCCGCCGCGAGGAAGACGGTGACGAACGCGAGGGCCGCCATGAGCAGCGCCGACAGCGGGTTCGCCCGCAGCCTGGTGCGGACCCAGCGCGGTGGACGGTGGGCGGAGTCGCGGGTGGGCACGGGGGTGCCGGCCCGGGCGGTCACTTCTCCTCCACGTGGCGCAGCCTGCGCACAACGAAGCCGTGCATCACGTTCCTCCCCGGTTGCGCCCCGGTCGCATCCCGGCCCGCCGGTCGATCCGGTCCGGGGACGTCGGCTGCGGACGGGCACCCCACGGGCCCGACCGGCGCAGTGATCACCGGCATTCGGTCACCGGATAGCGGACGATGCTGTCAGATTCGATCCGGGAACGGAAGGGACTTGCGCGAGTCACGTGAGCAAGGGGCGAATTCCTCGTACGGCCCTCGGCCCAATAAGGGGACAAGCCCTTGAAATGACGTGCACACTCCACGGATCGGGCCGTCCCGCACCCCTTGTGACCAGGGAACTTTCCTTTCACGAATTCCCCGCCCGGGACGGTGAACCGAAGAAGCCGCCGCATTCGTTCGCCCGGTCGCACCATCGGGCCGTCATCGCACCCACGGAAGAGGCCGCCCCGTCGTTCGGCGGGGCGGCCTCTTCCGTGGGTGCTCGCTGGACGGTCGTGGCTCGACCGCCAGGTCCTCCCGGATTCCTATGCGCTGTCCGGCAGCCCGGCCTTCGGTCGCAGCAGGGCCGGCGTCGGCTTCGCGCCCGACAGCCGTACGGCGGCGCCGCGGGCGAGGTCGAAGGCGAGCGCCGGGTCGTCCGTGCGGGTCCACGGCGGGCTGCCGCACCACGGTCCGATCGCCCGGAACTGCTCCACGGCGATGCGGTGGAGCCCGGCGATGCCCGCGTAGTGGGCGAGCAGGTGCCGCAGGTGCGGCAGCCGGTGGTGGTCCGGGCGGACCCGGGCCAGCGCGGCCGCGACCTTGCGCACCGGGTCCCTGCCCAGTTCGCCGGCCAGCGTGGTGCCGAGGGCGCCGCGCAGCTCCAGCTCGTACAGCGCCTGCAGGTAGAGGCCGGGCAGCGGGTTGCCGGCCGGGGCCTTCCTGAGCGCCCGCTTGGCGAAGGCCAGCATCCTCTTGTCCGAGCCGGACCACTTGGCGCACCAGTACTGCATGGCCTGCCAGTGGCCCTCGTAGTGGAACGGCGCCCGCTCGACCAGGCCGCGCCACAGCTCCTCGAACTGCTTGGGCGGGTACTGCGCGCCGCGGGCGGCGGTCACCATGACGACCCAGGGGCCCGGGTCGGCGGGGGCCAGGAGGGCGGCCCGCTTCGCGGCCTCGACGGCGGCGGGCAGCATGGCCCGGAAGGTCAGCATGGCCTCCTCGGGCACCTTGTGGGTGTCCCGGGAGCCGCGGACCGTCCAGGCCGCCTGCACCATCCGGCCGGCCTCCAGGGTGGCCGCGTCGCAGTTGCCCGGCTCGGCCGCGCGCCAGGTCTTCAGCCAGCCGTCGTTCCGGTCGGCGATGGAGTCCAGCAGGTCGAGCCGGTACCAGCGCTCGTCCCAGTCCTGCCCGGCGGCCTCGACGTACGCGGCGGCGGGCCTCCAGTCCCCGGCCCAGGCCGCCTCGGCGATCGCCAGGGACTCCTGCCGGAGGTGCGGGGGCGGTGGCGGCCCGGCTCGGCCCGGGTCGAGCCGGTCGCGGGGGGCCATGCCGTACGTGGGCGCGTCGAACTCGGTCAGCGCCCAGCTCCGGGCCCTGTTCCTGCGGAACCTGAGGACGATGGCGAGGGCGATCATGCCCAGCACGCCGAGGATGAGGTACGTCACGGCGGAGCATCATCCTTGATCGCGGCTCGTGCGGGCAACGCGACGGCCGGGCAACGCGACGGTCGGTCAACGCGACGGCCGGGCAACGCGATGGACGGGCGGTGTGCTCCGGTGACGGACCGGTGTGCTCCGGTGGCGGCGGGCGCGTGGACGGACGGGGGAAGAAGATCCAGGCTCTTGCCCCGGCCGAATTAGTCATCTTAACTATGCGTCCAGAGGCGTTGATCCACTGCACGTCGTCATCGCCGGCTTCACGGGCACCCTTGTGTGCCGCCCTGGACCGCCCGGGCTCCAACGGATGCCGACCGTCCGTCACCCCGGGGTTCCGCGCGCGTTCGAAGCGATCCGAGCGATTCGAGCGATCCGATCGGGGCCCCGGTCCAGGCGATCCGATCCGCACCACCGGGGTCACCGGCCGCTCCCCCCACGCACCGCCACCGCGCCGTCGACCCCCGCAACGACCCTCCCCCAGGAAAGGTCTGGCCTTGTCGGAGACGTACGAGCCCCACGGCACCACCACCGACCAGGCGGACACGCGTCCCGCGCGCGGGGCCGACACCCCGGCGGCGGCCGGGGTCCGGCTCCCGGAGCCCGCGCCGGGACAGCAGCGGCTCTGGGCGCTGTCCCAGCTGGACGGCGCCAACGCCGCGTACAACGAGACCCTGGCCTTCACCCTGCGCGGAACCCTCGACCGGGCGGTGCTCGCCCGCGCGCTCGACGAACTGGTCTCCCGTCACGAGGTGCTGCGCACCCGGCTGGTCGCCGGCGGAGACGGTCTCCACCAGCTGATCGGTCCCCCCGACTCCGGCTACACCCTCGCGGTGGACGACCTGACCGGGCTCCCGGACGCCGGGGCGCGCGTCACCGCCCTGCAGCGCGCGGAGTACGACACGCCCTTCGACCTGAGCCGCGGCCCGCTGGCGCGCGGGCGCCTGATCGTCCTGGCCGAGCGGCACCACGTGCTGCTGCTGACCCTGCACCACGCGGTCTTCGACGGCTGGTCGATGACCGTGATGCTGCGCGAACTCGGCACGCTGTACACGGCCTTCCGTGCCGGCGCCGCGCACTCCCCGCTGCCGCCGCTGGCCCTGCAGTACGCCGACTACACCCGTTGGCAGCGGGAGTGGGCGTCCGGGGACGAACCGGCGGTGCAGGCCGCCCACTGGAGGGAAGCCCTCGCCGGCGCCCCGGCCCTGCTCGAACTGCCCACCGACCGCCCCCGACCGCCGGAGCAGGACCACCGCGGCGGCCGGGTGCCGCTCTCCATCGACGGGGAACTCGGCACCGCCCTCACGTCGCTCGCGCGCCGGCAGGGCGGAACCCTGTTCACGGCCGTGCTGGCCGGCTGGTCCGTGGTGCTGTCGCGGCTGACCGGCCAGAGCGACATCGTCGTCGGCGTCCCGACGGCGAACCGCCGCCGCGGCACCTTCTCCGACCTGATCGGATTCTTCGTCAACTCCCTGGCCGTGCGGGTCGATCTGGCGGACTCGCCGACCGGGTCGGCCGTGCTGAAACAGGTGCGCGGGTCGCTGCGGGCCGCCCTGAAGCACCAGGACCTGCCGTTCGAGCGGGTCGTGGAGCTGATCAACCCGCCGCGCAGCACCGCCCACACCCCGCTGTTCCAGACCATGGTCGCCTGGCAGCCCTCCCGGAAGGGCCTGCTGGACCTGCCCGGGATCGAGGTCGAGCCGCTCGGCATCCCGTACGCCGGGGCCAAGTTCGACCTGGCCCTGTCGCTGGCGGAGGAGGACGACGGCCGGGTGGTCGGCCATCTGGACTACGCCGTCGCGCTGTTCGACCACCCGACGGCCGAGCGCTACGCGGGCTATCTGCTCCGCGTGCTGGCCCAGTTGGTCGACCGGCCCGACCTGGGCGTGGACGAGCTGGAGCTGATGGACGAGGAGGAGCGCCGCCGGGTGCTGTCGGAGTGGAGCGGCGCCGACCGCGCCGCCCACCGGGACGACCGAGGCGAGGGCACCCACCGGGACCACCCAGGCGACGGCACCCACCGGGACGACCGTGACCACGGGCCGGCGACGCCCGCCGCTGCCGCCCCGGCCGGGTTGGTCGAGCGCTTCCAGGCCCAGGTCCGGACCCGCCCCACCGGTCCGGCTCTGGTCCGGGAGGGGGAGCGACTCGACTACGCCGCGCTCGACCGCCGCGCCAACCGGCTGGCGCACGCGCTGATCGCCCGCGGCATCGGCCCGGACCAGGTGGTCGGCCTGCACTCCGGGCGCTCGACCGAGCTGGTGGTGGGCGTCCTCGGCATCCTCAAGGCGGGCGCCGCCTACCTGCCGCTGGACCCGGGCCAGCCGGTCGAGCGGCTGGCCGCGATGGTCGAGGACGCGGCGCCGGCCCTGGTGCTCAGCGACGCCGACGTGCCGCCCGGGGACTGGCAGCCGGTGCGGGCGGTCGAGGCCGAGGCGGAGCGCGACGACGCGCCGGGGATCACCGCCGGGCCGTCGCAGCTCGCCTATGTCATCTACACCTCCGGCTCCACCGGCCGCCCCAAGGGCGTGGCGGTGACCCACGGCAGCGTCCTCAACCTCTTCGACACCTGGCTGGCGCGCTTCGGGGCCACCCCCGGCGAGGCGGCCTCCGCCTGGTCGAGCATCGGATTCGACGCCTCGGTGCACGAGTTGCTGATGCCGCTCACCACCGGCGCCGTGCTGCACCTGGTCCCCGACGAGCTGCGCGGCGACCCGGAGGAACTGCTGGGTTGGATGCGCGAGCACCGCGTCGTGCAGGCCTTCCTGCCGCCGTCCTACGTCACGTGGATCGACGAGGACCCCGAGGCGCGCCTGGACGGGCTGGTGCTCCGTCAACTGCTGACCGGGGTGGAGTCCCTCCCGGAGAAGGCGCTGCACCGCCTTCAGCAGGCGCTGCCCGGCCTGCGCGTCTGCTACGGCTACGGGCCCACCGAGGCCACCCTGTACAGCACCGCCTACACCGACCCGCGGCCGCTGGACCGGCCGTGCCCGATCGGCCGCCCCCTCGACAACACCCGCCTCTACCTGCTCGACCGGCGGCTCCGGCCGGTGCCGACCGGGGTGACCGGCGAGGTCTTCCTCGGCGGGGCGAGCCTGGCCCGGGGCTACCTGCACCGCCCGGACCTGACCGCCGAGCGCTTCGTCGACGACCCCTTCCTGCCCGGTGAACGCCTGTACCGCACCGGGGACCTCGCCCGCTGGCTTCCGGACGGCAACGCCCAGTACCTCGGCCGCGGCGACGACCAGGTCAAACTGCGCGGCTTCCGGATCGAGCCGGGGGAGATCGAGGCCGCACTGCTGGCCCTCCCCGGTGTGCGGGAGGCGGCGGTGCTGGCCGACCGCGACGCCGCGGGCGAGCTGCGCCTGGTGGCGGGCCTGGGCCGGGGCGACGCCGAGCCGCGCCGACCGCACGAGTGGCGTGCCGCCCTGGCGCGGCGGCTGCCGGACTACATGATCCCCGCGCTCTTCGTGGAACTGCCGCGGCTGCCGCTCAACCGCAGCGGCAAGCCGGACCGCGCCGCGCTGCTGGACGCGGCCCGCTCCGCGACCCGTGCCCGGGTCAACACGGCGAGCCCGCGGGACCACGTGGAGATGACGCTGCACACCATCTGGCGGCGGGTGCTGCTCCACCCCGGCATCGGGATATCCGACAACTTCTTCGATCTGGGCGGCACTTCCATATCCGCCATCAAGGTCGCCCTGGCCGTCCGTGAGGAGTTCGGCGAGACCCTGCCGATCCGCGACCTCGTGCAGAACCCGACCATCGAGGCCCTGGCCGAACGGCTCCGGGCGGGGGCGTCGGGCGCACCGGACGGCAACCTGGTCGAGTTCCGGCGGGGGGACGGACGACAGCGGGTGGTCTGCGTCCACCCGGCCGGCGGTACCGCGTTCTGCTACTTGCCGCTGGCCGCGGCGCTGCCCGACCGGGTCGGCGTCCTCGGGGTGCAGTCGCCCGGGATCAACCCCGGGGAGACGCCGCTGCCCACGGTCGAGGCCATGGCGGAGCAGTACCTGGCGCTGGTGGACCCCCGTCCGGACGAGGCGCTGGTGCTGTGCGGGCTCTCCTACGGCGGCCTGGTCGCCCACGAGATGGGGCGCCGACTGGCCCGGGCCGGGCACACCCGGTTCAGCGTGGTGCTGCTCGACACCCATGGAACCGAGGACACGGAGCAGCTCGCCTCGATCGAGCCCGTGCCGATGGCCGAGTTCCGCGACAAGCTCATCAGGTTCAACGGGATGTACCCGGGGATCGAGGACGAGCAGATCGACCGGTACTTCCGCATCTACAACCACAACCGGATGACCGCCCGCGACTACCGGACGCCGCCCTCACCGGCCCGGCTGGTGCTGGTCGAGGCCGCCGGGGACGCGTCGGCCGCCGGGAACGCGGACCGGGAGCAGGAGGAGCAACTGGCGCGTGCCGTACGCGCGTTCTGGCAGCGGCGGGCCGGCGGCGGCCTGCTGGTCGAGCCGGTCGCCGGCGGGCACTGGGACCTGCTGGAGAGTGCGGCGGTGCCCCGGATCGCCGAGCTGATCGCGGCCGAACTGGACCGCCACCCGGCGCTCCCGCCGCCGCCCGCCCCGGCTGCGCCCGTACCCGGACAGCCGTCCGCCGTGTCCGCCGCGTCCGCCGGGGAGGCCTGATGCCCGCCGAGAGCGCCGCGGGCGCAGCCCCCGTCACGCCCACGGCCACCGGCCTCGCCCTGGCGGTGCACGAGCAGGCCCTGCGCACCCCCCGGGCCGTCGCGCTGGTCGACGGCGACGTCCGGCTGGACTACACGGGCCTGGAGGCCGCCGCCGCGGCGGTGGCCCACGGGCTGCGCCGTGCCGGCGTCCGCCCCGGTGAGGCGGTGGCGGTCTGCCTGCCGCGCTCCTGGCAGCTGGTCTGCGTCATGCTGGGCGTCCTTCGGCTCGGTGCCCTGGTCGTCCCGCTGGACGCGCAGAGCCCGGCGGAACGCCGACGCCACATCCTGACGGACTCGTCCAGCGTGGCCGTGGTCCACGGCGGGACGGCACCCGACGACCTGCCGGGCCGGGTGCGCCCGCTGGCGGCGGCGGCGCTGCTGGCGGCCGGACCGGGCGACCGGGAGGCGGTCTTCACCGGGGCGCCGGTCTCCTTCCTCTTCTACACCTCGGGCACGACCGGCCGCCCCAAGGGCGTCGAGGTGCGGGACGCCGGCATCCTGCGGCTGGCGAGCCCGGGGTACATCCGCATCGAGCGGGGAGCCCGCTACTCCTGCCTGTCCAATCCGGCGTTCGACGCCTTGAGTTTCGAGGTCTGGGTGCCGCTGCTGACCGGCGGCTGCTGCGTCGTCCTCGGTGACGAGGCCGTCCAGACGCCGCACCGGCTGGCCGCCGCCCTGTTGCGGGAGCGCATCGACACGGCCTTCGTCACGGTGGCGCTGTTCAACGCGGTGGTGGACACGGAGCCGTCCTGCTTCGCCGGGGTCGGACAGCTGCTGGTCGGCGGCGAGCAGCTCAACGCCCGGCTGATCCGCCGCTGGTACCGGCACAACGCGGCGGCCCCCACCTGGCTGCACAACGTCTACGGCCCCACCGAGACCACCACCTTCGCGCTGTGCCACCCGATCCCGCGCGACTTCGACGGGGACCTGGTGCCGATCGGACGGGTGCTGCCGGGGACGGGGGCCGTGCTGGTGGCCCCGGACGGCGACCGGCTCGCGGCGCCCGGGGAGGTGGCCGAACTCCATCTGTCCGGCGCCGGTCTCGCGGCCGGCTACCGCGAGCTGCCCGAGGAGACGGAGCGCCGGTTCGTCCGGCTGCCCTGGTACGACGACGGCCGCACCACGTACTACCGCACCGGCGACCTCGTGCGCGCCGACGCCGACGGCCTGATCGAGTACGTCGGGCGCGCCGACCGCCAGGTGAAGGTCCGCGGCTTCCGGATCGAGCCCGGCGAGCTGGAGCGGCAGATCGTCACGCATCCGGCGGTGCGGCAGGCGTACGTGTGCACCCGCAGGCTCGGGGAGGACGGCCCGAACGAGCTGCTGGCGTACGTCGTGCTCGGGGAGGAGGTCCCGTTCGAGGAGTTCGACCGCCATCTGGCGGCCGGGCTGCCGGGATACATGAGGCCCCATCACATCCACCGGGTGGACGCGCTCCCGCTGAACGCCAACGGCAAGGTCGACCGGGCCGCCCTGCTGCGCCGGAACGACCGGCCCTGGCGCGGCCCGGAGGGCGACCGGCCGGGCGGCGCGGTCGTCACCGCGCGGCAGCGCGAGGTGCTGGCCCTGGCGGCCGAGGTGCTCGGGGTGCCGGACCTGCGGCTGGACGACCGCTGGATCGCCTCCGGCGGCGACTCGCTCAAGGCGCTGCGGCTGCGCTTCGAGGTGCGCCGGCGCTGGGGCTGCGAACTGCCCCAGGCCTGCGTGCTGACCGGGGACGTGGCGGGGATCGCCCGGGCGGTGGCGGTGGCGGTGGCGGAGGCCGGAGCCGCCGACTCGCCGTACCCGGTGCCGCCCGCGCCCACCCGGGCACGCTCGGCGTCCGCCACCAGCGAGCAGCAGCGCCTGTGGCTGCTGCAGCAGCGGGCGCCGAGCTCCCGGGCCTACGCGGTGGAACTGGCCTTCCGCCTGGACGGCCCGGTCGACTCCGACGCGTTGCGCGGCTCGCTGCGGGAACTGGTGCGGCTCCACGCGGCCCTGCGCACCGCCTTCGAGGCCGCGCCCGAGGGCCTGCGCCAGCTGGTCGGGGACCCGTACGACCCGTGGACCGAACCCGACTCGTGGACCGAACCCGGACTGCGGGCCGAACCCGGCCCGGGGGTGGTCGGCATCGGCGGCGAGGACGGTGCGCGCGCCGTGGCGGAACGTTTCTTCGCCGTGCCGTTCGACCTGGCCCGCCCCCGGATGCTGCGCGCCTGCTGGCTGCCGCAGGACGGGGGAGGGGTGCTGCTGCTCCACCTGCACCACATCGCGGTCGACGGCTGGTCGCTCAACGTCCTGCTGAACGACCTGTCGTCCGGCTACCGGCACGCCCTCGGCGGCGCCGCCGAGGCCCCGCGGCGGACGGACACCGCCCCGGTGCCCACCCCGCTGGACTACGCCGCCTGGCAGGCCGACTGGTTCGCCGGCCCCGCCTACCTGGCCCAGCGCGCCGAACTGCGGGCCCACTACGCCCGGTCGGAGGAGGCGGTGGACCACGACCCCGGTGACCCGGCCGGAGCTCCGCCCTTCTCCCGGGCCGGCCTGCTGCACACCTCGCTGGACGTCGTGCGGCGCGCCGCCGTGGACCGGATCTGCGCCGAACTGGGCATGACCCGCTTCGAGTTGCTGCTCGGCGTCTTCGCCTGGAGCCTGTACGGGGTGACCGGCGCGACCAGGCCGCGGATCGCCGCACCGGTGGCCAACCGGCCGGTCCAGGAGTTCGAGGGCAGCGTCGGCATGTTCGCCAACACCGTGCTGCTGCCGCAGGCCGTCGCACCCCGCGAGGAGCTGCGCGGCCAACTGCTGCGCCAGGGCGCCGAAGCCCGCCGGGTGCTGGACCGCCAGGACGTGGCGCTGGCCGACGTCCTGGCCGACCGGGCGCCGGCCGGGGGCGACTCCCCGTTCGACTACCTGTTCGTCCTGGAGAACACCGACTTCGGTGCGCTGGCCCTGCCCGGCTGCGCCGCCCGCCCGCTGTGGTGGGCCCCGGCCGAGGCCAAGTGCCCGATGACGCTGTCCGTGGTCGAGCACGAGGGCGGTCTCGACTGCCTGTGGGAGTACGCCGACGACCGCTTCGACGCCGCCGAGGCGGCGGCGATGGCGGGCCTGTTCCGGCGGGGTCTGGACCTGCTCGCCGACGGCGGGACGGCGACCCCGGCCGAGCTGGCGGCACCCTACCGCCGCGGACTGCCGCAACCCGGTCGTGGCGCCCCGGCGGTTCCGGCCTGGACGACGGTGGCCGAGGGCTTCGCCCGGCAGGTCGCCCGCACACCCGACGCACCGGCCCTGATGTCCGACGGCCGACCGGTGAGCTACGCCGAACTGGACGCCCACGCGGCGGCGCTCGCCGCCGAACTGCGGGCCGACCACCCGCTGCCGGACGGGGACGACCGTCCGTGCTGCGTCGCACTGCACCTGGGGCCGTCGGTCGAGCACGTGGTGGCGCTGCTGGCGCTGGCCAGGCTCAACGTGACCATCGTGCCGCTCGACCCGTCCTATCCACCGGCCCTGCGCCGCCAGGTGCTGGACCAGGTGGCGCCGCTGTGCGTGCTGCTGCCCCCGGGCGGTGACCCGGAGTTCGACGCGGTCGACCCGGGCCGCGTCGCGCGCCACCCGGTGGTGCTGTCACCCGCCGGGCCTGCCGTACCCGCCGCGCCCGACACCGCACCCGCCGCACCCGCCGCACCCGCCGTACCCGCCGTACCCGCCGGCCCGGCGCACCGCGGGGCCCGACCGCTCTACACCCTGTTCACCTCGGGCTCCACCGGTGTCCCCAAGGGCGTGCAGGTGTCCGACCGCACCCTGTGCAACCTGCTGCAGTGGCAGGCGGAGTCGGGAGGACTGGCGGCCCCGGCGGCCACCCAGCAGTTCTCCATGCTCTCCTTCGACGTGTCCTTCCAGGAGGTCTTCGGGACGCTGTGCGCCGGCGGCTGCCTGCACCTGGTCCGGCCCGGCTGGCGGCAGGACGCCCCCGCGCTGCTGGAGCAGCTGGAGACGGCCGGTGCGGAGCGCGTCTTCATGCCCTACGTGGCACTCCAGCTCCTCGCCGAGCACGGCGTTCACCTGGGCCGCTACCCCTCGCGGCTGCGGGAGGTGGTCACCGCCGGCGAGCAGCTGGTGTGCACCGAGGCGATCCGCCGCTGGTTCGCGGGCCTGCCGGGCGCCCGGCTGTTCAACCACTACGGCCCGACCGAGACGCACGTGGTGAGCAGCCACTGCCTGGACGGCGATCCGGCCCTGTGGCCGGAGCGTCCCGCCATCGGCCGACCGGTGGCCAACGCGCTGCTCACGGTGGTCGACGAGGCCGACGAGCCCGTTCCCCCCGGCCGCGCCGGCACCCTGCTGATCGGCGGCACCATGGCGGCGCGCTGCTACCTGGGAGACCCGGCGCTCAACGACGCGCGCTTCGTCGAGCTGCCCGGCCTCGGCCTGTGCTACCGCAGCGGCGACCGGGCCCGCTTCGACCGGCAGGGCCGGCTGCACTTCCTGGGCCGGGACGACGACCAGATCAAGCTGAGCGGACACCGGCTGGAGCCGGGACAGGTCGAGGCGGCCCTGCTGCGGCACCCGGCCGTCGTCAACGCCGTGGTGGTCCGCGACGGCGAGGAACTGGTGGCCTGCCTGCAATGCCGCGGGGAGGCGCCCACGGTCGAGGAGCTCACCGCGCACCTGGCGCCGATGCTGCCCGGTCACGTCCGGATCGCCCGCTTCCGGGTGGTGAGGGAGCTGCCCAGGACCCCCAGCGGCAAGCTGGACCGTCGGGGCGCGCTGCGCTCCGCCGGGCGGGACCTGCGCCGTCCGACGGGCCGCGCCGCCGGTCTGTCGGCGCGCGAGGCCCTGCTGACCGAGGCGTTCGAGGCCGTCACCGGCCTGGCGATCGACCCGGGGCAGACCTTCTTCGACGCCGGGGCCTCCAGCCTGGGCCTGATGCGCTTCCAGCTGCGCTGCACCACCGAAGCGGGCCTGCGCTTCACCGTCGCCGATCTGTTCGAGCACGTCACCGTACGGGCGCTGGCCGACTTCCTGGACCGGTCGGCAACGGCCGCGGACGGCGGATCCCCACGTGCCGCCACCGCTGCCGGGGCACCGGCCGAAGCCGCCGGGCGGATCGCCGCCGCCGGCCCGATCGCCCTGGACGAGCCGATCGCGGTCGTCGGCATGGCGGTACGGCTTCCGGGCGCGTCCGATCTCGCCGCGTTCTGGCGGATGGTCACCACGGGCGGCACCGGCATCGAGCACTTCGACGCCGCCGACGGCCTGGTCGGCGCGCGCAGCCAGTTGGACGGCCCCCTGGACTTCGACCCGGACCACTTCGGCATCGGCCGGCAGGAGGCCCGGCTGATGGACCCCCAGCAACGGCACCTGCTGATGAGCTGTGTCGAGGCCCTGGCACATGCCGGGATCGCCGACCCGTCGGGTGCGCGCGTCGGCCTGGTCGCCGGAGCCGGTGAGAGCACCTACTTCCAGTCCATGCTCCGCGAGGCCGACCCCGAACGCCTGCCCGACGGCTTCCAGTTGGCCCTGCACCACGACAAGGACTTCCTCGCCACCAAGGCGGCCTACCACCTGGGGCTGACGGGGCCCGCCTTCACCACCCAGGCGGCCTGCGCCAGTTCGCTGGTGGCCGTCCACGTCGCCGCCGGGATGCTGCGCCAGGGCGACGCCGAGGTGATGCTGGCGGGCGGAGTCCTGGTCGACCCGACCCTGACCGGCGGATACCGCTACCGGCCGCAGCACATCTTCTCCGTGGACGGTCGCTGCCGGCCCTTCAGCGACGACGCGAGCGGCACCATCGGCGCGAGCGGCGTCGGCACGGTGGTGCTCAAGCCGCTCCGGCTGGCCCGACGCGACGGCGACACCGTCTACGCCCTGATCACCGGTACGGCGTTGAACAACGACGGCTCCGACAAGCTGAGCTACAGCGCCCCCTCGCTCGCCGGGCAACGCGAGGTGATCCGCGCGGCCCTGCGCCGCAGCGGCCGCGGCGCCGCCGACCTCGGCTATGTCGAGGCCCACGGCACCGCCACCCGGCTCGGCGACCCGGTCGAGGTCGGCGCCCTGCGCCAGGCCTTCGACCTGGACCGGTCCGGCCACTGCGCGCTGACCTCGGTCAAGAGCCAGATAGGACACCTGGGCGCGGCGGCCGGCGTGGTCGGGCTGGTACGGGCCGCACTCGCGGTCCACCACGGCGTGATCCCGCCCAACGTCGGCTTCCACGCCCTCAATCCGCAGCTCGGCGCCGACCCCACGCCGTTCTACGTCCCCACCGAGGCCCGGCCCTGGCCCGCGGACCGGGACAGGATCGCGGCGGTGAGCAGCTTCGGGATCGGCGGCACCAACGCCCACGCGGTCCTGGAGGCCGACCGGCCGGCCCCCGGGACGACCGGCACAGCGGGCCCGACGGTGGGCGACGCGGCACCGGGCACCCCCGCGCCTCCCTGCCTGCTGCTCTCCAGCAGCAGCGAAGCGGGCCTGCGCGCCGACGCCGCCCGGATCGCCGACTACCTGGAGGCCCGGCCCTCCGCCTATCCGCAGGTGCTGCGCCACCTCCAGGCGGGCCGTCCCGCACGCCGCCGACGCCTGGCAGCGGTCTGCCCCGACGCCTCGGCCGCCGTGGCCTGGCTGCGCGGCGCGGGCCGGATCACGGACGCGGGAGCGGGAGCGGGGGAGGCCGGTACTAGGGCACCGGTTCCGAGCGAAGGCCTCACCGCCGAGGCGACGGCCGCGGCCTGGCTGTCCGGCGAGCGGATCGACTGGCCCGCCGGCCCCGCGCAGGCACCGTGGGACTTCCCGCCGCCGGCCTTCGAGCTGGCGGAGTTCGATTTCCCCCGCGCCACGGCGGCCCCGGTCCCGGCGGCCCCGGACCCGGCCGGCCCGGCCGCCGCCGACGTTCCGCGGCGCCTTCCGGAGGACGCCTGGCTGCACCAGCCGCACTGGGCGCGGCTGCGCCGAGCGGGCTCGGCGATCGGCTCGCGCACCTCCCGGCTGCTGGTGCTGCTCACGGACGGACCGGCACCCCCGGAGGCGGTCCGCGCCTTCGAGGCCGGCTACGCCCGGGTGGTGCGGGTCCGGACCGCCGAGGCGTTCGCCCGGCGGGGCGACGGCGACTACGAGGTCGACCCGGCCGACCCCGCCTCGCTCGGCCGGCTTCTCGACGCACTGGCGGGTACGGGAACGGGTTCGGGCACGGGTTCGGGTGCGGGTTCAAGCACTGCTTCGGGTGCGGGTTCGGGTGCGGGCGAGGACGGCATCGACTGGGTGCACGCGCTGCCGCTGGGGATCGGCGGCCCGGTCGGCCGGGACAGCCTGGCCCGGGCCCGCTGGGCCTGTCTGGACACGCCGGCCGCACTGCTGCGGGCCGTGGCCGACGCCGCCGGGCCACTGCGGCTGAGGCCGTGGTGGCTGTCGTACCGGGCGAGGCCGGTGGACGGCCCGGTGGAGCGGCCGGAGGGGGGCCTGCTGGCCGGTGCCGCCGAGGTGGCGCCCCAGGAGGAGGCCGGGGCGGGCCACTGGGTCGACGTCCCCGGTGCGGACCCCGCCCACTGGGCCGTACCGCTGGCGGCACTGCTGACCGAGGCCGCGACCCCGGCGGCCGCGGCCGCCCTTCCGCGCCGGCTGGCGCTGCGCCAGGGCCACTGGTGGGAACAGGTCACGCTGCCGGTGTCCACGGCCGGCCCGGGCCCCGTCGGGCTGCCCTCCGGAGGCGTGCACCTGGTGCTGGGCGGCACCGGCGGGATCGGCCGCAGCATCGCCGCCTGGCTGCTGGAGAACGGCGGCGCCCGGGTCCTGCTGCTGGCCAGGAGTCCTCGGCTGCCGGAGGAGCTGATGCCCTGGGCCGACCGGGTCGAGCTGGTCGAAGCCGATCTCGCGGAGTCGGCGCCCGAGGAGGTGATGGCCCGTATCGGTCGTCGCACCGACCGTCTCGACAGCGTGATCCACGCCGTCGGGGCGGCGAGCGGCGGCATGATCGCCCGGCGCGACGCCGCGGCGATGGGGCGGGCGTCCGCCGCCAAGCTGCAGGGTGCCCTGCTGGTCGAGCAGGTGATCGAGCGCTACCGGCCGTCGGTGGCGGTGTACTGCTCGTCGATGTCCGCGGAGCTCGGCGGCGTCGGCCAGTTCGACTACGCGGCCGCCAACAGCCTGCTCGACGGCTTCGCCCAGTACCGGTCGTCCGGTGACGCCGGGACCACGGTCCGGCTCGGCGTGAACTGGGACGTGTGGAGCGAGGCCGGCATGGCGCTGCGCGCGCCGCGGGCCGACGCACGCCACCGGGCGCACCTGTCGGTCGGGCTGACGGTGGCCGAGGGCAAGCGGGTGTTCGCGCGGACCATGGGACTGCAGCTGCCGCAGGTGCTGGTCTCCACCACCGACCTCCACGCGTCCCGCGCGTTCTACTCGGCGCCCGGCGCCGGGGCCCTCGTGCCGCCCGCTCCTGCCCTGCCCACCGGGACCGCGCCGGTGTCCGCCGGAGGCACCATGGGGGCCGCTACGGCCGCAACGGCTGACGCGGCCCATGCGGCCGACGACAGCGCGGCCGCCCTGCTCCACGACCGGCTGTGCGACTGGCTGGATCTCGACCGCATCGATCCCGACGCCTCGCTCTACGACCTGGGCGTCGACTCGCTGACCCTGCTCGACCTGATCGGCCTGGTGAAACGTCACTTCGATGTCGAGCTGGAACTGTCACGGTTCAGCCACCGGGTCTCCCTCACCGAAATCCTCACCCGGTTGTCCGAGGCGACACCGGCCAGGGCCGTCGGCACGGAGAGCGTGGTTCCGGAGATCTGGCAGCAGGGCACCGGAACCGACGTGCTGTGCCTGGTGCACCCGGTCGGCGGCGACATCCAGGCCTACCGGTCCCTGGTGTCGGCACTGGGCCCCCGGCCGACCGTCTGCCTGATCGCCGACCCCGCGCTGGAACGGCCCGGGACCGCGGACTGGACACTGTCCGAGCGGGCCCGCCGCTACGCCGCCGCCCTGCGGGCACGCTTCGCGGACGGCACCCGGAGGCTGCACCTGGCCGGTTGGTCCTTCGGTGCCTGGGCGGTGATGGGGATGGCCGCGGAGGCGGAGGCGATCGGCCGGCCGGTCCACGGCGTCCACCTGATCGACCCGCCGCCGCCCGGTTCAGGCGGGCTCTTCCAGGAGTACGACGACGCGCAGCTCCAGGCGGTGTTCACGCACGAGCTCGGCCAGGGCGGGTCGGTGCCGGCCGGTCCCGAGGCCCACGGCTACGCCGAACGTCTGGTCCGGTGCTGCCGGGCCAACCTGCGGAGCATGGCCGACTACCGGATGCCGATGCTGAGCGCCACGCCCAGCCGGCTGTGGCTGGCCGGGCGGCCGGTGGAGGGGCTGCCGTGGGCGGGGTCGCCGGAACGGCAGCGGGAGCTGTGGCGCCCGTACCTCCCGGAACCCAGCACCTGGCACCGGCTCGACACGACGCACTACGGCATCGTCCGCCCGCCCCATGTGCACGCGGTGGCGGCGGCGATCGCCGAGGCGTCGGACGACCCGCCCGGGGACGGCGTCGACCGCCCCCGGGCGTGATCCGGCGCGCTCCCCGCACCCGCGCCTCCTTCGACCGCCGCCGTTCGACCATCGGAGACCATCCCCCGTGAACCCCTACCAGGCGCTACCGGCGCGCTCGTTCTGGCGCTCCGCCGTGGCCGAGCCGGACCCGCTCGCCATCGACGACCTCTGGACGCCCGCGTTCGCGATCGGGCAGGACGAGCCGATCCTCACCGCGGGGTCCTGCTTCGCCGCGCACATCGGCCGTGCCCTGCTGGAGCGGGGCATGAACTGGTGCGACGCGGAGCCGGCCCCGCCGGGGCTGACCGAGCAGGAGCGCAGGGCCCGCCACTACGGGGTGTTCTCGTTCCGCACCGGGAACATCTACACCGCCGCCGTGCTCCGGCAGTGGCTCTCCTGGGCCTTCGGCCGCACGACCCCGCCCACCGGGGCGTGGCTGGACGACGGCAGGTACCACGACCCCTGCCGTCCGTCCGTCGAACCCGGCGGCCACGCCTCGGCCGAGGAGATGCTGGCGGCCCGGGGGACGACCCTCGCCGCCATCCGCGAGGCCGTCACGGAGGCCGGCTGCCTGGTCTTCACCCTGGGCCTGACCGAGGCGTGGCGGGACCGCGCCGACGGCACCGTCCTGCCGTCCTGCCCCGGTACCGTGCGCGGCACCTTCGACCCGGACCGCCACGTCCTCCACCGGTTCACCTTCGACGAGGTCCGCCGCGACCTGACGGACGCCGTGGCACTGGCCCGGGAGGCCAATCCGCGGCTGCGGGTCCTGCTGACCGTCTCACCGGTTCCGCTGACCGCGACCGCGACCGGCGGCCACGCGCTCACCGCCAACACCCACTCCAAGTCGCTGCTGCGGACGGTGGCCGGGCAGCTGACCGAGGACCTCGACGACGTCGACTACTTCCCGTCGTACGAACTCATCACCGGCCTCCCGTTCCGGAGCAGGTTCTACGCGCCGAACCTGCGTGAAGTGACCTCCGAGGGCGTCGACTTCGTCATGCGGCACTTCATGGCCGGGCTGTCGCGGCCCTCGGCGGATCCGCGACCGGTCCGAATCGGTACGCCGGCCGCGGGACCGAAGGGGGTGGACACCTGTGACGACGCCGTCCTCGACTACTACCGCCCCCGCTAGGTTCCTGCTGCTCGGCGACTCGCACGCCGGCCCGATCGGACGAGCCGCGAAGGCCGCTCGGATCCCCTTCCAGGGCGGCCCGATCGGTGCCGGGCGCGAGTTCACCGACGACTTCTTCGCGCCGCGCGAGCACGACGTGGTGTTCCACAAGGCCGAGGCCGACGCCCACTACCGCAGCTTCCTGGCCGGCATGGACGCGGACGGCCTCGGGCACCTCACGGTCCCCCTGGTGTCCACCTTCGGCCTCAGCGCGCACTTCGTCGCCACCCGCGAGAACTGGCACCTCCACCGCGGCCGCGACGGCGGCTTCGCCCCGGGCTTCCTCTCCGGTCCGCTGTTCGACGCCGTCGTCCGCGCCACCGTCCGCGACGCGCTGGCCTTCTACCGCCACGCGCTCGGCCTCGGCCTGCGGGTGCTGGCCGTGCTGCCGCCGCAGCGCGTACCGGAGCAGTCCGACCCGGTGGTGTTCACGGCCGCGCAGGAAACGGTCCGGAGCGCGCTCGACGCGCTCGGCGTCGAGCTCGTCGACCTCCGGTCCCGCACCACCGGACCGGACGGCTTCCAGCGCCCCGAGCTGTGCGAGGCCGACGACTCCATCCACGGCAACCTGGCTTTCGGCCGGCTGGTCCTCGCGGACCTGCTGGCACGCGGGCTGTGACGACACCGAATCCCCCCACCACAGGAGCAGGTCATGGAGCAGTACGAGCTGGACGCGGTCAGGGCCGTCACCACCAGGCCCGCCAGGGAGTACCGGACCGTCACGGTCGCCCCGGTCACTCCGGTGATCGGCGCCGAGGTCTCCGGCGTCGACCTCTCGAAGGAGCTGTCGGACGATCAAGTGGCCGAGCTGAAGCAGGCGTTCCTCGACCACCACGTCCTCGTGTTCCGCGACCAGGAGCTGACGGACGAGGACCACAAGCGCTTCGCCGGGCACTTCGGCGAGCTGCGCCCGGTCAACCCGCCCCCGGTCGACGCGGATCCGTACATCCTGGAGATCAGCACCGGCGCCGAGGCGGACAACGTCGCCGGCAACGGCTGGCACGCCGACGGCACCGCCGACGCCGAACCCTCGCTCGGGTCGATGCTCCACATCACCCGCGTGCCGGAACCGGGCAGCGGCGGCGACACCCTGTTCGCCAACATGCACCTGGCGTACGAGATGCTGTCCCCGACGATGCGCGAGCTGCTCGACGGCCTGACCGCGATCCACGACGGCCTCGTCGCCTTCCAGGGCTACACCCCGCCCGAGGGGTACGTGATTCCCAGGAGCGAACACCCCCTGGTGGTGCGGCACCCCGACACGGACCGCAGGGTCCTCTACGTCAACAAGGCGTACACCGCGCGCATCCCCCAGCTGTCGCCCGACGAGAGCCGGGCCCTGCTCGACCTGCTCTGCGCGCTGCCCGCCCAGCGGCCCCTGCTGAGCTGCCGCATCCGCTGGAGCCCCAACACGCTGGTGTTCTGGGACAACCGCTGCGTCCAGCACCACGCCACGTACGACTACCACCCGCACACCCGCTACGGTCGCCGGGTCGCGATCAACGGCGGGCCGCTCAAGGGCTGAGCCGGTCCGCAGCCGGACCTGAGCCCGGGGCCCGGACCCGGATCCCGGACCCCGGGTCCCGGACTCAGGTCCGGGTCAGGCGGCTTCCGCGTGGGCCAGGCAGGCGGCGAGGCCGTCGGCCAGCCGCGCCCAGGTGGCGCGCTCGCCGCGCTCGTCCCGCCGGTCGGCGTGCACCAGCACCACCGCGCGGACCCGCGCGGACGGCCAGGTCGCGGCGTAGGCGGCCGGGTCCGCCGCCGCGTACGCGGCCGCCACGGCGGCCGCGTTGGCCAGGGCGTTCGCGTCGGCATGGGCCCGCACGTTGGCCGTCGTGTTGAGCTCCGCGTAGGTCTCGCCGTACTGGGCCGCCTCGGCCGCGTCGTAGCCGTTCGCCAGCGCGTAGGAGCCGGCGGCGGCCGCGGCCGCGGCGTGGGCCTCGGCGTACGGGTACGCGTGGTGGAAGAGTTCCCGCAGCTCCGGTTCGAGCGCCGCGCGCCAGGTGCCCTCGTCGACCCGACCGCCGCCCAGGGCGTCCGCGTGCAAGGCGAGCACGCCCTGCTGCGGCGCGACGGACCCGCCGCGCCGTGCGCTCGCCTCGGCCAGCACCGGCCCGACGGCGGAGCAGTACCAGTCGTGGACCACACTGAAGGGCACCCTGCCGTTCAGCCGCTCCAGCTCCCGGTGCACACGGCGTGCCCAGGCCCGCGCGGCGTCGGCGTCCATGCCCTCGAACAGCGCCTCCGACACCTGCGCCAGCCAGGGCGGCACGGCCGGCCCCCCACCCGGCGCCGCCACCCCGACCGGGGCCGACGCGAGCGTGCCGAGGGAGGACCAGAAGGCCGCGAAGGTCTCGGGAGTGGTCATCCGCTCTGCTCCTCAGGGGCTCGTCCCCGACCCGGGCGAGAACGCCGAACCGGTGAAGTCCGCTGGAGCGGTGGAGAAGTGGAGCTTCACCGGCCGCTCCGGTAAGAAGATCGTACAGGCGCGCACACGGCGGGGGAGGTGTTCCCGGGGCGCCCGCACCTCGGCCCGACCGCGATCCACGACGGCCTCGTCGTATACCCCCTGGTCGCAGGAGGGTCGGCGCGGCCTTCTAGCATCGTGTCGCATTCTTCGACGGAGCTGCTGCCCGGTTGGCCGTGTCCCCGCCGTCCCGCACCCCGTACGACACGACGGCTCCACCGCCCGGCGGTGGAGCCGTACATCGAGGAGGAACGTCCATGCAAGCCCGGAAGATCGGCGCGGCCGCCGCCACAGCGGTGGCCCTCCTGGCAGCCCGCGACCTCGTGCAGAAGCGGCACGCGCTGCTCCGGAACTTCCCGGTGGTCGGGCACGCCCGGTACCTGCTGGAGACGATCGGGCCGGAGCTGCGGCAGTACATCGTGACCTCCAACGAGGAGGAGCGCCCGTTCAGCCGTGACCAGCGCACGTGGATCTACGCGTCGGCGAAGGAGGAGAACAACTACTTCGGGTTCGGCACCGAGGTCGACGTCGAGCACGTCCAGGGGCACGCCTACCTGAAGCAGCGCACCTTCGCCGGCACGCTGCCCGACGCGCACGACCCGCAGGCCCCGCTGCCCTCGGCCAAGGTGCTGGGCGGGCCGCGCGGGCGCGCCAAGGCCTTCCGGCCGGCGAGCGTGGTGAACATCTCGGCGATGAGCTTCGGATCGCTCTCCGGCGCGGCCGTCACCGCGCTCAACAAGGGGGCGGCGCTCGCGGGCACGATGCACAACACGGGGGAGGGCGGCCTCTCGCCGTACCACCGCAACGGCGGTGACCTCGTCCTCCAGCTCGGCACGGCGTACTTCGGCTGCCGCAACGAGGACGGCACCTTCAACCTCGACAAGCTCAAGGAGGTGGTCGCCGGCGCGCCCGTCAAGGCGATAGAGATCAAGCTCTCCCAGGGCGCCAAGCCGGGGCTGGGCGGGATGCTGCCGGGCGCGAAGGTGACGGCCGAGATCGCCGGGATCCGCGGCATCCCGGCGGGCCAGGACTGCGCCTCCCCGTCGCGGCACTCCGCGTTCGGCGACGTCGACTCGATGCTCGACTTCGTCGAACTGCTCGCCACCGAGACCGGTCTGCCGGTCGGGGTCAAGAGCGCGGTGGGGGAGATGGGCTTCTGGCAGGAGCTGGCCTCGCTGATGGCGCGCGGCGACCGCGGGGTCGACTTCGTGACGATCGACGGCGGCGAGGGCGGCACCGGGGCGGCGCCGCGGATGTTCGCCGACTCGGTGTCGCTGCCGTTCCGGATGGGCTTCTCCCGGGTCTACGGCACCTTCGCCGAGCTGGGGCTGACCGACGAACTGACCTTCATCGGTTCCGGCAAGCTCGGCCTGCCCGAGAACGCCGCCGTCGCCTTCGCCCTGGGCGTCGACATGATCAACGTGGCCCGTGAGGCGATGCTGTCGATCGGCTGCATCCAGGCACAGAAGTGCCACACCGACAAGTGCCCCACCGGCATCGCCACCCAGAACCCGTGGCTGGCCCGCGGCATCGACCCGGCCTCGAAGGCCGACCGGGCCGCCTCCTACCTGCGCACCCTGCGCAGGGAGCTGATGAAGGTCTCGGCGGCCGTCGGCGTCGCCCACCCGGCACTCATCACGGCCGACGACTTCGAGATCATGAACGGCGACTACGAGGCCCGCACCCTCGCCGGTGTCTACGGCTACAAGGAGGGCTGGGGCGAGCTCGGCCCGCACCTCGCCGAGGAGATCACGGCGCTCCTCACCGGTGAGTCGGCCGCCGTCCGGAAGCCGGCGGTCTGAGGCACCGCCCGAAGCGGCTCCACGGGACCCGCCTCCGGGCCCTCGCGTGACAGCGACCGGTCGTCACGCGAGAGGCCGGGAGGGCCGGGAGGCCGGTGGGACGTGAGGGGTGGCGGGAGGCGGACGGGACCGGAGGGGGTGCCGGGAAGCTGCCGGTCGATCTGCCGCAGCCTCCCGGGACGGCCGCCATAGCCTGGGCGCCCGGCGCGCAGGACCAGGCTGACGCGCCGTCAGAACGGCGGCCCCCGTGGCCCGCCGTCCCGTCCGGAAGGATCCCAAGCCCGCCATGACCACTCTCCGCACCCGGGCCGCCGCCCTGGCGGCCGTCGCCGCCGTCGGGTTCGCCACCCTCACCGCCGGGACCGCCCACGCCGCCGTGGCGGCGCCGTCCCCGGCCGCCCCGTCGGTCGCCCAGGCGCCCGCCGCCGCGCCCGCCGCGGTCGCGGCGCTGTCCACGCCCACCCGCATCCCGGGCAACACCGCGATCTCCCGCAACCAGGCGTGGTACTCGCCGGACGGCCGGGTCATGTTCGCGATGCAGGGCGACGGCAACGTCGTGCTCTACCGCGACAACAAGCCGGTCTGGGTGGCTCCCGGCGCCATGCCCGACGGCAACGTGCTGGTCATGCAGGGCGACGGCAACCTCGTCGTGTACTCCGCCGCCAACACGCCGCTGTGGAACAGCCAGACGGGCGGCCGCCCGGGCGCCGAGCTGGCCATCTACAATGAGGGCGCGATCGCGGTCGTCCTGAACGGCAAGGTCCTGTGGACCTCCGCCCCGTCCACCCCGGCGCCCCTCCCGTCCTGCCCGCCGTGGGGCCCGCCGCTCCCCGGTCAGATCGTCTGGCCGTGGTGCCCGACCTGGCCCTTCCCCGTGTAATCCTCCTGACCGGCTCTGCGGCCCCAGGTCCTCGCCCGCCCGGCGGAGGACCTGGGGCCGTGGGCGTGGGTGCGGACGTGGATCCGGGCTTGTGTGTGGGCCCGATTCCCGTTCCGCGCAGGGGATTAAACGCCCAAGCCGTCGTTCCGTGAGATTCGGCCGTACATCTTGTGCGATGTCATGATCTGGCTCACACTTCCGATTTGCGAACATGTGTGCACAGCCATGTGGGCGCCCTTCACCCTTGCGCCTGCCGGGATCCCCGGCGGTCGGAGGGACGTTCCGTGTCACGCTCCCCCCTGGGAAGAGGACTGATCGTCGCGCTCGCGCGGTCCGCCGACTCCCGCGCCGCCGGCCATCACGACACCCCACTCGCCGAGGGGCCCGGCGGCCGCTGCCGACATCGCGCCCGAGCCCGCGCACCGGGGCAAGGGCAAGGACCACGAGGTGCGGTATGCCGCGCCCGCCGGGTCGTCCGAACCACCCCTCACGCGAAGGAGCTTCGGATGAAGCACCCGCGCACCCCCACCCCCTGGCGCAGGCCGTTCGCCGCCGTCGCGGCGGCCGCCCTCGTCCTGGCCGGCGCGGCCTGGAACGCGAGCCCGGCCGGCGCGTCCGCGGCGCCGGCCCGCGCCGCCGGCGCCGCCACGTCCGGCGCCGACCCGACAGCCCTGACCGTCGACGGCGGCGGACCGGCCCTGGTCCGGGTGAGCAGCGACCCGTTCACCAGCGCCGGCAGCCAGTACGCCACCGAGGTGGAGCCCGACACCTTCGCCTACGGCGGCACGATCGTCTCCGCCGCCCAGGTGGGGCGGTTCACCGACGGCGGGGCGGCCGGCCTCGGCTGGAACACCTCGTCGGACGGCGGGCGCAGCTGGCGGAGCGGCATGCTGCCCGGCCTCACCACCCACTGGGGAGGCGGCAGTTGGGCCCGCGCCTCCGACCCCGCGGTCGCCTACGACGCCAGGCACGGCACCTGGATGGTGGCCGGCCTGGTCATCGACTCGGGACGCAATCCGGTGGGTGTGACCGTCAGCCGCTCCGCCGACGGCCTGCACTGGCAGGACCCGGTGCGGGCGGTCGGCCACGACGGCCAGGCCTACGACAAGGAGTGGATCGTCTGCGACAACACTCCGACCAGCCTGTACTTCGGCACCTGCTACGTCGAGGTCGACATCCCCTCCTCCGACAACCTGATGGTCATGTCCGCCACCCGGGACGGCGGCGCCACCTGGTCCGCCCCGACCGGCCCGTCCGGCGTCAACCTGGGCCTCGGCGGCCAGCCGCTGGTGCGGCCCGACGGGACGGTAGTGGTTCCCTTCTCGACCGACACCACCTCGATCCGCTCCTTCACCTCCACCGACGGCGGCAGGTCCTGGAGCTCCACGGCCCTGGTCGCCGACGTCGTCGCGCACGAGGTCGCGGGCGGGCTGCGCGACGGCGAGGGCCTGCCCTCGGCGGAGATCGACGCCGACGGCAGGGTCTACGTCGCCTGGCAGGACTGCCGCTTCCGGGCCGGCTGCGCGGCCAACGACATCGTCTACGCGAGTTCGGCCGACGGCACCACCTGGTCCGCCGTGACCCGGGTGCCGATCGACCCCACCACCAGCGGTGTCGACCACTTCATCCCCGGCCTCGGCGTCGACCGCACCACCGCCGGTCGCACCGCCAAACTCGGGCTGTACTACTACTTCTACCCGAACACCGACTGCACCGCCGACACCTGCGAGCTGGAGGTCGGCTTCGTCTCCTCCACCAACGGGGGCGCCACCTGGAGCGCGCCGCGGACCGTCGCCGGCCCGATGTCGGTGTCCCGGATCGCCGCCACGAGCGGGGGCGGCATGGTCGGTGACTACCTCTCCACGTCCGTCCTCCACGGCAGGGCCGTGGCCGTCTTCGCGGTCGGCAGGACGCCGACCGGCGGCCAGGCCTTCGACGAGGCCATGTACGCCGTCGCGGGCGGCCTCGCCGTCCGGCCCGGCACCGTTCCCTCCAGTACCGGGCCGGTCGTCGTCACCGCACCGCCCGACCGGGAACGGCACCGTTCGCCGGTGGCCAGCTGGTGACCCGCCGCTGACCGGTCGGGCCCGTCCTCCCACCCGACGGGAGGACGGGCCCGCCCTACAGCGGCAGTTCGACCACCAGGGGCCGGTGGTCCGAGATCGGCGTCCTGGGCGCCCGCACCGAAGCCGCCCGGTGCGGTTCGAGCCCGGCTGCGAGGACGTGGTCGAGCTGCACCAGGGGGCGGTGCGACGGAAAGGTCCGGACCCGGGCCGGTTGACGCCAGCCGGAGCGGGACGGCGGGCCGATCGGCCGGGGCTTCGAGGACCCCGACGGGGAGAGGAGTTCGGCCGCGCCGAGCGCGAGGGCGGGAAGCGTGCCGACGATGTTGAAGTCGCCCAGCAGGACGTGCGGCCGGGGAAGGTCGGCGATCCAGCGGTGCACGGCGAGCAGTTGGCCGACGTTCCACCCCGGGACGAACGACAGGTGCAGTGCCACCGCGGTGAACGGGCCGCGCCGCCCCTGCAGGACGGCGGCCAGGGCCACGCGCGGATGGTCGCGGATCACCGTGAGGCCCGCCCGCCCGGGAAGGCGCAGCGGGACGGCGAGGGGAGGCGCGCCGAACCGCCGGGCCCGCCAGCCGAGGACCGGCAGCCTGGACAGCAGCGCGATGCCGTGCGAGGGAACCTCGCCGTCGTGGCCCGCGCCCGGCGGACCGTACACCCGCAGCCCCGGTTCGGACCGGTCGCGGACCCAGGTCCGGCCCGGCAGGGCCCGGGCGTGGAAGGCCGAGGCGTAGCGCCAGTCCGCGGCACCGGTCGCCTCGGCGACCGCCCGCGCCTGGTCCACCCGGCCCGACCGCTGCTGGAAGCGGTCGAGCTCCTGCAGCGCCACCACCTCGGCGTCCAGCGACGCGACGGCGTCGACGAGCGGGCGCGCGGTGGCGTCGCCGGAGGCCGTCGTCGGCGGGTGGCCGTCGGCCGGGAACCGCTGCCCGTGCAGGACGTTGAAGGTCGCCAGGCGCACCAGCGCGGAGCCGATCATGGATGGACGGTACAGCAACGGGCCGGGCCGCATCGGCGCCCTCGCTCAGCCGCTCTTCCCCGGCTTCTCGCTCTCCTCGGGCTTCTCGGTGGTGCGGGCCCAGGCGGTGCGGCGCTGGGATTCGTGTTCCTGGGCGAGGCGGCGCAGGACGGCGAGGACCGGTTCGAGGAGGAGGACGACGATGGCGGCGTGCTCGGCGAGCCGCAGGGGGTCCTTGATGCCTTCGAGCTGGTCGAGGTCGAGGCGTGCGGCGGTGGCGGCGACCTCGGCGTAGGGGAGGAGGTCCTCGGTGCGGTAGCTGACGCCGAGGCGGTCGAGGTCCATCAGGCTCGCGGCGAGGGCCCGGCGGTGCGGCGAGTCCCCGGAGACGGCCCAGCCCATGGCGGCGAGCAGTTCGTCGACCCGGTGCGCCTGCTGGTCCACCGCCTCCGTCTCGGCGGCGTCCACGGGGGTGGGCAGGGCGTAGTGGACGACTCCGAGCCTGGCGAGCGGGTCGAGGGGCTCGTCGAGTGCGGCGAGGACGTCGCGGGTGGCGGCGATGGACAGGCCGCCGCGGGCGGTCAGGGCGCGGATCAGCCGCAGTCGCTGGACGTGTTCGTCGCCGTAGAGCGTGAGCGTGGCGCCGAGCGGCCGTCCGGGCGGCAGCAGGCCCTCGCGTACGTAGTACTTGATGGTGGCGACCGGTGTCCCGGACTGCCGGCTCAGGTCGGAGATCTTCATGCGCGCTCTCGCTCGGACTCGGTGTCTGTGATCAGTCTCGCAGGCCGTCGAATGGACTCCGTTCACTGATAGTGCCACTATCGGGCTGGATAGTGAAGGTTCCAGTTGGGCTTTTGAACAGCCACAACGCCGGGAACCGGCTGTTCGTCCCTACCTGGAGCGCCGTCACGGCGCGATACCGCAACCGGAGCACCATGCCAGCCCCAAGCCCCACCGGAACCGGGCGCCACGCCACGACCCCTGCCCCGCCCCGGAACTCCGGGAGGAGTGATGTCTGAGCCGAGCCGTGCCGTGAACGTGAGTGCCCGCGGACTGCTGCGCAGGAAGAGCCTGTGGCTGCCGTCGGCGGTGATCCTCGGCTTGCTGTCGTTCGTCCTGTCCCTGCTCTACCTGGGGGCCAACAACGACCCGGTCGGCTCGACGAAGGACATGCCGATCGCGCTGGTCAACGCGGACCGCGGCACCCAGGTGGCCGGCCAGCGGATCGACCTGGGCGCGCAGATCGTCGCGCAGGTCACCGGGGCCGACGACCTGAAGGGCAAGGTCTCCTGGAAGCAGGTCGACCGCGCCACCGCCGACGACCTCCTGGGCAAGGACAAGGTGTTCGGGGCGCTCGTCATCCCGGACGACTTCTCCGCCACGGTCGCCGCACTCGCCGGACCGGCCCAGCACGACCCGCACCCCCCGACCATCACGGTGCTGACCAACCCCGCGGCCGGAAGCTTCGGCTCCTCCATGGCCACGGAGATCAACCGCAACGTCGTCCAGGCCACGTCCGTCCAGCTCGGCCATCAGCTCACCGAGCAGCTCGCGAAGCAGCAGGCCGCGCACCAGGCGGGCGCGCCCGCGGCGGACGGTTCCGCGGCGCACCAGGCCGCGCCGGGTGCCGCCGCCCAGCTGATGGTCACCGACCCGGTCAAGGCCGTGATCCAGGAGGGCCACCCGCTCGGCCACCACAGCGGCCTCGGCCTGAGCGCCTTCTTCTACACCCTCGTCCTGGTCCTGGGCGGCATGCTCGGCGCCAACGTGATCCACACCCAGGTGGACACGGCGCTCGGCTACATCTCCAGTGAGAAGGGCCCGTTCCGCAGCACGGCACCCGCCCAGCACATCAGCCGGACCCGCCACTTCGCGGTCGCCTCGGTGCTCATGGTCGCCCTCTCCGCGCTGACCTCGGCCCTCGCGATGGCCGCCGCCGTCGGCGTCATCGGCATCGACGCCTCCCACCTGCCCCTGCTGTGGCTCTTCGGGACCTGCGCCACGGCCGCGATGGGCATCACCGCGCTGGCCCTGCTCGCCGCCTTCGGCACCCCGGGCCCGATCGTGTCCATGCTGGTGCTGGTCGGCCTGGCGATCCCGTCCGCCGGTGCCACCATCCCGCTGCAGGCGCTGCCGGACTTCTACCGGTTCCTGGCCGACTTCGAGCCCTTCCGCCAGGTGGTCGACGGAGTCCGCTCCATCCTCTACTTCGGCGCGCAGGCCGACGCCGGACTCGGCCGTGCCTGGGCCATGGTCGGCATCGGCTTCGCGATCTCCGTCGCCCTCGGCCTCGCCGTCACCCGCCTCTACGACCGCAAGGGGCTGCACCGCAGCCCCGCCCGCGCGCCGCAGCCGGCCCCGGCGGCCGGGTGACCCGCCCGTGACGGGTCCGGTGCCGGCCCTCCCCGGGTCGGCACCGGACCCGCGCCGTGACCGCCGGTCCGCCGGGCGCCGCCTCGGAGACAGCAGCCGGCGGCGAGCGCGCGAACCGATGAACCGGCGACCCGACGAACCAGCACCACCGAGAGAACCGCCATGTCCCAGGACGCGCCCGCACCCCCGCCCCCGTCGGCCCCGCCCGTACGGCCGCTCGACCGCATGTACCGCATCATCGCGCTCTGGAAGGGGCACCTGGCGCCCGCCCTCAAGGAGCACGGGCTCACCGTCGCCCACTTCCACGTCCTCGCGGTCCTGCGCCGGGCCGGGCCCTCCCACCGCCTGACCACCGGACAACTGGCCGCCGGCGAGATGGTCACCGGCTCCGGCATGACGGCCCGCGCGGACCAGCTGGAACGCAAGGGCCTGATCGCCCGTGAGCGCGACGAACGCGACCGCCGCATCATCCACCTCAGGCTCACCGACCGCGGCCTGTGCCTCGTCGACCAGGTCATCGCCCGGCACCGCCTGATGGAACAGCGGTTGATGGCCGGGCTCGACGACGGGGAACGCCAGGCCCTCGCCGGCCTGCTCACCCGGCTGGAACACCTCCTCGAAGGCCACAGCGGCGCGCCCTGGCCCGGTCGGCAGTCCTGACCGGACTCGCGCCCTCGTGCCCTCGCGTCGTCGTGCCCGTTGCTGCGCGACTCCCGTGGCCGTTTCGCTCCCGCCGTCACCTTCGCGACGGCGGGAGCGTCCGCGTTCCGGTGCGCGCTGCCCGGCCGGTCCTGGGGGAGAGGGGGTGAAACGGCCGGACCGGTGGGGGCGAACGGGCGTCGTCGAGCACGGGAGGAGGGCGGTGCCGGGGCGGGCTCCGGCGAGTTGCAGCGGGTGTGGGACCGGCTGACACTCGCAGCAGGAGCGGTGGCGCCGACGGGTCGGCCGCCGCGCCCGCCCCGGGAGATGAGAACGGTCATGGCGTACGAGCCGGAGAGCCCCTTCCGGTCGCCCATCGTGGGTGACCTCAACCTGTCCCCGCCCGCCGTCGTGCTCCGCGAGGCCGCGGAGCCCGCGGCCGACCCGGAGCGGCAGGTGCCGATGCTGATCGAGCTGAACCTGCGCTTTCCCGGCGGACTCCAGGCGGTCCGCGACGAGTTCTACGCGCTCTGGGAGCACTACGCGGCGCGGTCGAGCGGGTGGTGGCCGGTGGAGGTCACCTCGGGGAGCCACGTGCAGCCCGAGGTGCCGCAGGGGCTCGCGCTGGTCGCGCCGAAGCTGTACCAGACCGTCCTCTCCCGGGGGGACCTCCACGAGCTGGTGGAGGACGACCGGCAGTCCGCCGTCCGGACCGGGCGGCCGCCCGTCATCTTCCGGGTGTGGCCGGACTATCCGCTGGATCCCCAGATCGACCGCTCGGCACCCACCGTGAAGGCCAACGCCGCCTGGCGCGCCTACGACGCGCGCGGCAGCGGGATCGTGTGGGCGGTCATCGACAGCGGCATCGACGCGGCCCACCCGCACTTCTCCCGGCTGGAGCTCGCGGCCGAGGGGCGGGGCGAGGACCTGCCGCAGGGGCGGACCACCCGGTTGCACCGCGACTTCAGCTTCCTGGTGAACCCGGACGACCCCGTGGCGCAGCCGCCCGGCGGAGCGCCGGGCCAGAACCCGCCGTCGCCGCTCGTGGACGACAGCGGGCACGGCACGCACGTCGCCGGCATCATCGCGGGCTGCACCCCGGAGGGCATGACGCCGCGGGTGGCGACGCCGGACGAGCCCGGGGACGGCGGATTCGTCGCCAGGACCGGCGCGGACCGGCTGTCCGGGATGGCGCCGGACTGCGATCTGGTCAGCATCAAGGTCATGAGGCTCAGCCGCCAGGGCACCTATGTGACCTCCTCCAGCGCGGTCATCCGCGCGCTGACCTACCTGCGGACCGAGGTCAACGTGGACCCGGCGGTGCTGCGCGTGCACGGCGTCAACATGAGCCTCGGCTGCGAGTGGAGGCCCGACCAGTACGCCGCGGGCCAGTCGCCGCTCTGCCAGGCCGTGGGCCAGGTGGTCGCCTCCGGCGTGGTCGTGGTGATCTCGGCCGGCAACTTCGGTGCCCGGAGCACGGCCCGGGACACCGCCAACACCTCGGCCGTCATGGGCTCGATCACCGAACCGGCACACGCCGAGGACTGCATCGCGGTCGGCTCCACCCACCGGGAGGCGCCGCACGCGTTCGGCGTCACCTGGACCTCGGGGAAGGGCCCGACGCTCGACGGCCGGATGAAGCCGGACGTCGTGGCGCCCGGCGAGTGGATCGCCTCGGCGGCCAGTGGTGACGTGCGGGCCACCGCCGGGCTGACCCCGGCCCCGGGGGGTCCGGTGCCGGAGAGTCTGCTGACGTACGCCGAGCAGTCCGGCACCTCGATGGCGGCGCCGCACGTGTCCGGTGTGATCGCGGCCTTCCTGTCCGCCCGCCCGGAGTTCATCGGCCGACCCCGGGAGGTCAAGAGCCTGCTCACCGCCTCCGCCACCGACCTCGGCCGGGAGCGGTACGCCCAGGGGGCGGGCCTGGTGGACCTGATGCGGATGCTGGCGAACGTGTGACGAACCGGCGAACCGACGAACTGATGAACCGGCGAACCGACGCACGGACGAACCGACGAACGGCCACCCGAAAGGTCATGTGCGATGAGGCGACTGCCGACCGACGAGCCCGTGTGGGACCTCACCTTCGACGAGAAGGGGGTGCTGACCGCGCCGGCGGCGGGTGACTTCCTCGACGAGGTGACGGCCGAGGGGGTCACGGACCTGTTCGTGTTCAGCCACGGGTGGGGTGTGGACGAACAGAGCGCCCGCGAGCTCTACGACGTGATGTTCCCGCTGATCCGGCAGGCCGGCAGCGGTGCGGCGAACCTGGGCACGCTGGGGTTCGCGGGGGTCTACTGGCCCGCGCTCTGGTTCCCGCCCACGCCGGCGACCCCGCCACCGGCGGTCGCCTCGCCCCAGGCCGGGGACGGCGCCCTGCTGGACCTCAGCGCCGGAACGGCGGCCGTCTCCGGGGTGGACATCGCCGCGTCGCTGGGCAAGGGCTTCGCCGACCCCGAGCAGCAGCAGACAGTGGCCGAGATCGGCCGACGCATCGACGAGGCGGTGGCGGCGGCCGGTGCGGCCGAGACCGATGCGGCCAAGGAGCAACGACTGCTGGGGATCCACGAGTTGATCCGGTCCCTGGTGCCGCCGCCCGGGCCCGACGGCGAGTTCGAGGACGCGGGCGAGACCGCGCTGCTCCTGGACACCGATCCGAGGACGTCGTACCAGGCCGCCGCCGAGGCCTTCGGCAGCGCGCCACCCGGCTCCTCCACGCAGGGCATCGGCGACTGGTTCCAGCACGCCGTGAACGGCGCGAAGGACGTGCTGCGGGTGCTCTCGTTCTCGATCATGAAGGCCCGGGCCGGCGACATCGGCCGGGGCGGCCTGGGGCCGCTGCTGGCCACCCTGCACGGCCGCTCGCCCGGCCTGCGGGTGCACCTCCTCGGCCACAGCTTCGGTGCCCGGCTGGTCTCCTTCACCCTGGCCGGCGTCGGCGCCCCCGCCGACAGCCCGGTCACCTCGCTCCTGCTCATCCAGGGGGCGTTCTCGCACTGGTGCTTCGCCCACGCCCAGGACAACCCCTTCGGCAGTGCGGGTGCGCTGAACGCCTTCGCGGACCGGGTGCACGGCCCGCTCGTCTCCACCTACAGCGTCCACGACTGGGCCGTCGGCGTGTGGTACCCGAAGGCGTCCTTCCTCGCCCGCCAGGACTCCGAGGCCGATGTCGCCGGACGCTGGGACGGCATGGGCGCGGACGGGTACCAGGCCGTGGCGCCGACCGGGGACCGGGTGATGCCGGCTGAGGGCGGCATCGACTACGCCTTCGTGCCCGGGACCTTCTACCGGGTGAACGCCGCCGCCGTCATCAACAACGTGGAGGGCGAGCCGTTCTCCGGTGCGCACTCCGACATCCGCAAGCCCCAGGTCGCCACGCTCGCGGCGGCCGCCGCCGCGGCGCACGGGTAGCGGGGGCGGCGGTGGACTGACCACGGCCGTCGTACCACGCCGCCGCCCGGCCCGCTCGTACGGAGCGGACCGGGCGGCGGCGTGCGGTCGGTCGCGATGTCGGGCCGCGCCCCCGCAATTGGTCCAGACCTAATTGGTCCAGACCTATTGACTCCCCTTGCCGTCCCTCCTACGATCCGGTCCGGCACAGCCCCACATGTTTCCCCCACCTCACCCAGAGCCGGGCGTCACGCCCCCACGCGTCGGTCATGTCCATGACGCTCGGCGGAAAGGGAGCACAGCATGTTTCGTCGGAGGTCGCGCACCCCACGCCCGTCGGGCGGATTCCGCCCGGAGCGGGCGACCGTGGAACGCGCAGTACAGGTCCACCGGACCGGCCGCCCCGAGCACGGGCCGACCGTCCTGAAGCGCTTCCTCGCCGGGGTGAGCGCCGCGGCCGTCATCGGCGCCGGCATCGCCGTGGCCGGCACCGTCACGGCCGGGGCCGCCACCCCCAACCTGGTCGCCAACCCCGGCTTCGAGAACGGGCTTTCCGACTGGACCTGTTCCGGCGGCGCGGGCGCGGCGGTGAGCAGCCCGGTCCACTCCGGCGTCTCCGCGCTCAAGGCCACGCCGACCGGCCAGGACACCGCCCAGTGCACCCAGACCATCAGCGTGCAGCCCAACTCCCAGTACACGCTGAGCGCCTACGTCCAGGGCAGCTACATCTACCTGGGCGCCACCGGCACCGGTGTCACCAACGCCTCCACCTGGACGGCGAACAGCGCCTCGTACAGCCAGCTCAGCGTGGGCTTCACCACCGGGGCGAACACCACCTCGGTGACCGTCTTCCTGCACGGCTGGTACGGGCAGCCCGCGTTCTACGCGGACGACGTGTCGCTCACCGGCCCCGGCGGCAGCAGCCCCTCGCCGACCGCCACCACCCCGACCACCGCGCCTCCGACGTCGTCGACGCCGACCACCGCGCCGCCCACCAGCACGCCGCCGACGACGCCCACCACCACGCCGCCCACCACCACACCGCCGAGCGACACCTGCCCCACGAAGCCCAAGCCGTCCGGCAAGGTCCTCCAGGGGTACTGGGAGAACTGGGACGGCGCCCTGAACGGCGTGCACCCCGGCATGGGCTGGACGCCCATCACGGACAGCCGGATCGCCGCGCACGGCTACAACGTCATCAACGCCGCCTTCCCGGTGATCCTCTCGGACGGCACCGTCCTGTGGCAGGACGGCATGGACACCAACGTCAAGGTCTCGACCCCCGCCGAGATGTGCCAGGCCAAGGCGGCCGGGGCGACGATCCTGATGTCGATCGGCGGCGCCGCCGCCGGCATCGACCTGAGCTCCAGCACCGTCGCCGACAAGTTCGTCGCGACCGTCGTCCCGATCCTGAAGAAGTACAACTTCGACGGAATCGACATCGACATCGAGACCGGCCTGTCCGGGAGCGGCAACATCAACACGCTGTCCGCCTCCCAGGCCAACCTGATCCGCATCATCGACGGCGTGCTGTCCCAGATGCCCGCGGGCTTCGGCCTGACGATGGCCCCCGAGACCGCGTACGTCACCGGCGGAAGCGTCAACTACGGGTCGATCTGGGGCGCCTACCTGCCGATCGTCAAGAAGTACGCCGACAACGGGCAGCTGTGGTGGCTGAACATGCAGTACTACAACGGCAGCATGTACGGCTGCTCCGGCGACTCCTACCAGGCCGGTACCGTCCAGGGCTTCACCGCGCAGACCACCTGCCTGAACAACGGCCTGACCATCCAGGGCACCACCATCCGGGTGCCCTACGACAAGCAGGTGCCCGGCCTGCCGGCCCAGCCCGGTGCGGGCGGCGGCTACATGGACACGGGCCTGGTCGGCCAGTCGTGGAACGCCTTCAGCGGTTCGCTCAAGGGGCTCATGACGTGGTCGCTCAACTGGGACGGCTCGAAGGGCTGGTCCTTCGGCGACAACGTCAAGCGCCTCCAGGGGCGTTGATACCCCGGAACCCCCGGAACCCCCGGAACCCCGGGAGTTCCTGCTGACGTCCCGCTGAACTCCCCTGACGTCCCCGCGCCCCGGTGCACCGCTCCGGGGCGCGGGTCGTCGAAGCCCTCGGGTGCGGGGGCTGTTCGAAGAAGACGCCGGCCCGCTGCGTCCCCGATGGTCAGCCGGCGGTCAGCCGGTGAACAGGTCGGCGTTCCGCCGGACGAAGTCGCTCACGCCGGTGGCGGGGCGGCCGGTGACCTGCCGGACGCCGTCGGCCCGGCGGTCGTAGCGGTTCTCGGCGTGGAGGCGGGCCATGGTGGAGATGTGCTGGAGGACGTGTTCCGGCAGCTCCAGCGGTGCGAGGTCGTGGTCGATCCACTCCCGCAGCGGGACGTCGACGTAACGGACGGGCCGGCCGAGGGCCTCGGAGGCCTCCGAGGCGATGGCCGGGCCGTTCTGGGAGCGCCGCCCGGTCGCGGGTGGGTGACCAACTTGTGGTCGAGTGGCAGCACAACCGAGCCCGCCACCTCTTGGTGGCGGGCTTCGTCGTGCCTGGGCTCAGTGCCCGCCGCAGAAGCAGGCGTCGTTGTCGCACGTATAGCACTCGGGCTTGCCCTTGCATTGACTGCAAGGCCAGTTGCACTCGAAGGCCCCCGTGTGGTGCTTGACGGCAGCGGCGTCGGTCTCGTCGTAGTCCTGCTTGCAGGAACGGCATTTCGTCATGGCGTCCGAGTGTGCCAGAGGGGTTGAGTCCGAACGCCGAGCACTGCTCCGAGCCGGTGATCCTTTCGCGAACCTCGGCGCAGTACAGGTCAGCATGCTAAGGCCCGTCTGGCAAATGATCATCTGGCTGGTTCGCGGAGCCAGAGGATCAGGGAGGCCAGGACGACTCCGGCGCGGTAGCGGTCGGCGAGCTTGTCGAACCTGGTGGCGATCGCGCGGAACGGCCACGCCCGTCCACCTGCGGCAACAAGGGCTCTATCCGCTCCCACGCCGAATCCGCCAACTCACCTCGACCAGCCACAAGATCAATTATCAGACAGGCCTTAGGTGCGGGGCCGGGTCGGCGAGGACCTCCGCGACGACCGCGGCGATGTCCGCGGCCGCCACGGGGCAGGTCCTGGCCCGCCCCAACGGCAGCCTGACGGTGCCGTCCCTGGCGATCGAGGACAGTCCGGCCCGGAAGAGCGGGTTCTCCAGGAACACGGTGGGCCGGACCTCGACGACGGGCAGGCCCGACCAGGTCAGCACCTGTTCGACCAGCCATTGCTGCCAGTGCTGGTGGGACTCGCCGGCGGCCCCGGTCACCAGGATCGGTTGCACGGTCTTCTCCGAGGTGCTCGGCCCGGTGCGGCGCGGCCCGGCCGGTCGTCAGATGGTGGCGGTGTCGATGACGAAGCGGTAGCGGACGTCGCTGGCGAGGACGCGCTCGTAGGCGTCGTTGATCCGGTCGGCGCCGATCAGTTCGATCTCGGCCGCCACGCCGTGCTCGGCGCAGAAGTCCAGCATCTCCTGGGTCTCGGCGATGCCGCCGATGCCCGAGGAGCTCATGCTGCGGCGCTTGCCGGCCAGCCGCCGGAGGTCGACCTCCACGGGCTCTTCCGGGAGGCCGACGTTGACCATGGCCCCGTCGGTGCGCAGCAGGGAGAAGTAGGCGGCGAAGTCGAGCGGGGCGGAGACGGTGTTGAGGACGAGGTCGAAGGTGCCCGCGAGCTTCTGGAAGGTCGCCGGGTCGCTGGTGGCGTAGTAGTGGTCGGCGCCCAGCCGCAGGCCGTCGTCCTTCTTGCGCAGGGACTGGGACAGCACGGTGACCTCGGCCCCGAGCGCGTGGGCGATCTGCACGCCCATGTGGCCGAGCCCGCCGAGGCCGACGACGGCGACCCGCGTGCCGGGCCCGGCGTTCCAGTGCCGCAGCGGGGAGTAGGTGGTGATGCCCGCGCACAGCAGCGGGGCGGCCCTGTCCAGCGGCAGCGCGTCCGGGATGCGCACCACGTAGTTCTCGTCGACGACCACGTTCTTCGCGTAGCCGCCGTACGTGGGCCGGCCGTCCTTGCCGACGGAGTTGTACGTCCACACCGGGCCGTCGTCGCAGTACTGCTCCAGGCCGGCCCGGCAGTTGTCGCAGGTGCGGCAGGAGTCGACCATGCAGCCGACGCCGACCCGGTCGCCGACCCGGAACCTCGTGACGCCGGGGCCGGCCCCGGTGACGACGCCCGCGATCTCGTGCCCGGGCACCATGGGGAAGATCGCCTCGCCCCAGCCCTCGCGGGCCTGGTGGATGTCGGAGTGGCAGATGCCGACGAAGGCGATGTCGATCAGCAGGTCGTGCTCGCCGACCGCACGGCGCTCGATGGTGGTGCGTTCCAGCGGGGCCTTGGGGCCCGGTGCGGCGTAGGCCGCGACGGTGGTGGTCATGGGAGTTCGTTCCCCCTTCTGCGGACGGAACCGCGATGGTCGGATCGGGCCGGGTCGGCCGGGTCGGCCGGGCCGGACGGGTCGGGTGAGCCGGACGGGTCGGTCGACCAGCACATCCACGGTACCCACGAGGACGGTGCGCCGCTCTGCCGGCCCCGGGACGCACGGTCGGGCAGGCCAGGAGGCGCCTGGCGCGACCGCACCCGAGTGGGTGATCATGATGTGACGTCCTGTCATATTTGGTTGACGAGAAGGTGTTCTCCATGTTGGTCGACTGGCCCACCGAAGTGTTCACGCTCCGTCTGCACCGCATTCCCGGCCTGGTGGCGGGCGCCGCGGCGGGAAGCCCGGCGGGCACCCCCGTGGTGCTCGGGCCCGAGACCGGCGGTGACGGCGAGCAGTGGGTGGCCGAGCGGTTCCGGGTGATCAACCACCGGATCCGGCACGTCGCCACCGGCCTCTACCTGACCGCCGAGGAATCGAGCCGGGGCGCCGCGGTCACCCTGCGGCCCAAGTTCTCCGACACCGGCAGCGATTCCTCGTACTGGCGACAGGCGTGGCGGGCCTATGTCCAGCGCGACACCGGTCGGCTGATGGCCCTCCACGACTCCTCCAACTGCCTCCTCGGCCTGGCCGAACCGGCTGCCGAGCGGCCGGGCGGACCGCTGGTGCTGGAGAAGGGCGCCGGGGCCCAGGACCTGGCCTGCACCGCCTGGGCGCCCGCGCCCGTCCCGGCGCCGACGCCGGAGCCCGCGCCCGCTCCGGCGCCGAAGGTCACCGACCTCCCGGTGGGAACGGGACGGGTCCGGGTGCCGGCCCGCCGCTTTGAGAAGCGCGTGCGAACCATCGAGCAGATCTACGACGAGACCAGCTTCCGGGAGGTCCCCGGCGAGCTCCTCACCCCGGGCACGCGCATCGAGACCTTCGACTTCGACCAGTACTCCCAGGGCGACTGGTACCAGGAGGGGCGGGAGGGAAGTCTCGTGATCTTCACGGACAGCTACGACACGGCGGGCGCCGCGCGCAGGGCCTTCCACCGGCTGAAGGGGGAACCCGCCCGCTACGTGGACTCCGCCGAGGTGGACGTCCACTACGTCCCGCCGAAGCTCGTCGCCCGCACCAACTTCCCAGCCGCGCTCTACGACGACTACAGCGGCTCCCTCGTCCGGACGCCGTACCGGCTGGCCAACGGGCACGGCTTCTACAACCAGCCGGAGCGCCGTGAGGGCCTCTACTTCCCCAAGCGCGACGGCGCCGGCACCGTCGTGCAGTGGAACAAGACCTGGATCGCGGACAACGACACCTCGTCCAAGGTCTTCCTCCGATTCGACGGCCGCTACTTCATCGACCAGATGGACATCACCTGGGCCGACGGCGAGAAGGGCTGACGCGGGATCCCGCCACGCCGCATCGCGCACGGAACGTCCCCGGTGAACGGCCCGTGGATCGCGCAGGGGAGCCGGCACGTCAAGGGTCGGCTCCCCGGGGACGGGCGGGAGGTGCGAGCCGCTCGGGGCCTGTACGCCAGGAGGGAGCCCGCTGCGGTCCAGAGGCGATGCCGATCACTCGTTCGAGTGATAGGTGGGAGATCTTCCTCGGGAATGATCGCGACGACGCGAGCATGTCTCTGACACCTCGTCAGCATCACTGCCACGGAAGGCGGGCACAGCCATGTCCATCGACGGAACCCCGGAGACCCCGTTCGCGCTCAGCGCCGAGGATCTCGCCAGGCTGGACGCGATCCGCGAAGGAATGCTGGACCCGTCGCCGCGCCGGATAGGCCGCCTCGACCAGTGGGGTCTGGCCGACGAGTACGAAACGTACGCGGAGACCGCCGGGTACCGGGAGTTCTCGATCGCCATGGCGGACGGGACGATGATCGACGCCGCGCTGAGCATCCCGCGCAACCTCGCGCCCGGGCAGACCTGTCCCGCGGTCGTCATGCCCGCGCCGCTGATCGGGATCGGCCGCAACGCCTACCTCGGCATGTTCCCGCGCTGGGCCCGCGGCGGCTACGCCGTCCTGGCCTACAGCCAGCGCGGACTGGCCGAGTCCGGCGGCGAGATCCACGTGGCCGGGCCCCAGGACGTGGCCGACGGGATCGAGATCATCAACGCGCTGGTCCAGATCGAGGGCGTCGACCCGGACCGGATCGGGTTCTTCGGATCCTCCTACGGCGCCGGAACCAGCCTGCTGGTGGCCGCGAAGGACCCGCGGGTCAAGGCCGTGGTCGGCACCAGCGCCTGGGGCGACCTGTTCGCCTCGCTGTACGAGAACGGCACCCGCCACCTGAAGGCCTTCGAGGCGCTGGTGCGGCTGTTCGGCGAGGAGCGGTGCTCGAAGGAGTTCCGCGGGATCATCGAGAAGATCCGCAACAACACCATCGACGACGAGGTCAGGGAGTTCGCCCGGGTCCGGTCGCCCAGGCACCACCTGAAGGCCTACAACGACGCCCGGACGCCGATCCTGCTGACCACCGCCTGGCACGAGACGATCTTCTCGGTGCCCGCCGTCGTCGACCTCTTCACCGGCCTGCAGGGCCCCAAGTCGCTGCTCGTCCAGGTCGGCGACCACGGCAACGGCGAACTCCCCGGCCTGACCGGCCTCATCTCCAAGCCCACCGAGATGGCCTACCGCTGGATGGACCACCACCTCGGCGGCACCGTCGGCGACGGGGCGGCGCCCCAGTTCGGCATCCGCTCCGAGTACATGCACAACCTCCTGTCCGAACTCCGCCACGACAGCTGGGCGGACTACGCCCTGCCCCGCAAGCGGTTCCACCTCGCCGGTGCGGCCGCGGGCCGGAGCGACGCGCGACTGGCCGAGGGGCAGCCGCAGCCGGGCTGGTCCCGCTCCGTCCGGGCCACCGGCTGGGACACCGCGGTCGTCGTCGCCCCGAAGCTGGTCCAGACCGGGCTGGTCGAGCGCCTCGGCATGCCGCACGTCTACAGGACCGCCGGGGTCGACCGCGAGCTCGCCGCGATCTGGACCACCGCGCCGCTGCAGCAGCCCATGCGCGTCCAGGGTGACCTGGAGCTCCGGGTGACGGTGACGCCGCGGGCGATGGACGCCACGATCGTGGCCTACCTGCTGGACTGCGACCCGGCCACCGGCACGGCCCGCATCATCACCCATGCCCCGTACACCCTCACCAACAAGCAGGCCGGGCAGGCCACCACCGTGACCTTCCCGCTGCAGCCCGCCCACTACGTCCTGGCCAGGGGCCGGGTGCTCCAGTTGGTCATCGGCACCCACGACCAGTTCTTCGCCGACGCCAACTCCACCCCGACCAGCATCGAGTTCACCTCGCCCCAGGGCGCCGAGTCCTACCTCGACATCCCGCTCGGCACCCTGGACTGACGCCCGTGCCCCGCAGGGCGCCACCGCAGCAACGGCCGGTCCGCCCAGCGGCGGACCGGCCGCCGGTTGTTCGGCGTTTTGTTCAATGACCGAGGGCCGAACCAGAACAACCCCGGTGCGCTACACCAGTAGCGCACGCCACACCCGTGTCGTGCGCGGGACCAGGAGCGTGGGCCGCGACAGCGCCGGACACCGGGAGAGTTCACCAGATGACGACGCTCTGCATCGCGAACAACCGCACCGAGGAGATGGTCGGGGACCTCACCGGGGCGACGCCGCTGGAGCAGCTGTTCGCCGGGTGCGGGGCGCAGCGGATGCTCTGGTGGGCCGAGGACGGCGACGTCCTGGTGCTGCCCTGGGGCCCCGACCCGGAGTACCTGGCGTACGTCGCCGGGCTGACCGGGGTGCGGGCCGACAGCCTGACCTTCGTGGTGCCGCCGCCGGGCGCCCACGGGGACCAGGCGCTCACCACCGACCGCCTGGTCGACCCGGGCTTCCTCGCGGAGCTGCGCCGCGTCCTGGACGGGCGCACCGTCGACGAGGTGCTGGCCGTCTCGCCGAACGGCGCGGTGGCCGGGCTGGCGGCCGCGCTCGGCCTGGCGCACGCGATGCCCGGCCTGCCCTTCGCCGCGCAGGGCGGCAACGCCCTGGTCAACAGCAAGGCGGGGTTCCGGGCACTGGCCGCCGGCGTCGGGGTGCCGATCCCGCCCGGGACGGTGGCCGGCTCGCCGGCCGAGGTCGAGGCCGCCGTCGAGCAGCTGCTGGGGCAGGGGCACAGCGTGATGCTGAAGGTCGAGTACCAGGTGGGCGGCCTGGGCAACGAGATCCTCGCCCGGGACGAGAAGGTGGAGGCGGTCGGCGCCGAGCGGGTGGTGCCGCTGCCGGACCGGGCGGCGGTGGCCGCGTACGTGGCCGAGCGGTGGACCTGGCTGACCGGCGGGCGCGGCCAACGGGTGGTGGTGGAGCGCTACTTCCCCGACTGCGCGCCGCTGTACGCCCAGTTCCTCGTCGACGACGCGGCCGTGGTGCTCGCCGGCTGCGGCGAGATGGTCATGCGGCCGGTGGTGGTCGGCGAGATCACCCCGCCGGTCACCCCGGACGCGAGTGTCCTGGCCGAACTCGTCGAGCAGGGCGCCCGGTTGTGCGAGTCGCTGCGGGTGATCGGCTACCGGGGCACGGTCAGCGCGGACGCCGTGCTGACGCCCGGGGGCGAGATCTACTTCCACGAGACCAACGGCCGGCTCACCGGCTCCAGCCACCTGCACGACATCTTCGCCGCCCGCCTGCTGCGCGAGGAGCACCGCGGCTCGCGCCACCTGCTGGAGCTCGCCGGCCTCAAGGTGCCGTCCTTCGCCGAGGCCGTGGCGGCGCTCGGCGCGGCCGGGCTGGCCTTCGACCCGCGGACCGGCACCGGCGTGCTGTTCAGCAACGACTTCGGGCCGGCCGACGGCTCGGTGATGTACTGCGTGGTCGCCGAGAGCCCGGAGGCCGTCCGTGCCCTGGAGAGCGCGCTGCTCGCGCTGTTCGCCGGATGAGGCCCGGGGCGGGCGTGGACGACGAGACCGTGAACGAGACGACCGAGATCGGGACGACCGTGGAGGAGACGACCGTGGGCCAGGCGGAAGCGGAACGGGACGGGAAGGGGATGCGCGCGGCGTTGATCCATCGCTATGGCGGGCCGGAGGAGCTGTGCATCGAGACGGTGCCGGAACCGGTGGCCGGGCCGGGCCAGGTGCTGGTGGACGTCACCCTGGCCGGGCTCAACTATGCCGACCTGGAGATCCGCGCCGGCGAGTACCTGCAGCTCCCGCTGCCGGTGGTGCTCGGGGTCGACGCGGTCGGGCGGCGCCGCGAGGACGGCCGGAGGGTCGTCGCGCTGCTGCGCACCGGCGGCGGGTACGCCGAGGTGGCCGTCCCCGAGGCGGCGCACACGGTGGAGGTGCCGGACGGCGTGGACGACGAGCAGGCGCTCGCGCTGCTGGAGCAGGGGGCGACGGCGTACGGCGCGCTGGTCCTGGCGGGGCGGCTGCGGCCGGGCGACGCCGTCGGGGTGTCCGCGGCCGCGGGCGGGGTCGGCCACCTGGCGGTGCAGCTGGCCAGGGAGCTGGGGGCGGGCCGGGTGGTCGCCCTGGCCTCCACCCCGGAGAAGCGGGAGTTCCTGCGCTCGCTGGGCGCCGACGCCGTGCTGGACTCCGAGGACCCCGACCTGGGCGAGCGGCTCGCGGAGTCGGGCGGGCTGGACCTGTTCGTGGACTCGGTCGGCGGCCGGGTGCTGCGCGCCGGGCTGGCCGGACTGGCACCCTTCGGGCGGCTGGTGTCGGTCGGGGCGCGGGAGGGCGTGGAGGACGGCTTCACGATGGGCGAGCTGACCGAGCGCTCGTCGGGGGTGCAGGGCTTCTGGCTCAGGCATGTGCTCACGGACCGGGCGCTGTTCGAGAGCATCGCCGACCACCTGTTCCGGCTCGCCGCCGAGCGGCGGCTGGTGGCGAGGATCGACCGGACCGTGCCGCTGTCCGGGGTGGCCGCGGCGCACCGGGCGATGGCCGCGCGGCAGACCATGGGCAAGGTGCTGGTGGACGTCCGCCGCGAGGCGTGAACGAAGCGCGCGAGGGGAGGGCGGCCGGCCGGCCGCCCTCCCCTCCCGCGTGCCGGGCCCGACGGTGGAGACCGTCGGGCCCGGCGCCGGGTCAGTACCCGGCGACCTCGTCCAGGCCGTGGCCGCGCAGCGGGACGAGGAAGCTGCGCTCGAACACCACCACGACCTCGCCGGTGGACTTCGTCCCGGTGGTGCGGCAGCGCACGATCCCCTGCCCGGCGCGGCTCTCGGAGAGCCGCTTGGCGAGGGTCTCCGTCTCCGCGTAGAGGGTGTCGCCGGCGAACACCGGGTGGGTCATCCGGATGTTCTCCCAGCCCAGGTTGGCGATGGTGCGCCCGCTCGTCGAGCGGGCGGTCATCCCGCCGACGATGCTGAGCGTCACCAGGCTGGAGACGATCGGCTTCCCCCAGGGGGTGTGCGCGCTGTAGGCGGCGTCGATGTGCAGCGGGGCGTCGTTCATGCTCAGCATGCTCATCAGCACGTTGTCGAGCTCGGTGACGGTCCGCCCGGGGCGGTGCTCGACCACCTCGCCGACCTCGAACTCCTCGTAGTAGCGCCCGACCACCTCGCGGTAGCGGCGCTCGCCGATCAGCCGGTAGCCGGCCGGTTCGGTGGTGTCCATCGCGGCTGCTCCCAGGTCCTAGAGGTCGGAGGTGAGTTCCTTGACGTGGCCGGCGAACTCGCGGATCAGCCGCTCGTCCATGTCGGCGCGCAGCATCAGCCGCAGCCCGGCCTCGCCCTTGGGGACGATCGGGAAGAACACCGCGGAGCTGTAGAAGCCGCGCTCGAAGAGCTGGGCGGACAGCTTGACCGCCCGCTCGGCCTCCCCGACGTCGACCCGGCGCACCGGCAGGCCGTTGCCCGCGAAGGTGGTCGGCAGCAGCTCGTCGAAGAGCTCGATGTTGCGGGCCAGCGCTCCCTGGAGGTCGGCCAGTTCGGGGGAGCGGTGGATGGCGGCGCTGGCCAGCGAGGCGCCGACCATCGGCAGCGGGATGTTCTGCGACCAGCCGATCGGGCCGGCGTGGCGGTGCAGGAACTCGAACTGCTCCCGGTTGCCGAGCATCGCGACGCCGCCGCTGGTGCCGAAGGCCTTGCCGAGGCTCGCGGTGATCACCGTCAGCGGGTTCATCTCCAGCCGGGAGCGGACGTAGCCCTCGCCGCGCTCGCCCGCGATGGACAGCGAGTGGGAGTCGTCGATGTAGAGGAACAGCCCGTAGCGGTCCTGGAGTTCGAGCAGCCCGTCGAGGGCCGCGGTGCCACCCATCGAGTAGGCGCCGTCGGCGACGTAGGCGACCCGCGGGTACTTGCGGCAGATGTCCTCCAGGTAGTTCAGGTCGTTGTGCGGGCAGGTCAGCACCAGCGACTCGTCCGCGCAGACCGGCTTCATGTACGCCATGCAGAAGTGGCAGAAGCGGTCGAAGACCATCACCCGGGGGCCGCCGCCGCCCTGACAGGTGCCGTCCAGGTGGCCGGAGGCGATCAGCGGCAGGATGCCCGCGGTGAGCGTGGTACAGGACGCCCCCGGCAGGATGTTCGCGCCGAACAGCTCGCCGAGCTCCTCCTCCAGCCGCACCAGCAGGTTGTGCCGGATCCGGGTGGTGGAGAGGACCAGCGAGGTGCTGCGGGACTCGGTCAGCGCGTCCACCGCGCCGGCCAGGACCGCGGGGTGGTTGTTCAGGCCCAGGTACGAGCAGGAGACCATGTTGGCGAACTCGTGGCCGGTCTCGCGGACGATCAGCCGGTTGTTGGACTCCGAGTCCGCGGTGATGCCGATCAGGCCGTTGGCGCCGGCCGCCTGCCAGACCGGGTCGGCGCTGGCCAGCATGGCCTCGGCGTTGCGGTACCGGCGCGGGCCGAGGATGGATTCTTCGGTCATCGTCACTTCTCCGTCGCGTGGTTCGGGGGGTCGGTGGGCTCGTGGCCCTGCGGTTGGTGCTGCGCGTGTTGCGCGTGTTGCGCGCGGTGGGGGTGCTGCGGGTGGTGCGAACCGTCGGGCCGGGGCGGGTCGAACTGCTCGATCAGACGCTGCGAGGCCTCGAAGAACGGCATGCCGACCATCACCCCGTCCACCACGGTGACCGAGCGGCCGTTCTCCAGACCGGCCGCGACCACCCGGCGGGCGCGCTCAAGCAGTTCCTCGCCCGGGCTGAACAGCTCGTTGATCAGCGCGAGTTGGCGCGGGTGGACGGCGATCTTGCCGCTGAACCCGAAGTCCCGGGCGAGCCCGGCCTCCCGGCGCAGTCCGACGAGGTCGGAGACCTCGAAGAACGGTGCGTCCATCGCCTCCACCCCCGCGGCGCGGGCGCTGTTGACCACCCGGCCGCGGGCGTGGGCCAGGGCCTCCCAGGAGAGCCGGGCGCCGACCGCGAAGGCGTAGTCCGCCGAGCCGAAGACCAGCCCGCGCAGCCGGTGTCCGGCGGCCGCGATGGCGGGCGCGTGCTCGATGCCCAGCGGGGTCTCCACGACCGCCAGGAACTCCGTCTCCGGGCAGTCCGCGGCGAGCGCGCCGGCGGCGATCTCGATGTCCCGGGGGGACTCCGCCATCGGGATCAGCACCAGGTCCGGTTTGACGCGGTACCGGGCGATGGCGATCAGGTCGCGCAGCCCGTCCGGTCCGGACAGGGTGTTGATGCGCACCGCGCTGCGCGCGAGCTTGGCGGACGGGAGCGCGAAGAACTCCTCGGCCAGTCGACGGGCCTCCTCCTTTCGGGCGGGTGGGACCGAATCCTCCAGATCGACCATGGCGATGTCGGCCCCGGACTGATGGCTCTTGGTGTACCGCTCCACTGCCATCGCGGGTGTGGACAGGAGGGAACGGCAGTACCGCGTGAACTTCATGGATGTCTCCGAAGTCGCCGAAGGCTGCGGGGTCCGGTTCTATCCCACCGGCTTTGTTCGGCGCCGTACGGCTGGACATTGAACATCAACTCGGAACAACCGACCCGCGCGCACCATTGTTTGACGCCAACGGGTGCTGTGCATGATGAATAACCGGGGGATGGACACGAGGCGCACGCGGCGCGTGTGGCGCGTGGGCAGTCGAGGTTTCAGGACACCGCATCAACGGAGAAGGGGGCCGTAGTGCCGCGTCGGGAAAGTCCGTTGGACCCCGGGGACGGGCCGCTGCTGCGCTTCGCGGGCGATCTTCGGGCCCTGCGGGAACGCGCCGGAAGTCCGCCGTACCGTCAACTCGCCCTGCGGGCCCATTGTTCGGCGGCCAGCCTGTCGGTGGCCGCGGGCGGCCGGCGGCTGCCCAGCCTCGCCGTCACCGTCGCCTATGTGCAGGCCTGCGGCGGGGACGTGCGGGAGTGGCGGCACCGCTGGCAGCTGCTCGCCGCCGAACTGGCCGCCGACACCGCGGCCCGGCGGCGCTCCCAGGACGCCGGAAGCGCCCCCTACCCGGGTGCGGCCGCGTTCGAGGCGGCCGACGCCGAGCGCTTCTTCGGCCGCGAGGCGCTGCTGGACCGGCTGGCCGCCCTGCTGGCCGAACGGCGGCTGGTGATCCTCTCCGGGCCGTCCGGGGCGGGCAAGTCCTCGTTGGTCAGAGCCGGTCTGCTGGCCCGGCTCGGCGGGGCTCCGGGCGCCGGCGCGGCGGCCGGGCGGAGAACCGGGGCCGGGGGCGGAGCGGGCCGGCCCTCGGCCGACGGCGGTGTCCCGGTGGCGCTGCTGACTCCCGGCGAACGACCGATGGAGGCGTACGCGCTCGCGCTCGCCCGGCTCGGGCAGCGAGTCGGGGAGAGCGCGCGGGGCGCCTCGGGGCCGACGGCCGGCGACCCGGTGCTGGTGGTGGACCAGGGCGAGCAGCTGCGCACCCGCTGCCGGGACGCCGCCGAGCGGGCGCGCTTCCTGGACGCGCTGGTGGCGGCCGCCGCGGGCGCCGCGAGGCAGGCGCCGGACGGGCTGCCGGTGGCGGTGCCGGCCCGGTGCCGGGTGGTGCTGGTGCTCCGCTCGGACCAGTGCGGGCCGCTGTTCGCCGAGCACCCGGGGCTGGCCGAGGCCGGCCGGAACGCGGTGCTGTCGGTGGGGCGTCCGGCGCCGGACGAGCTGCGGCGGGCGATCACCGAGCCGGCCCTGCGGTCCGGCTGCACCGTCGAGGGCGCCCTGCTGGCCGTCCTGATATCGACCGCCGCGCAGCAGCCGGGCGCGCTGCCGCTGGTGTCGACGGCACTGCTGGAGACCTGGCGGCGGCGCAGCGGCAACGCCCTCACCCTGGCCGGATTCCAGGCGACCGGAGGTTTCGAGGGCGCGCTGGCCCGGACGGCGGAGTCGCTGTACAACGGGCTGGACCCGGCCGGCCAGGCCCGGGCGCGGGCGGTGTTCCTGCGGCTCGGCGGGGAGTTGCTCGGTGCCGGCGAGGAGGCGGCCGGCGGCGCGACGGCCCTGGGCGACGCACTGACGCCGGGCGGCGGGCTCTTATCGGGGGGAGACCTGGTGCCGGGGGGTGACGAGGGCGCCCGCAAGCCGGTCCGGCGGGCCGAGTTCGACGATCCCGGCGTGCCCGAGGTGATGGAACGGCTGGTCCGGGCCCGGCTCGTGGTGGTGGACCGGGACACCGTCGAGCTGTCCCACCACGCGCTGCCGCAGGCCTGGCCCCGGCTGCGCGGGTGGCTGGCGGAGGGCCGCGAGGCGCTGGGCGAGCAGCGCAGGCTCTCGGCGGCCGCCCGGGGCTGGGAGGCCGCCGACCAGGACCCCGAACTGCTCTGCCGGGGTGTCCGGTTGGAGCAGCTCAAGCGGCGGGTGGCGGCCGGCGAGCTGGCCGCGGCCGGGATCGAGCGGGCCTTCCTGGCGGCCTCCGCCCGGGCGGAGGCCGCCGGCCGGCGCCGGGCGCAGCGCCAGAACCTGGCGGTGGCCGGGGTCGCCGCGGCGGGCGGGGCGCTGCTGGCCCTGGCGGGCGGGAGCCGGATCCGCCGGGCCTGGCGGTGGTGAGACCCGGAGTGCGCGGCCCGGTGGCGACGGCCGGTCCCACGGGCACCGCGTCCGGGCCGGCTGCCGGCCCTCGCCCGGGTCGGCTCCCGGGGTCGGCTCCCGGGGGCGGCTTTCGGGCCGTGGCCCGGGTGTTGATCAGCCTCGGCGCGGGGGAGTTGAACAACGGACGGGCCGACCGGAGGCCCGGTGAGGCGGCGCGTCCGGTGCCGATCACGGTCCTTGCGCCGCCGTCGGTCGTCCGGGTAGCTTGACAGGCGATCCCGGCCCTCCGAAATGCGAATTCGGCTGCCCGGCCGGTGATTTCCCGTAACGCCGTGGTCGGCCGGAGCCGGTCCGGCGATCAATCCGTCCCGATTTCCGTCGCTGTTTTCCGCATGTCCGGGGGACCCCGCTCCGCCGACGGCCCGCGGTCCTTCGGAGCCCACCGGGCGCTGCCGTCCTGTGGCGCGGTTCGAAGCCGCGCGGGTCCGAGCCGTCGCGTCCGCCGTCCTTTCCGCGTTTCCCCAAACCCGTGTCAAGGGAGAGTCATGTCCGATTCGGCCCGTCCGGTCCACAGCTGGGACGAATTCACCACACTGCGGGAGATCGTGGTCGGGACCGCCGCCGGCGCCCGGCTGCCCGAGCAGACCGAGCCGTCCTCCTGGCTGTCCTGCTTCCCGAAGACCAGTGCCGCCGACCTCGCCTCGATCGAGGCGGGCCCCTACCCCCGGCAGGTCGTCGAGGAGACCGAGGAGGACCTGGAGGCGCTGGTGGCCACCCTGCGCGGCCTCGGCGTCACCGTCCACCGGCCCGAGGCGGTCGACCACGCGGCCGGGTTCGCCTCCCCGCTCTGGGAGGCCGACGGCGGCTTCCACTCCTACTGCCCGCGGGACCTCACCCTGGTGGCCGGCGAGACACTGATCGAGGTGGCGAGCCCGATGCGGCAGCGCTACTTCGAGGTGTTCGGCCTGCGCGGGCTCTTCCAGGACTACCTGCGCCGCGGCGCGCGCTGGGTGGCCGCCCCCCGGCCGCAGCTGGGCGACGAGCTCTTCGAGTTCGACGCGGACGGGCTGCCGCTGCTGGGCGAGGCCGAGCCGGTCTTCGACGCCGCGAACGTGCTGAGGCTCGGCCGGGACGTGTTCTACCAGGTCTCCCGCAGCGGCAACGAGCTCGGCCTGCGGTGGCTGGAGTCCACCCTCGGCCTGCTCGGTGACGGGGGCCTGCGGCTGCACCCGCTGCGCGACATCTACGGGTACACCCACATCGACAGCACCATCGCGCTGCTGCGGCCGGGGCTGGTGCTGCTCAACCCCGAGCGGATCAGCCCGGAGACCGTCCCGGCGCCGCTGAAGGGCTGGGACATCCTGTGGTGCCCGCCGGCCGAGCCCACCGGGGACACGCCCGAGCACGCGCTCAGCGAGAGCTGGATCAGCATGAACCTGCTGATGGTCTCCCCGGACACCGCGATCGTCGAGTCCGGCCAGGAGAGCCTGATCAAGCAGCTGGAGCACGCCGGGATCACCGTCCTGCCGCACCGGCTGCGGCACTCCCGGGCGCTCGGCGGCGGCTTCCACTGCGTCACCCTGGACACCCGGCGCGACGGCGGGCTGGAGGACTACCTGTCCTGACCGGGACGTGCGGGGAGCCCGGCCGGCGGCGGCCGGCCGGGCCCTCGCGGACGGGGCCCGCGACGATCAGGACGTGCGGGCCAGTCCGCAGGAGATCAGCCGCTCCCACACCGACAGGTCGCCCTCGGCCGCGGCGCCACCGTTGCCCGGCGCGGGTTCAGGACGCCACAGCGGGCAGGGCACCAGCCCCGGTTCGAGCACGTCGAGGTCGCCGAACAGGGCGAGGATCTCCTCGTCGGTGCGCCAGCGGCCGCGGCCGAAGCTCTCCTGGAGCTTGCGCTCCATGCGCCTGGTCTCCTCGTTCCCGCCGGAGCGGAAGTGGGAGATGTAGACCAGGCTGCCCGGGGGCACCCGCTCCGCCCACCAGCGCACGAGAGCGGCGGGCCGCTCGGAATCCTCCAGGTGGTGCAGGACGGCGCTGAAGACGACTCCCACCGGTTCGCCGAAGTCGATCAGGCGCCGGACGTCGGGGTCGCCGAGGATCCCCTCCGGCTGCAGCAGGTCCGCCCGGACCAGCGTGGTGCGGGGGTCGGCGGCCAGCAGCGCCCGGCCGTGGGCGAGCACGGTCGGATCGTTGTCGACGTAGACGACGCGGGCGTCGGCGCGGTGCCGCCGGGCCACCTGGTGCACGTTCTCGGCCGTGGGCAGGCCGCTGCCCAGGTCGACGAACTGGCGGACGCCGTCGCCGGCCATGGCGCCCACCGCGCGGACCAGGGCCCGGCGGTTGGCGAACGGCATGGCCACCGAACCGGGCAGCTCGTGGAGGAAGAAGTCGCCGACCTCGCGGTCGACGGCGTAGTTGTCCGTGCCGCCGAGCAGGTAGTCGTACACGCGGGCGATGCTGGGCTTCGACCGGTCGATCCCGGTGGTGCCGTCGGTCATGGGGCCAACCCGTCCCTGGGATCCGCTGTCGCCCCGATGGTAGGAGAGCCGTCCCGGCCCGGCCCGGCACCACGCGCGGACCCGCCGGGCCACTGACCCGCCCGGCCACTGACCCGCCGGGCTACCGCCGCGGACCGGGATCGTCGCGCGTGCGCTGCGCTTCGGCCAGCAGGCCCGCCACCACGACGGAGACGGGGTGGTCCGTCCCGACCGCCTGGGTCAGCCCGGCGAGGGCGGCCCGGTACCCCTCGACGGCCGCGGTGAGGTCGCCCGCCGCCTCGTGCACCCGGGCCAGGGCGGCGCGGCTGCCGAGGGTGTCCGGGTGGTCCGGGCCCAGCAGCCGGGTGCGCTGCTCCAGCACGGTGGTGAGCAGCGACCGTGCCCGTTCCAGGTCGCCCGCGCCCCGGCAGGCCACCCCGAGGTTGTTGCGGGTGAGCACGGTGTCGCGGCTCTCCGGGCCGAGCACCCGCGCCTGTTCGGCGAGCACGGCCTCGAACAGCGGGACGGCCCGGGCGGACTCGCCCCGCCCGTGGTAGGCGACCGCGAGGTTCCCGGCGCTGCGCAGCGTGTCCGGGTGGTCGGGGCCGAGGACCTCGCGGCGCAGGCGGAGGGCCTCCTCGAACAGGGGGAGCGCCCGTTCCGGCTCGCCCGCCGCGTCATGGGCGGAGGCCAGCATGGAGAGGCTGGCCAGGGTGTCGGGGTGTTCCGGGCCGAGCACACCGGTGCGCTGGGCCAGCGTCGTGCGGCAGAGGTCGAACCCGGTCGCGATGTCACCGCTCGTCAGGCAGAGGTGGGCGAGGTTGCTCCGGCTGAGCAGGGTGTCGGGGTGCTCCTCGCCCAGGGCGTCGGCACGCCGGGTCAGGACGTCCTGGTAGATCTCCCCGGCCCGTTCCAGGTCGCCGGCCGCGTGGTGGGCGTACCCGAGGTTGCTCAGACAGCTGAGGGTGTCGGGGTGTTCGGAGCCGACGAGTTCCTCGAAGTCGGCCAGCACCTCCTGGTAGAGGGCGATCGACTGCCGGTAGCGGCCGACGGTCTCGTACGCCCCGGCGAGGTTGTTGCGCAGCCGCAGGCCGTTGAGCCCGGCCATGGGCCCTGGCAGGTCGTCGGGTCCGGTGTCGGCGGGGTCCCTGCCGAGCAGGTCCTCGTAGATCCCGATGGCCCGGTCGAACCGGCCGAGGGCCGCGTGGGCGCCTGCCAGGTCGCTCAGCAGGGTGAGGGTCCTGAGGTGGCCCGGGCCGAGGGCGGCCCGGCTGTCGTCGGCGGCCCTCTCGTACTCCTCGACCGCCTGCTGGACACTGCCGCGGGCCTGGTGGGTGGAGGCGAGGCTGCTGCGGATGTTGAGGGTGGTGAGGTGCCCGGGGCCGTGGACCCGCAGGCTCTGCTCCAGGAGCGGGCCGAGGATCCCGAGGCTCCGGTCGGGCCGGCCGGTCGCGAGGTGGACCCGGGCGAGTGCGGAGCGGGCCACCAGGGTGAACGGGTGCTCGGGCCCGAAGCCGTGCCGGATCTGGGCGTCGTACCCCTCGTACAGCGGCAGCGCCCAAGCGGTCTGCCCCCGGGCCTCCAGGTTCAGGGCGGCGCCGGCGTAGAGGTTGAACACCGCCGAGTCGCAGCTGTCCCGCGGGTCGGTCACGGCCAGGGCACGGATCTGGCCGACCAGGCGGGCCAGCTCGGCGGCGTCGGGGTCCTGGTCGGGCCCGGCCGGACGCACGGTCCGCAGCAGGGCCTGCTCGGCCTCGTGCCGGCCCCGGGGAGCGGCCCCCGCCGGCCGCCGGGCGAGGGCGTCGGCGCGCAGCACGCCCTGGACCAGCCGGTGCACCCGGACGTCGCGCCAGGCGTAGCCGATCATGCTGTAGGCGTACAGGACGCCGAGCGCGTCGTCGGCCGCGATCTCGTCCGGGGCCAGCCGGTGCACCAGGTCGCGCGGGCAGCCGTCGGCGTCCAGCCAGGCCAGGGCGTGCAGGAGGTCGACCGCGACCGGGTCGTCCTCGGCGACCGCCGCCAGGGTGACCTGCCAGACCCTGGCGACGGTGCGCTGCGGGTCCCGGCCGGCCGGGGTCCTGAACAGCTGGAGCCCGAGCCGGCCGCGGTAGGCGGCGACGGTGGTGCGGGTCCGGCGCAGGTAGGCGCCCGCCTGGTCGAGGGCGAGCGGGAGGCCGCCGAGTTCCCGGGCCAGCTGTCCGACCTCCCAGCGGGACTCGTCGGACCCGTCCCACTCGCAGACCCAGGACCACAGCAGCTCGGCCGCATGCTCCTGGGGGAGGACGTCGAGTGCGAGCAGCGCGTCGCCGGAGTCGACGCCGACCGCGTCCCAGTCGTCGGCGAGCCGGGTGGTGACCAGGTGGTGCCCGCCGGTGAGGCTGCCCAGGAACGGCGCGAGGAGCGCCGGGTCCTCGACGTTGTCGTACACCAGCAGCCAGTTCGTGTGGTGCTGGAACCAGGCCAGCGCCCAGGCGGTCAGCTCCGGCCGCTGCGCGGTTCCGGCCCACACGGGGTTCAGCCGCCGGGCGATCTCGGCCAGGGCCTCCTCGACGGCCCCCGGGGAGGACGCCTCGATCCACCAGACCAGGTCGTACGCCGCGTGGAAGCTCTGGGCGTACTGCCGCGCCAGGGTGCTCTTGCCGACCCCGCCCAGCCCGTGGAGCACCGCCGTCGCCGCGCCGGGCCCGGTGCGTTCGGCGCTCAACACCTCCCGCAGCGCGGCCAGTTCCCGCTGCCGGCCGGTGAAGCGGCCGTTCGGCCGGAGCAGGTGGACGACGTCGACGGCCGGGGTGTCGGCCGCGGAGCGCAGCGCCTCGGCGGGCAGCACGATCGTCGTGACCTGGGTGACCATCAGGCCGTCGTTGGAGCTGTTGAAGTTGGCGATCTGTCCGGCACCGCTGAAGTGGTGGGTGGGCGACGTCACCGGGTGTCGTCCCGGTGGACGACGGTCCTGCTGCTCATCGTCCCGCTGTTGCTGCCGGTGTTGACGACGGCCCCCTGGCCGCTCACCACGATGCTGACCGGCGCCGGCTGCGCTCGCGCCAGCAGTGCGGCCAGCTCCGCGAGCAGCGCAGGGTCCTGGTGGAGCGTGCGCCGCACGGCCTGCCGCAGCGCGCCCTGGGCGTCCGCGCCCGCGCCCTCCTCCGCGGCCTCCAGGACGTTCGTCTCCAGGTCCTCGCGCTGCCGCTGGTCGCGCCGGTTCCAGACGCGCTGGAGGATGCGCGTGCCCAGGCCCACGGTGGCGGTCGCGGCCGCGTCCTGCGCCTGCGTCAGCACCGAGTCGCCGTAGGCGGCGATCGCGGCGCCGATCGGCGGGCCGGCCAGTTCCATGAACGCGTCGAGCTCCATGGGCTCCCCCTCGAAATCCCGGACCGAACGCGGCCGGCCGGAGCGGGCCGGCCGCAGTGGATCGGCCACAGCGTAGGGAATCCGGGGGAGCGGCGGGTCCGGGACGGGCGAAACGATCGGTCTCGATCCGGTTGCGATCGACTGACAGTGCCGCATGGCAGAGTCTGCCCCATGAACATCACTACCACGCTGCACAGTTGGGACGAGTCCGTCGCCCTGTTCGAGCGCCGCGGCCTGCCCGTCTCCACGTACGAGAACCTCTACGAGGAGTCGTACGACGTCCACGCCGGGGCCCTGGCGATCGACGGGCACCTCGACCTCGACGCCGCGGAGCTGGACGGCACCGGCCTGGTCGTCGACGGCGACCTCGACGTCGGCGGCGCCGTCCTCACCGTCGACGACGGCTGCTCCGCGCTGATCGTGCTGGGCGACCTCCGGGCGGCCGCCGTGTACCTGGAGGGTGACGCCAAGCTGCTGGTCCGCGGCAGCGTCCACGTGGAGGCCTTCGTCGGCAACATGACGGACAAGCTGGTCATGGTCCACGGGGACCTGCGCGCCCGGGTCACGGTGCTGTCCGCCGGATTCGAGCCCGACCTGGTCGAAGGGACCCTGCACGGCCCCGTCCTGGCGCCCGCGTACCTCGCCGCCGCCTACTCGGCGCCCACCGGCGCCGAGGCGCCCGCCGCGGCGGCGGCGGTGCTGGTGCCCGAGGTCCTGAGCGCGGGCGCCGACGACGACCCCGACGGCCAGGGCGTCTTCGACACCCCCGGCGTCCACGGCGGACGGCTGCTGGGCCGCATCGAGGCCGGCCTGCCGGTCACCCTGGCCGCCGGACGTGAGTAGCGGCCGTCTCGCGGATTGCCGGGTGCGCGACGCAGAACGGAACAACCCCGGCGACCACCCCGCCCGGTGGCGCAGACTGGGGCGAGTACTTTTCACATCGGAGGATGGATTTTCATGGTTGACCGGCCCTTGACGCTGATGGCGGTGCACGCCCACCCCGACGACGAGGCCACCGGGACCGGGGGTGTCCTCGCCCGGTACGCGGCGGAGGGCGTCCGCACGGTCCTCGTGACGTGCACGGACGGCCGGTGCGGTGACGGACCGGGCGGGGTCAAGCCGGGCGAGCCCGGCCACGACCCGGAGGCCGTCGCCGCGATGCGCCGGCAGGAACTGGAGGCCAGCTGTGAGGTGTTGAAGGTCAGCCACCTGGAGCTGCTGGAGTACGCCGACTCCGGGATGATGGGCTGGGCGAGCAACGACGAGCCCGGGTCGTTCTGGCGCACGCCGGTGGAGGAGGGCGCCGCCCGCCTCGCCGAACTGATCCGGCACTACCGGCCCGACGTGGTCGTCACCTACGACGAGAACGGGTTCTACGGCCACCCCGACCACATCCAGGCCAACCGCATCACCATGGCGGCGCTGGAGCTGACCGATCCGACGCCGAAGGTCTACTGGACGACGGCGCCGCGCTCGGCCATGCAGCGGTTCGGCGAGGTCATGCGCGAGTTCGGCGCGGACTGGGAGGAGCCGGAGGGGGCTCGGGAGCCCGGGGCGGCGGAGGAGCCGGAGGCGTCCGAGTTGCCGGACATGTCGGAGATCGGCCTGCCGGACGAGGAGATCACCACCTGGGTGGACACCACCGCGTTCGGCGGCCGGAAGTTCGACGCCCTGGCCGCGCACGCCAGCCAGGGCGAGAACATCTTCTTCCTGAAGATGGGCAAGGAGCGGTTCACCGAGCTGATGGGCGTGGAGACCTTCGTGCGGGTCAAGGACACCACCGGCGCGGCCCTTCCCGAGAACGACCTCTTCGCCGGCCTGCGCTGATCCCCGTTCCCGTTCCCCTGTCCGTACGGACCCGGCCGTCGCCGGCCGGGTCCGTGCCGGGCGCTACCGGCCGCCGTCCCGCAGGGCCTGCTCCACGGTCCGCAGGGCGGTGGCCGACTGCTCCCAGCCGTGCCACCAGAACAGCCCGCCGTCGTGGCTCGCCCCGGCGGCGAGCGCCGTCAGGTGGGCCCAGGGACCGGCCGGGATGCCGAAGCGCGGCCGGGCGGCGAGCCGTCGGGCGGCCTCGTCGTCGACCGGGACCATGCCGAGCAGCGGGAACGGTTCGCCGTCCGCCGTCCGACCAGTGCCGTGCAGCATCGGGTGCAGGGTGATCGGGTCGAGCAGCAGGGTGAGGTCGGCGGAGGGCAGGAGCTCCGGTCCGTCCCGCCAGCCGAGCCGCCGTCCGTTCGGCCCGGCCCCGGGGACGGGCCGGCCGTCGAGCACGACGCCGTCCGCGGCGACCTCCAGGAGGGCGCCGCCCGGGCGGTCGGGCAGCCGAAGCCGGTAGTCCCCGAACAGGCCCGGGGCGGCCTCCGCCACGGCGGCGGAGAAGGGGACGGTGACGCCGTCCACCTCGAAGCCCGCCGGTCCGATCACCACCGCGGCGGTGACGGGCTCGCCGTCGACGGTGACGCGCAGACGCGGAGCCGAGCCGGGGGCGCCGGGTACGACGTCCACGCGCACGCCCTCGCCGCGGTACCCGCCGACGAGGTCGGCGAGCGGCGGTACCTCCGGCAGCGGGTACTCGGTCAGGCGCACCGCCGCGCCCGCGACGGTCCCGGTCAGCCGGCGCCGCCCGTCGCGGCCGAACTCCGTCCGCAGTTCCCCGCCGGCGCCGCCGTCCGCCGCGCGCCAGCGCAGCACGCCGTGGGCGTAGCGCGGGTCGGTCACCCGGCGGCCGTCGACGTGGACCCGGTGTCGGGGCGGGTCGGTCGCGCGGCCCAGGACGTAGACCGAGAGGCCGCCGTCCGCGGTGCCGTACAGGCCCGTCCACGGGTACAGGGCCCCGGCGAGGACGGAGTCCAGGTCCCGCCGGATCGACGGCCGGTCCGCCGCGCCGTCCCGCGCCAGCCGGCGGGCCTCCGACTTGCGGGTGAGCAGGGTGCGCACCCGGCGCGCCGCCTCCGGCCCGGGCCGCCGGGGGACGCCCCGGGCGGCGGCCTGCAGGGCCAGGTCCTCGCGCCGGGCCAGCAGGGCGCGTTCGTCGGCTCCGAGGTCCGGCGGGGCCCAGTGCGCGACGGCGGCCGCGGGATCCCGGACGTAGCGCTCGCGCAGGGCGCCGTCCTCGCCGAGGGCCAGGGCGAAGCGGGCACCGGGGGTGTCCTCCTGCCAGTGGTAGCCGGCCGGGACGCGGAAGTCGGCGAAGCCGCGCAGGGCGGCGAGTTCGCGGGGGCCGTACGCGTCGACGACCCGCAGCGGGCCGTCGGGCGGGCGCACGGTCCGGCCGGGTTCGAGCAGGCCGAGGCGTTCGAGCACCCCCGGGTCGGCCGGGGCGGCGACGGCGGGCGGCAGGTACCAGGTGGAGGCGCTGGTGACGGTGCGCTGCACGGCCGGGTCGCGCAGGGCGGCGACGGTGTACCGGGCGGTGACGGGGTCGAGGCCCCGGTAGCGGGCGCCGATGTAGTTGACCACGGTGTGGTCCGGCCCGTAGACCTCCTCCAGCCGGTCCAGCAGAACGGGCAGGTGGCGGTTGGTGAACCCGGCGCGCCGGTAGTCGAGTTCGCCGACGATGCCGACCTGCCAGAGCACCAGGTGCAGGCCGGGGTCGAGGCGCCGGTCGCGGATCAGCAGGTCGGAGGCCTCGAAGGTCTGCATGCCGGGGGTGCTCGGGTCCACGCCGAGGTCGGCGCAGAGCACGTCCAGGGCGCTGATGCCCGGGCGCATCACGGCGGTGTGGCCCTCGCGGCGGGCGATCCGCACCGCGCGGTGGCTGGACAGCACGAAGATGCCCGGGTGGCCGTAGAAGACCGCCGCCACCCGGCGTCCGGCCCGCACGAAGTGCAGCACCGCCTCCGACATCTGGACGTACGTCAGATAGCGGTCCTTCGCGTCGTCGTAGAGGACGCCGAGGTCGTAGGCGTCCGGGCGCCAGGCGTTGATGCGCACGATCGTCGCGGGGTCGGCCACGCAGTGGAAGACGTGGTCGGCCTCGCGGAGCAGGCGCTCGTCGGCGCGGGTGAAGCCGGCGGCCTCGATGCCGGAGCCGAGGACGGTCAACTCGCCCTTCCGCTCGGACGGTTCACCGCCCGGCGGGCCGGCCGCGGCGATCGCGCGGGACAGTTCGGCCCACCGGTCCTGGTGCTCGCGGCGGGAGGGGAAGCGGTCGAAGGGGCGCGTGTAGCGGTGCGCGGCGGGGAGGTCGGGGTCCATGCGGCGGCGCGGGCCTTCAGCGGTCGTCAGCGGTCGGCGAGGCCGGGGAGGTCGACCACGACCGCCTGGGTGACCTGCGGCGGCAGTGCGTCCACCAGGAGCGGCGGGTCGAGCTGGACCGGCGGGTCGAACTCGAAGACGGCCTGGGTGCTCTGCGGCGGGGTCATCAGCACCGGCGCTCCGGACAGGAGGGTTCCCGGAGCCGGGGCGGCGTCCGCGACGGCGTCGCCGTCGTCGTCCAGGAGCAGGTCGATGTCCACGTCGATGTCCAGGATGTCGACGGGCGGGGCGCTGGCGGTCAGGGTGGTCATGGCGGTCACTCGTCCCCTCGGGGCCGCGGGCGGAGGCGGGTTCATGCTACTGAACGGACGTTCGGCCGGACAGGGGGTCGGGCGACCCGGCACCTGCGGAGCAGCGGAGTGCCGGCCGGGCGGCGGATGGGCCGCGCGGTCGGCACGGTAGGGACGAGGTGTCCGTGGGGGGATCCCGTCAGAGCAGCACGCTGGCGGCGATCGGGGCCACCGTCTTGATGATGTCCCAGAAGCTGTCGGCCTCGACGCCGGGGGTGGTGCCCAGGGCGCCGCCGCTGCGGTGGGTGCGGTCGATCGGAGGGGCCAGTCTGGGGAGCTGCGGGGTGGGGGACCACGCCCGGCGTTCCTCGCGGACGTTTTCCGTGGTCATGATCGTTCTTCCCTTCATGTGTACGGGGACGGCCGGCAGGGTTCAGTAGAGGCCTCCGATGGCGGGGGGTGGGGGCGGCAGGCAGCCGGGGGTGGGGGCGCCGCCGCAGGCCCAGGGGGCCGGGTCCGCGAAGCTGGGGCCGTAGATCCCTCCGGGGCCGTCCATGATCAGTGTGGTCGCGTGCTCGGTGGGATCGGCGTCCTCCTCCAAGGCGGGGGCCACCACGCTGGTCGGCCGAGGGCCGCCGGTGAATCCGACGGGCGCCCGGACGGGCCGCGCGGCCGCGTTCCGGTCGTCGCCGACGTCGACGGTCTCCTTGTACACCTTCAGGTACGCGTCGTAGCCGACCGTGCGGTCGATCGGCGGCACCTGGGGCGGCGGCTGCTCGTACATGGTCCTGTCTCTCCTGTTCGGTGCTCCGGCGACAGGCCGTACGAGGCGGTGTCACCGGGCGGGTGGCCGGCGACGGACCCTCCGGGGCCCGTCGCCGGCGCGGGGTGCCTCATCAGAAGATGCTGGAGGCCACGTTCGCCAGGGTGCCTGCGAGCTTGCCCCAGTCGAAGTCGGCCTCGACGCCGGGGGTGTTGCCCAGGGCGCCGCCGGTGCGGCGGGTGCGGTCCACCGGCTCCGCCAGCTTCGGAAGCTGCGGCGTGGGGGTCCACGTCCGGCGCTCCTCACGGAATTCTTCGTTGGTCATTTCCGCTCATCCCTTCTCGTCGTGCTGGTTGCACTCCGTCCTCGGCGGGGCCCGTCGGGGCGGGGCGTCAGAGGGCCGCGTAGCACATGCTCCGGGCGGGGCCGGTGAGGCCGGCGCAGGCCGACCGGGCCGGTACGACGCCCGGGCTGCCGGGCAGCGTTCCGGCCTCGTCCCGGCCGTCCCGGCGGACCGGTGGGGCGAGGACCGGCAGTCTCGGAGTGGGCTTGGGGAGCCCTGCGGGGGTTTTCATGATCCGTCTCCTCCTGGCGGGTGGCGTGGGGGCGTCCGGTCGGCGTGGACACCGACGGTGCCGGGTGCTCAGGACTCCAGGAACTGGTGGGCCGGCGCCAGGGTGACGGGGAACTCGTCGCTGACGTCGATCGTGAACAGCATGGAGACCCGCGCGCGCCGGTCGTCCTCGGGGTCGAAGAAGGTCACCTTCACGTCCTGGCAGTCCGATCCCATGCGGCAGTACGGGCTCTTCGCGACGGAGATGGTGTCGATGCAGTACAGGGAGATCGGCTTGCCGGCCTCCGTCACGGTGCTGGGGATGCTCTGGCCCAGCAGCATGGCCTTGCTGATCGGGCCGGCGATCGAGAACGCGTTCGTCCCGGCGGAGTTCAGCGCCCGGTCGGCGGAGGTCTGCCCGAGGTTGCGGAACTGGTAGTAGACCTTGTCGAGGAACGCGTCCATGGTCTTGCGGACGTAGGTCTCGTCGACCGTCAGCGACTCGTGGTGCGCCTGGCCCATGACGGCCTTCACCACGGCGTCCACCAGCTGCTTCTGGTACCAGATGTAGACGCCGCGGCTCTTGACCTCGACGACCGGCACGACCTGTCCGGAGAACAGCCGCACGGTCCGGTCGGTCAACCGGCCGGGTATCGAGATCCGGGAGATGTAGCCGTCCTCGTCCTGGGTGTACTTGTGCTGGCCGAGGTAGGCGTCCCGGAAGGACCGGTAGATCGTGGACACCGGGGCGGCGGGCGCGGCGAGTGCCAGCAGGGTGTCCGCGAGCTTGCTGCGGTCGTTGACGATCGCCTCCACCTCCTCCTTCGTCCCGAGCTGCACCAGGGGGTTGCTGGTCCAGTCCATGCCGGCCGCGGGTTCGGCCTCCATCGCGTAGACGGGTGTGCTCTCCAGGTTCAGCGTCCAGGTGACCTTGTCGGAGGCCCACGGGTTGGCGGTCAGGTACCTGTGCAGCTGGTCGGCGTCGTAGGGATTGGCGGGCAGTTCCTTCGTCACACCGGGCTTGCCTTCGACCGGCACCTCGACGGGGTCCATCAACTGGCGGAAGCTGTCCCGGCGGGCCTCGGTCAGGAAGTCCACGCCGACCTGGCCGATCGCGAACACCAGCGGGCGGTTGTTGGTGGAGGCGCAGGAGGGCCGGACGCCGCCGCCCGACGGTGCGCCGCCCGACGGGACGGACCCCGACGGCACGGCCCCTGGCAGCCCGGCCCCCGAGGGCCCGCCGCCCTGGCACGCGCAGGGGGCTGCCGGGGCCTGGCCGGACACCGTCGCGCCGGTGGACGGCGCGGGCGCGGCCACGGCGGGCGCGGTCAGTGGCATGGGCGGCGGGACGGCGGTGGCGCCCGCGGGCTGGGCGCCCGCGGCGGTGGCGCCCGCCACCCCGGTGACGGCTCCGGCCGGGGGGAGGGCTTCGTACGGTGCGCTCTGCGCGGCGGGTGCGGCCTGGAAGGCCTGGACGGCCTCCGGGCCCGGGACGGCCTGCGCGGCCGCTGCGACCTGGGGGGCTTGAACGGCCTCGGCGGTGGCGACGGGAACGCTCTGGGTGTCCATGGTGCTGGCTCCCTCGTGCGAGTCGTAAGGGGAGGCCCCGAGCAGCGAGGGTGCGCCGGCCGCGGCGGCCCCGACCTCGGGGGAGGGGATGGTGCGGCGGGCGGCGTCCGCCGTGGTCCCGGCGCTGGCCGGCCGGTCCGTCAGGTCTCCTCGGGTGATCAGCTCGTAGGCCCGGGCCGCGTCCAGGTGGCCGACCAGCCGGCGCCGGCACTCCGGTGCGTCGACGGGTGCGCAGGGCACGGACCGCGCGCCCTGCAGCAGGGCCCGGCGGGCCGCCCGCGGGTCGGGCGGGCGCCCCGCGCGCACCTGCGCGGCGACCAGCAGGGCAGCGACCCCGGCCACCAGCGGTGTGGCGAAGCTGCTGCCGGTGAGGGCGCCGCCGCCCCCGCCCGGGGCGGCGCCCTCGATGTCGCTCCCGGGGGCGAGCACGCCGTGGGTGGCGTACGCGGAGCCCCAGTTGCTGATGTCCAGCGGCTCGCCGTCGGGTCCGGCCGCGCCGACGGCGAGCACCGTCGGGACGGAGGCCGGCACCTGGGCGCAGTCGCAGCCGTCGTTGCCGACGGCCGCGACCACCAGGACCCCGTTCTCGTCGCACACCCGCAGCGCCCGCTCCAGCACGGGGTCCGGCTGGGCGTCCGTGCCGGCTTCGCCGCCGCTGATGTTGATGATGTGCGCCCCCTCCTGCACGGCGCGTTCAACGGCCCGGGCCAGGTCGAGCTGCGGCACCCGGCCTTCGCCCGCGTCCGTGAAGACCGGCAGGACCAGTCCGCGGCAGCGCGGGGCGATCCCGGCGTACGGACCGTCGGGCCGGCCGAAGAGCAGGCTCGCGACGTGGGTGCCGTGCAGCGACATCGGGCCGTTGCCGGCCGGTTCGGCGACGAGCGTGTCCAGCCGGGTGACGTCCGCGCCCGCGAAACAGGGGTGCGACAGGTCGACGGGACCGTCCAGGACGGCGATGCACACGGCCGGGTCGCCGAGGAGTTCGTCCTCGGGGGCGCGGACGTCGTGCAGCACCGATCTGGCTTCCATGGGGAATCGCCTTCCGGTGTCGGGCGGGGCGTCGGGTGCGCTCCACCGGGCAGCAGGTGGTGCCAGTCAACGGCGCGGCCGTCGCGGGAGTGTGCCGGGGAGCGTCACAGCCGGCGCGCGGGTGCCGTCGCCGGCGCGTCGCGTCCTCGTGACGGATCCGCCGCGGCCGTTCGCCGCGTCACGGCCCGGTCGATGCACGCGCCGTGACCGTCGGCGGTCCCGCGGGCCGGGCCGGATGTCCACGACGGACCGAAGAATCCTCCAACACCCGTTCGGGGGCGGCCCATTAGGGTGTCGGCCGGTCGACTGCGGGGCGTTGCCGTCACGGTCGGCGACGACGGCCGTGACGCCCGGGCGGCGTCACCGTGACGCCGTCACAACGTGCGTGCGACGCACGCGCGACGGTGCTCCGGGGCCGGACGGACACGGCCGTGACGGGCCCCGGCCGCAACCGGGGCACGTCCGAACGGGTGCGGGCGACGGACTGTCGGGACAGAGTGGGGGTGTGTTGTGGGACGGACCGGGCATCGAGCTGCTGCGGGGCTTCGAGGCCACCGACGCGGGACGCTGTGTCTCCCTTCCGGTGAGTGCTCAGCACCTGCTGGCGTTCCTCGCCCTGCACGACGGCGGCGTCCAGCGCGGGGCGGTCGCCGAACGGCTCTGGCCGGACTGCACCCAGCACCGCGCGGCCGCGAACCTGCGCACCGCCCTCTATCACGTGCGGCGCGGCCGGGCCATACCGGTCGAGAGCCCGGGGCAGTGGCTGCGCCTCGCCCCGGCGGTCCGGGTGGACCTGCGGTCGGCGCGCTGCTCCGCACGGCAGGTCGTGTCCGGGCTCGACCGGTTGCCGGTCAGCTGCGACGACATCGTGGACGACCTCGCCGCCGAGCTGCTGCCGGGCTGGGAGGAGGAGTGGCTGACCCTGGAGCGGGAGCGGTGGGACCAGCTGCGGCTGTACGCCCTGGAGGGGCTGGCGCACCAACTGTGCGACGCGGAGCGCTATCTGTCGGCGCTGCAGACCGCGCTGGCGGCGATCGCCATCGACCCGGTCCGTGAGACGGCCCACCGGATCGTGGTCGAGGTGCACCTCGCCGAGGGCAACCTCGCCAGCGCGTTGCGCTCGTACCAGCACTACCGCTCGTTCCTGCAGCGGGAGCTCAACGTCGCCCCCTCGCCGAAGATGACCGGACTGGTGCGGAACCTCCAGCGGATGTGACGGCCCGCCGGCGGCGCCGGGCTCCGCGCCGGACTCCGCGCCGGACTCCGCGTCGGCGGAGCGGCCCGGGCGCGGAAGGCCGTGCCCGGGCCGGGCCGCCGCTACCGCAGCCCGCGCAGCACGGAGAGCAGCCGGTCGATCTCCTCCGGGCCGTTGTAGACGTGCAGGCTCACCCGCACCGAGCTCTCGCGCTCCCCGGCCCTTGCCTGGCAGTGGCCGTCGGCGCGCACCATCAGGCCGTGGCTGTCGAGGACGAAGCCCAGGTCGTTGGAGCCGATCCCGCGGTGCCGGAAGGTGACGATGCCCTCGCGCTGCTGGACCGCGGAGTCGGCGGCCAGGCTCGACCGGCAGCCGAGGACCTCGTACGGGGCCAGGGTGCGCAGCCCGTCGGTGAGCCGGGCGGCCAGGGCGGTGTTCCACCGTCGGACGCGGTCCGGCCCGGCGGCGTCGAGCCAGTCCAGGGCGGCCTCCAGAGCGGCGATCCCGCAGGTGTTGGGCGTGCCGCTCCAGCCGCCGGGGGTGAAGACCGGGCCCCGGGTGTTGCGGGCCCACACCGCGCCGGTGCCGGGCAGGGCCATGGCCTTGTGCCCGGAGAAGACCACGAAGTCGACGTCCAGCGTGCCGACGTCCACCGGCAGGTGGCCGACGCTCTGCGCGGCGTCCAGGCAGATCGGCACGTCCGGGCCGACCGCGGCCCGGATGCGGTGGACGTTCATGTCGCCGCCGTACACGTGGTGCACATGGGTGGCGGCGACGAACGCCGTGCGGTCGGTGACGAGTCCGGCCAGCGCGCGGTGGTCGTAGTCGTGAGAGGCCGGGTCGTAGGGCAGCTCGCGCACCGTGACGCGCACGCCCTGGCCGGCCAGCAGCCGCTGGGCCTCCAGCCAGGGCAGCGCGTTCGCCTGGTGGTCGGCGAACGGCACGATGATCTCGTCGCCGTCCCGCAGGTGCTGGGGGAGCCAGTCCCGGGCCACCGTGCGCAGCCCCTCGGTCGTGCCGCTGACGAAATGGACGCCGGAGTGCTGCTGCGGTGCCGGGTCGCCGAGGAAGCGGGCGACCCGGGTGCGGGTGCGGTCGACCAGCGCGGTGGTGGCGTTGGCCCAGGTGTAGGTGCCGCGGCCGGCGTTGGCGTTGGCGGTGGTCAGGTAGTGGTGGACGGCGTCGAGCACCGCCCGGGGCTTCTGCGAGGTGGCCGCGCTGTCCAGGTACGCCCGGTCCGGGTTGCCGGTGATGATGGGGAACTGTGCCCGCAGGTCGCGGTGCCAGTCGTGGAGCTCGGTGAGGGTGGTCATGGCCGGCTCCGCTCAGTCCCGGACCAGTGGGGCGCCCGCGTCGCGCCAGGCGATGATGCCGCCGGTCAGGCTGCGCGCGTCCCGGTGTCCCATCCGGGCGAGCAGCGCGGCGTACCGGGCGGACTTCTCGCCGACCGGGCAGGCCAGCAGCACCGGCTGGTGGGTGCCGAACGGCAGTCCGCCGTGCAGGAGTTCGTCGAACAGCTCGTCGACGATGTTGATCGAGCCCTCGATGTGGAGGGCCGCGTAGGCGAACGGACCGCGCAGGTCGACCACGAGCGGCCGGTCCTCGGCGATCCACTTCCGGGCGGCGTCGACCTCGACGGTCCGGGCGGCGGCCAGCTCGGCCGGGGTCACGGCCTCCACCGAGTTCGGCCGGGCGGGCTGGTTGAACAGCTCGGGCCGGCGGCGGCGGACGTAGCTGAGGTAGCTCTCCACCCGGTCGCAGACGATGAAGACGGCGGTGTGCCGTTCGCCGCCTCCCCGTCGCGTCAACTCGGCGTCCACGGTGCGCAGGTGGCGCAGTGCGCCGAAGAGGGCGCCGCCGCCGGTCGGGCCGGCCGGCAGGCCGCAGCGGCGCAGCAGGGTGAGCATGCCCTCGATGGCCTCGTCGGAGGTGACCGACGCGATGGTGTCGTAGGTGGCGGGGTCGAACAGCCCGACCTCGTGCACCTCGTCGATGGTGCGGATGCCGGGGATGAAGTCGGACTTGTGGGCGACCAGTCCGAGTACCTCGACGGCCGGGTTGTGGGCGCGCAGCACGGCCGCGACGCCGGTGGACGAGCCGGCGGTGCCGACGCAGGCGATGAAGTGGTCGGGGGCGCGGCCGTCGAGGTCCCGGACGATCTCCGGCCCGGTGCCGGTGAGGTGGGCGTCGAGGTTGAGCGGGCTGTAGTACTGGTCGGTGTGCAGGTAGCCGGAGTCCGTCTCGGAGAGCATCCGGTGGATGCGGGTGAGCGGGTCGTCGGTGTCGGTCGGGTCGAGGCACTCGGTGCGGCCGGGCAGTTCCTCGATCTCCGCGCCCAGCAGCAGGAGCAGGTCCTTGACCTCGGGGACCTTCATCCGGTTGGTGACGCTCTTGAAGGGCAGTCCGTGCAGGCCGGCGATCAGTGCGAGGGCCTTGGCGGTGTTGCCGCTCGACAGTTCCACGACGGTGTCGCCGCGTTCGACGGCGCCGAGCAGGGCCTCGCGGGTCATGTTCCAGGCGGCGCGGTCCTTGACGGATCCGAACGGGTTGAGCATCTCCAGCTTGGCGTACAGGTCGATGTGCCGCAGGCCGGTGACCGCCGGGTCGATCCGGACCAGCGGGGTGTTGCCGATCGCGTCGGTGATGCTGTCGTACCTCATGCCTGTCCGTCCCCCCGGTGTCCTGCGGCGGCCGTCACGTCGACGGGCCAGTACTGCTCGTCCAGGCGCCAGCGCCAGGCGCCGTCCTGCCGGTACGCGGCGACCTTGCGCGCCACGGGCTGGCGCAGGGCGCGGCCGGCGCTGAAGTCCATGAGGTAGCCCGCGGTGTTGGCGAAGGCGAGCAGGTCGCCGGGGGCGGGGAGGCGGGGCAGGAAGACCGTCCGGCGGGTGATCAGGTCGGTCTCCAGGCAGAGGTTGCCGATCAGGTAGACCCCGACCGGGTCCCCCGGCGGGCCGTCCGGCGGGCCGTCCGACGTACGGGGAGTGGCCGGCGCACCGGGCCGGGGGATGAGCAGAGGGTCCATCAGTACCCCGTGCTCCTCCAGGCCGACGTCCCGGGCGTTCATCTCCAGCCGCACCAGGTGTTCGCCGGCCGCCGTGCGCCGGACCTCCAGGACGCGGGCGAGGGTGGCCCCGCACTGGTCGGCCAGCGCCCGGCCGGGCTCCACCGCCAGGTCGTACAGGTTCTCCAGCAGCAGGGTGCCGAGCGGCCGTCCGAGCGTGGGCGCCGGGTAGGAGAGCAGTTCGTCCAGGTACGCCTCGGCGGCCACCGGGCGGTGCGCCGGGTACAGGCCGAGGGTGCCGCGCAGTCGGCCGGACTCGTTGCGCAGCCCGTAGCCGTGGCCCTGCCAGGTCAGGGCGGGCCGCTTGCCCAGGACGGCGTGGGTCAGTTCGGTGGTGTACCGCTCCCACTGGCCGGCGTCGGCGAGGTAGTCGACCCCGAACCCGCCGCCAATGTCGACGGTGCGGGGCCGCAGCCCCCGGCGCCGGCACTCGTTCAGCACCGTGACGCAGGTTTCCAGGGCGACGGCCTTCTCCGGTACGCCGGTGGTGTCCAGGTGGTAGGCGACGCCGGTCGTCTCCACGGCGTCCCGGTGGCGTTCGAGCGCGTCGAGCAGCTCCGTCAGCTCGCCGACGTCGGTGCCGAACCGGCTCGGCCGGGTGAGGACGGTGGTCCCCGGTGCCCGGAAGCCCGACAGCCGGGGCATGACGCGCACCGGGGGCAGGGCCTGCTTGCGCACCAGGTCGGCCAGGTCGTCGAGTTCGGCGCGGGAGTCCAGGTGGACGGTGACGCCGGTGCGGGCCGCCAGCCAGAGGTACTCGCGGTTCTTCGGCCCGGTCGCCATGATCCGTTCGGGCGGGCAGCCGGCTCCGAGCACGTGCTGGAGCTCGGCGAGCGAGGCGACGTCCAGTCCGGCCTCGGTGGCGGCGAGCCGGCGGACCAGGGCGCTGGAGCGGTTCGCCTTGTGGGCGAAGTGGATCCGGCCGGTGAGGTGGTGCTTGCGGTAGACGGCCTGGAAGCGTGCCAGGTTCTCGGCGATCTGCTCGGGCAGGAGCAGGTTGAGGGGCGATCCCAGGGCGTCGGTGAGGGTGTGGAGGAGGTCGCGTTCCTCCAGGAGGGATCGGAGCGGGGGCTCCAGCCGTGGTTCGAGATACAGCGGTAAGGGCCGCATGCGAAACCAGCTCTCCGTGAGAAGTCGGCGGAGGGGGTCGCAGCCGCCGACAGGCTGCCCCGTGTCGGCCCGCGTCCCCCGGCGGTCCGCGCGTCGGCGTGGCGCGCGCGGTCGGACGCCGCGTGCGGCTCCCACCGCGGCGGGCGTCGGCGACCGAGGGAAACGCTAACCGTTTCCCTGGGTGATCAACAGGGCGCGTGTGCCACGCCCTCGCAAAGACTGTGCCGGTACGGAAGTTGCTGCTCCGGATCGCTGACCGGACGGGTCGTTCCGGATCGCTTTCCGGGCCGGGGTCAGCGCAGGGCGACGAGGACGGAGCTGGTGCCGTACTGCCACACCGGTCCGGCCTGCCGGAAGCCGGCCTCCCGCAGCAGTTCGCCGTGCCGGGCGGCCGACAGGCCGTTGCCGGCGCCGTCGGAAGGGGGCAGCTGCCGCTCGCGGGCCGTCAGCAGGTCGGCGAACTCGGGGACCCGCCCGGCCGCGGCCCACCACTGGGACCAGTCCTCGGCGGCGTCGGCGCCCCGGCGCTGGGCGCGGCGCCGGCCGATCGCGAGGGCGAGCTCGGCGAGCGGCCGGTCCTCGGGGATCAGGTGGTCGCCGTTGACCAGGACGCCGCCGGGCCGCAGCACGCCCGCGAGGTCGCGGTAGATCCCGAGCAGCGCGTCCGGCGGTGGGTAGTGCAGCGCGGTGGTGGACACCACGGCGTCCAGCGGGCGGTCGAGCCCGAGGTCCCCGACCCAGCCCGGGCGGCCGATCAGGGTCTCGATCCAGCGGGCGACCTCGGGGTGCCGGGCGCGGCCGAGGGCGAGCAGCAGCGGGTCGATGTCGACGGCGAGGATCTCGGCGTGCGGCAGGCGCGCGGCGACGCGTGCCGACAGCGAGCCGGGGCCGCTGCCGAGATCGGCGACGAGCGGCCGCCTGCGGTGTCCGACGGTCTGTTCCAGCACGTCGGCGATGACGGTGAAGCGCTCCTCGCGCTCCACCGCGTACCGCTCCTGCTGGCGTTCCCAGCGGTCCACCCAGGTCCCGGCCAGCGCGGCGTCCACTCGCATCCCGACTCCCGCCGTGTCCGTGCGCATTCGAGGCTTCGCCTTCTGCCAGTGTTTGTCATGTTCATCCGACCCCGCAATCGGTCCGGCGCGGGGAATCCGGCGAAACGATATCCGTTTTCATGTGCAGGTTTCCAGTCGGTGCGCCCGCGCCGCCGACCCGGGGCCCGCCCGTCCTCGGCCGCGGCCCACCCACCCGCCCGGACCAGCCGCACTGCGCGCCCGGCGCGGTCGGTACCAGGCTGGACACCGAGCCCGGTGACGGCGGACCACCGACCGGTGCGATCCTCCGCCGCCGTCGAGTCGAGGAGGAACCATGGCCGACCGGCCTGAGGACAAGGGCCGCATCGTGGTCGGGGTGGACGGCTCGGAGCCGTCCCGGCGGGCGCTGCGCTGGGCCGTGCGCCAGGCGGAGCTCACCGGCGGTGCGGTGGTGGCGGTGATCGCCTGGGAGTACCCGACGTACCACGGCGCGCGCGGCTGGTTCCCCCCGGGGATCACCGACGAGGCGGCGCTGGAGGGCCGGGCGCGGCAGGAGGCCGACCGGGCCGTCCGGCAGGCCGTGGGGGAGCGGCCGCCGGTCGAGGTGCGCACCGAGGCGCGCCACGGCACCCCGGCCGGGGCGCTGATCGAGGCGGCCCGAGGGGCGGACCTGCTGGTGGTGGGCAGCCGCGGCCTCGGGGGCTTCACCGGGATGCTGCTGGGCTCGGTGGCGCAGCACTGCACCCGGCACGCCACCGTCCCGGTCGTGGTGGTCCGCGCCGAGCAGGAGTGAGCGGTCGGGCGGCCGGAGGCGGGCCGGGCGCCGCGGTCAGCCGAAGAGCACGGTGGACGCCGACGGGACGGCCAGCGAGCCCGCCCGGCGGGGGACGCCCGTCGCGCCGTCCACCTCGAACCAGGTGACGTCGCCGGAATGCTCGTTCGCCGCGTACAGGCGGGTGCCCGTGGGGCCCAGCACCAGGTCCCGCGGCCAGCGGCCGCCGCAGGGCACCGAGGTGACCACCCGGGCCCGCTCGCCCGTCCCGTCGAGGGCGAGCACCACGATGGTGTCGGTGCCGCGCTCCGCCGCCCACAGGAACCGGCCGTCGGGGGAGACCACCGGGGCCGACGGGGAGGCCGGCCCCTCGACGCCCTCGGGGAACAGCGGGACCTCCGCGACCGGTTCGAGGGCCCCGGCCGCCGCGTCCCAGCGGCAGACCGTCACCACGGGGCGCAGCTCGCCGAGCACGTACGCGTGGCGGCCGGAGGGGTGGAAGGCCAGGTGCCGGGGACCGGTGCCGGGCGGCAGCGCGGTCTCCGCGTGCGGGGCAAGCCCTCCCGTCGCCGGGTCCAGGGCGCAGATCCGCACCGAGTCGGTGCCGAGGTCGACCGCGAGCACCCAGCGCCCCGACGGGTCGGGGAGCACCTGGTGGGCGTGCGGGGCCCGTTGGCGGTCCGGGTGCGGCCCGCTGCCCCGGTGGCGCAGCACGGTGCTCGGGGGCCGCGGGGTGCCGTCGGCGGCGAGCGGCAGCACGCTGACGCTGCCGGAGCCGTAGTTGGCGGTCAGCAGATGGCCCTGGACGAGGCTCAGGTGGGTGGGGTGGTCCCCGTCCACCGGGACCGCGGTGCCGAGCGGGCAGGGAACCGGACCGGCGATGTCGTAGGCGGTGACGGCGCCCGGCGCCGTCTCGGACACGGCGTAGAGCACGGGGCCGCCCGTCGCGAGCCCGAGGGCGAGGTAGGACGGGTCGACGGCGTCGACGGCCCCGGTGGCGGTCAGCGCCCCGGTGTCCGGGTCCAGCGTGGCCAGGACGATCCCGCGCCCGCCCGTCGAGGTGAACGACCCGATGAAGGCCCGCCCCGCGCCCCTGTCCACCACAGCAACCTCCGTCGTCCGTCGTCCGGGCTCAGACGCTAGCAGCTGCCCCACCGTGCCCGGCAGGGCCGCGCGGGCGGCGGCGGGCCACGGGGCCGTGTCCTTTTCACCGGAATGCACCGCAGCCGGCAGCGGCCGGATCGCGGTCCGGCCCGATCCCCGGGAAGGTGGGAGCCGTCGGCCGCGCGGCCGGTCACCGGCCGCCGGCGGAGCGGGAGCCGCACCGGGACCACCTCCCCTTCGACCGACTCCCCCCGGCACTGCGGAAGCGAGGCGGCATGCACGACCCCGACCCACCGTTCCGGCCCGTCCACCGGCGCCAGGGCTACCTGCCGCTGGAGGACCTCGGCCTGATCGGGAACGGCGCGACCGCCGCCCTGGTCGGCCTGGACGGTGCCATCCCGTGGCTGTGCCTGCCCCGGTTCGACTCCGAACCGCTGTTCTGCGGCCTGCTGGACCACGCGCGCGGCGGGCACTTCACCCTCGCCCCGGAGGACCTCGTCGAGGCCAGGCAGCGCTACGAACCGGACACCGGCGTCCTGATCACCGAACTGCGCGGCCCCACCGGCCTGGTGCGCGTCACCGACGCGCTGACCCTGCGCTCCGGCGCCGACCTCACCGACGACGTACCGGCAGACCGGGGCGAACTCGTGCGCTCCGCCGTGGTGCTGGACGGGACCGTCCGGCTGCGCGCGGAACTGGAGCCGCGCGGCGGCGCGCAGGCCCGGGCCCTGTTCAGCGGACTGGAGGTGCGGCCGCACCGGCGCCCGGACCTGCGCCTGCACCTGCGCTCCAACCGTCCGCTGACCGGCCTGCACAGCACCCACGAGCTGCGGCAGGGCGAGCGCCTGGACCTCGTGCTGTCCTGGGGCCGCTTCCACCGCCACCACCGCTTCGACACCGACGCGACCCTGAAGGGCACCGCCGACGCCTGGCGCCGCTGGATGGGGCACTTCTCGTACGACGGCCCCCAGGAGCCCCTGGTCCGGCGGGCCGCGATCACCCTGAAGCTCTGCGACGACTGGGCCAACGGCTCGCTGGTCGCGGCGCCCACCTCCTCGCTGCCCGCGCCGATCGGCGGGATCCGCAACTGGGACTACCGCTACAGCTGGATCCGCGACGCGGCGTTCGCCGTGTTCGCGCTGCGCCGGATCGGTTTCCGGGGCGAGGCCGACGCCTTCCTCGGCTGGGTCCTGGACGCCTTCGAGGCCAGCCGGGGGCCCCGGATCATGTACGACCTGCGGGGCGGGCCGGTGCCGGACGAGATCGAGGACGGCGAACTGGAGGGCTACCAGCGCTCCGCCCCGGTGCGCTGGGGCAACGGCGCGACCGACCAGCGCCAGCACGACGTGTACGGCGAGATCCTGGACTGCGCCGAGCAGTGGCTGCGCGCCGGCGGCGAGATCCAGCCCGCGCTCTGGGCCGGCCTGGCCAAGCTGGCCGACACCGCCGGGCAGGCCTGGCGGCAGCCGGACCAGGGCATCTGGGAGGTGCGCAGCGAGGGCCGGGTGTTCACCTACTCGGCGGGCCTGTGCCAGGTGGCCCTGGACCGGGCCGCGCGGATCGGCGAGCGGCTCGGCCGGCCCGCCGGGACGGACCGCTGGCGCGCCTCGGCCGAGGAACTGCGCCGGCTCATCCTGGAGCAGTCCTGGGACGAGGACGCCGGGACCCTCAGCGCCCACCTGGACGGCGGCGGCGCGCTGGACGCGAGCCTGCTCGCGCTCCCGCTGCGCCAGGTGGTGCCGGCCGACCACCCGCGGATGGTGGCGACCGCCGCGGCCGTCGCCGAGCGCCTGTCGGCGGGCGGCGGGCTGCTCTACCGCTACCTCCACGAGGAGTCCCCGGACGGCCTGCCGGGCGACGAGGGCGCCTTCGTCCTGTGCAGCTTCTGGCTGGTCGAGAACCTGGTCGGCCAGGGCCGGATCGAGGAGGCGGAGGAGCTGTACGACTCGCTGTGCTCCCGGGCGAGCCCGCTGGGGCTGATGTCCGAGCAGATCAACCCGTCCACAGGAGAGTTCATGGGCAACTTCCCCCAGGCGTTCAGCCACATCGGGATCATCGCCGGCGGCGTGGGCCTCGGCCGGGCGAGGACGGGCGGGCGGGGATGATCGACCGGCTCGCGATCCTCGGCGCGACCGGGGACCTCAGCGCCCGCTTCCTGCTGCCGGCGCTGGCCGCGCTGCGGGCGGCGGGACACGTCGGCGACTCGCTGCGGGTGACCGGGGCGAGCAGGGAGGACTGGGACACCGAGCGGTACCGCGGCTGGGCCGCGGCCCGGCTCGACCGGCACGCCGGCGACCTCCCGGCCGGGGCCAGGGAGGCGGTGGCGGCCGCCGTCCGCTACCGGCGGGCCGACGTCACCGACCCCGCGGACGTGGCCGCGGTCGTCGCCGGCGAGGGACCGGTGGCCGTCTACCTCGCCCTCCCGCCGGCCCTCTTCCCCGCGGTGATCACCGCCCTGCACGCGGCGGGCCTGCCGGCCGGAAGCCGGATCGTGCTGGAGAAGCCGTTCGGCGAGGACCTGGCCGGCGCCCAGGAGCTGAACCGGCTGCTCGCCGACCTGCTGCCGGAGCGGGCGGTGTTCCGGGTCGACCACTTCCTGGCCATGACGACCGTCCAGAACGTCCTCGGCAGCCGGCTGGCCAACCGGGTGCTGGAGCCGATCTGGAACAGCACCCACATCTCCGAGGTGGACATCGTCTGGGACGAGACGCTGGCGCTGGAGGGCCGGGCCGGGTACTACGACCAGGTCGGGGCGCTCAAGGACATGATCCAGAACCATCTGCTGCAGCTGCTCTGCCTGGTGGCCATGGAGCCGCCGATCACGCTCGGCGAACGGGACCTGCGCAACCGCAAGGTGGACGTGCTGCGCTCCGTACGGCCGCTGACCGAGCACGACGTGGTGCACCGCACCCGCCGGGCCCGCTACCTGCCCGGCCGGATCGGGGAGCGCGACGTCCCCGCCTACGCCGAGGAGGAGGGCGTCGACCCGGAGCGCCGCACCGAGACCTTCGCCGAGGTGGAACTGGAGCTGACCAGCTGGCGGTGGGCCGGGACGAGGTTCCGGCTGCGCAGCGGCAAGGCCCTGGGCGAGGACCGCAAGGAGGTCGCGGTGCACTTCCGCCCGGTGCCCCACCTGCCGTTCGGCCAGGGCGAGGAGGCCCGGCCCAATGTGCTGCGCTTCGAGCTGGAGCCGGAGGGGCTGACCCTGGACCTGACCGGCATCGGGGCCCACGCCCACGGGCTGGCCCCGTTCTCGATGACCGCGCGGATGGACCCGCAGGAGCTGCCCGCCTACGGCCGGCTGCTGCTGGACGTCCTGAACGGGGATCCGGCGCTGTCCATCCGCGGCGACGAGGCCGAGGAGGCCTGGCGGGTGCTCGAACCGGTGCTGACCGGCTGGGAGCGGGGCCTGGTGCCGCTGGAGGAGTACCCGGCCGGCTCGCAGGGGCCGCCCCCGCAGTTCTGGGGGTAGGGGCGCCGATGGCCCCGGGCAACGAGCGCCGCGCCCCGTGCGTCGTGGTCATGGGGGTGGCCGGCACCGGCAAGTCGACGGTGGGCCGGCTGCTCGCGGAGCGCCTGGAGGTGCCCTTCGCGGACGGGGACGACTTCCACCGGCCGGACTCCATCGCCCGGATGGCGGCCGGCATCCCGCTCGACGACGGGCGGCGCCGGCCCTGGCTGGAGGCCGTCGGGCGGTGGCTGCGCGAACGGGACGAAGCGGGCACCGGCGGTGTGGTCACCTGCTCCGCGCTGAAGCGGCGCTACCGGGACGTCCTGCGGGAGGCCGGCCCGGACGCCTTCTTCCTGCATCTGGCGGGGAGCCGCGAGCTGCTGGCGGAGCGGATCGGCGGGCGCACCGGCCACTTCATGCCGGGGTCGCTGCTCGGTTCGCAGCTCGCCGCGCTCGAACCGCTCCAGCCGGACGAGCGGGGTGCGGCGCTGGACGTCGGCCCGGCCCCCGGGGTGATCGTCGATGCCGCGCTGGACCTGTTGTCGCGTCCGGGCGGTTTCACTCACGGCTCACCCGATTGATTCCGTTGCGTTCCGGCACTTCCGTCACAGTCGCCCGGGAAATCACTCGAATATTGCTGCGAATAGCTGTTCGAGTGGCTGGTGAGATCTGAACCTCATATTTTCGGCCAAAGAATTAGAGCCCGTTCTCGGGTGCTCCGGGCGTGGCCGGGAGTCGCACCAGGGATTTTGGCGTTCCGATTACCGACCGAGTTGCTTTCCGTTCAATCGGAAGGGGTTGCGAGCGGCTGACCCGCCGTGAAGACTGTTGCGCGTTCGTCGTCCGGACGTTCGGGACGGCAGGGATTCTGCGGCTCCCCGGCCGCGTCGGCGCGTTCCGCGCGACGGGTGCGGGGACGGATCGCAAACAGGGGGGATGGACATGCCGGGTACGGCCATTGCGCAGGTGGGGGCCGGGAGAGCGGCTGGTCGCCGGGGTACGGGATTCTGTCCGACCGTTCCGGCGGGGTAAGGGTATTCGGCCGTTCGCGGTTCACCGCGCGCCGGCCCGCCGTTCATCGTGCGGCGGGGAATTCGGGTCGCATTCGCACCGTCCGCCCCGGGCACGTCGATGCGCCCCGGAACGGCTCCGCGAGGGCGGGTGCGGCGCCCGTGCGCGGGTGCCCCGGGGAATCCCGATGCCGGGCCGGCCGGTCGTGGGCGACGGGGCTTCCCGTGATTCCCCCCGTTCCCGCGCGTCCTGAAGCGGGCGGCGCCGACGGCCGGAAATTCCCCGCTGTGCCGCACTCCGATCCGCAATTCCATCGCGGGCGCCCGGCGCGCCCGCACCCGAGAACCAGTCAACGGGAGTTTCCGCCATGCCCTACGCCAGTCCGGCGCCCGTACGAGAACGGGTGCCGCAGGTCCTGCGCAGCGAACTGCAGCACCGGCTCGACACGCTCGCGCGCGCCCACCGGGTGCCCGGTGCCCAGCTGGTGCTGGACACCGGCGCGGAGACCGTCGCCCTGCACACCGGGGTGGCCGACACCGCCACCGCGGAGCCCTTCACCGAGGACACCGCCGTTCCGGTGGGATCGCTCACCAAGCCCTACACGGCCGCCCTGGTGATGCTGCTCGCCGACGACGGCGACCTCGACCTCGACGAGCCGGCCGCCGAGCACCTTCCGGAGCTCCGGCAGCTGCCTGAAGTAACGATTCGTCACCTCCTCGGCCACACCGGCGGACTGCCCACCGGGCCAGACTCCGACGCCGCCGCCCGCACCACCGCCACCCGCTACCTGTCCGCCGTGTGCACCGCCCCGGACGCGCTGTTCCGGCCCGGGACGGACTTCTCCTACTCCAACGCCGGCTACGTCGCCGCCGGGCGCCTGGTCGAGACGGTGACCGGGATGCCCTGGCAGGAGGCGGTGCGCGCCCTGCTGCTCGAACCCTTCGGCACCGGGCCGGTGTTCGTCGACACGGCCGCACCCGGGCGACCGGTCGCCGCCGGCCACGCGCTCAACGCCGCGACCGGCCGGCCCCGGGCGGTCCGGCAGAACCTGGCCCCGCTGGAAGCCCCGGCCGGCGCCCTGCTGGCGGGCGCCGCGGACCTCGCCGCCCTCGGCGCCGCCCTGGTCGGCCGGTCCAAGACGCTGCCCCCGGACGTCGCCGAGCTGATGCGCCGCCCGCAGCCCGCCGCCCGGCCGGGAGCGCTCGCGGACGGCTGGGGCGCCGGCGTGGCGCTCTACCGGCAGGACGGGCGCTTCTGGTGCGGCCACGACGGCAACGCCATGGGCACCTCCTGCCACCTGCGGGCCGACCCGGACAGCGGAGTGGTGGTCGCCTTCACCGGCAACGCCGGCGCCGCCACCGCGCTCTGGCGCGAACTCGCGGCCGAACTGGAGGAGTCGGCCGGGCTGCGGGTGCCCGCGGCGATCGAACCGGTGGACGCGCGCGGGGCCGTGCCGCTCGCCGAACCCGGGACCCTGGCCGGATGCGCGGGCGACTACCGCAACGGCTCGGTCCGCTACCGGATCGAGGCGGCCGGCGACGGAACGGCCACCCTCTCGGTCGACGGCGACCCGCCGATCCCGCTGCGCTGCTACACCGACCTCTCCTACGACCTGCTCGCCCCCGACACCGGCCGCCCCGAGCCCGGCGGACGCTTCCACCGGGACCTGGCCACCGGCCGCGTCGACCGGGTGCAGGTCTCCGGGCGCACGGCCCGCCGGGCCGCCTCCGGCTGAGCCGGTCGGCCCCGCCGCCGTACGCCCGACCCCCGCAGTGCCTGCCCACCGCAGCGCCTGACTGCCGCACTGCCGCACCACCGTTCCGCCGCGCTCCCGTTCCCCCGTTCCCCTGTTCCTCCGGGCCCGAGGGCGGGCTACCGCCTGCCCCGGTGCCCTCGTCGTCGCCCCCATCGGAAGGACCTTCCGCCATGGCCGACCGGCCTGCCCAGCCCGTGCACCCGTCCGCTCCGCCGCAGGCCGGCGGCGGCACCGGAGCCCCCGGAGGCACCTCCCCGACGCCCCGGACCCTGGACGCGCTGTTCGCCGCCCAGGCGGCCCGCACCCCGCTCGCGCCCGCGGTGACCGACGGCCGGCGCAGCTGGACCTACCGGGACCTGGCGGAGCGCGTCGAGCGGCTGGCCCGCGATCTGCGCCGGGGCGGCGCCGGCCCGGAGCGGACGGTGGCGCTGGTCCTGCCGCGCTCCATGGAGCTGGTCGCCGCCGAACTGGCCGTCGCCCGGGCGGGCGCCGCCTTCCTGCCCGTGGACCCGGGCTACCCCGCCGAGCGGCGGGCGCTGATGCTCGCCGACGCGGCCCCCGCGATCGTCCTGGACGACCCGGCCGCCGTCCGCGAGGTCCTGGAGACGGCCGCGCCCGCAGGCCCGGACGTGCCGGGCACCCCGGCCGGCACCGACCACCCGGCGTACGTGATCTACACCTCGGGCTCCACCGGCACCCCCAAGGGCGTCGTCGTCACCCACCGGGGGATCGCCGGCTTCACCGCCGCGGCCGTCGAGAACTACGCGCTGCGGCCCGGCGACCGGGTGCTCCAGTTCTCCTCGCCCAGCTTCGACGCCTCCGTCCTGGAACTGTTCGTCTCCGTCCTCACCGGCGCCACCCTGGTGATCCCCCCGGACGGCCCCTGGCTGGGCGAGGAGCTCGCGGCCGTCCTGGACGAGCACCGGATCACCCACACCCTGATCCCGCCCGCCGCCCTGGCCACCGTCCCCGCCGGCGCGGGCCGCCACCTGCGCACCCTGATCGTCGGGGCCGAGGCCTGCTCCGCCGAGCTGGTCGACCGCTGGGCGCCCGGCCGACGCATGATCAACTCCTACGGTCCGACCGAGGCCACCATCGTCGCCACCTGGACCGGCCCGCTCACCGCCGGCACCGGGTCACCCACCATCGGCGGCGCCCTGCCGCACGCCCGGGTGCACGTGCTCGACGAGGCCATGCGGCCCCAGCCGCCCGGCACCGACGGCGAGCTGTACCTCGGCGGCGAGGGCGTCGCCCGCGGCTACCTCGGCCGACCCGGCCTGACCGCCGCGCGCTTCGTCGCCGACCCCTTCGGCGCGCCCGGCGCCCGGCTCTACCGCACCGGCGACCGGGCCCGCTGGAGGGCCGACGGGGAGCTGGAGTTCCTCGGCCGGCTCGACCGGCAGGTCAAGGTCCGCGGCTTCCGGATCGAACCGGGCGAGATCGAGGCCGCGCTGCGTGCCCACCCCGCCGTCGACCAGGCCGTCGTGACGGTCCGCGAGGACGAGCCCGGCCACACCCGGCTGGTCGGCTACGCCACGCCCGCCGACCCGCGGCACGCCCCCGACCCGGCCGAACTGCGCACCGCCCTGGCCGCCGCACTGCCCGCCCACCTGGTGCCCGCCGCCGTCGTCGTGCTGGCCGAGTTCCCGCTCACCCCGCAGCTCAAGATCGACCAGCGGGCGCTGCCCGCACCCGCCCGGCAGGCCGCCGCCGGACGCGCCGCCCCGCGCACCGAGCGGGAGCGGGCCCTGGCCGCCGTCTGGGCCGAGGTGCTCGGCCACGACGCCGTGGGGGTGGAGGACGACTTCTTCGACCTCGGCGGCGACTCCGTCCTCGCCGCCCGCACCCTGACCCGGATCACCGAACGCCTCGGCGTCCGGCTCACCCTGCGCGACGTCTTCACCGCCCGCACCGTCGCCGCCCTCGCCCCGCTGCTCGACGCGGTGCCCGCCGCCGCACCGACCGGGCCGATCCCGCCCGCCCCGCGCGGGGAGCCGCTGCCGCTCTCCAGCGCCCAGCGCCGGCTCTGGTTCCTGGACGACCTCGCCCCCGGCGGCACCGGCAACCACACCGGCGTGGCCCTGCGGCTGCACGGCGCCCTCGACCGGGACGCCCTCGACCGGGCCCTGCGGCGGCTCACCGCCCGGCACGCCTCGCTGCGCACCACCGTCGCCACCCTCGACGGGCGACTGGTGCAGCGCGTCGCCGAGCGGGCGGAACTGCCGCTGCGCACCGAGGACCTCGGCGCCCTGCCCGAGGGGGAGCGCGCCCCGGCGGCCGAACGCCTGCTGACCGAGGAACTGCAACGGCCCTACGACCTCGCCCGGGGCCCGCTCGCCCGGGCGCTGCTGGTCCGGCTCGCCGCCGAGGAGCACCTGCTGCTGCTGGCCCAGCACCACATCGTCACCGACGGCTGGTCGGTGGGCGTCCTCACCCGCGAACTGGCCGCCCTCTACCGGGCGGAGGCCACCGGCGAACCCGACGCCCTGCCCGCCCCCGCCCTCCAGTACCCCGACTTCGCCCACTGGGAGCAGCACCGCCGAACCGACCACGCCCCCGACCTCGCCTACTGGAAGCACACCCTCGCCGACCTGCCGACCCTGCGCCTGCCCACCGACCGCCCCCGGCCCGAGCAGCGCACCACCAACGGCGCGGCGCACCGCCACCGGCTGCCGGCCGACCTGGTCGACCGGCTGCGCCACCTCGCCGCCGGCCGCGGCACCACGGTGTTCACCCTGTTCGCCGGGGCGTGCGCGCTGCTGCTCTCGCGCCACTCCGGCCAGCGGGACGTGGCCTTCGGCACCGTCACCAACGGGCGGGACCGGCGGGAACTGGAGGAGGTGACCGGCTTCTTCGTCAACACCGTGGTGCTGCGCGGCGACGTGGACGAGCGGGCCACCGTCGACGACTTCGTGGCGGGCATGCGCACCACCCTGCTGGACGCCTTCGCCCACGCCGAGGTGCCCTTCGACCGGGTGGTCGAGGAACTGGCCCCGCCCCGCGACCCCGGCCGCACCCCGCTGGTCCAGGTCGTCGTCGTCCAGCAGACCCCCGTCACCCCGGCGCCCGCCGGGGGCCTGCGCTTCGCCGAGCACCCGCTGCCCCGCCCGGCCGCCCGCTTCGACCTGGTGCTGGAGTTCACCCCCGACGACGACGGCGACTGCACGCTGACGGCCGAGTACAACACCGACCTGTTCGACCGGCGGACCGTGACCGCGCTGGCGGACCACCTGCACCGCCTGCTCGCCGGGATGGCGGACGGCCCGCAGCGCACCCTCGCCGAGCTGCCGCTGATCCCCGAGGAGGAGCAGCGGGCGCTGCTCGACGCCTGGAAGCCGGACACCGCGCTGCCCGGGGCGCTCACCGCGTCCGGCGTGCCCGGCCGGACCCGCGGCTACGTCCTCGACCGCGCGCTGCGCCCCCAACCCATAGGCATACCCGGTGAGTTGTACCTCGCGGGCGACTTCCCCGAGCAGCCGGAAGGCGCCGCCGGGCAGTTCGTCGCCGACCCGTACGGCGCGCCGGGGGAACTGCTCCACCGCACCGGGGAGCTGGTGCGGTGGACCGCCGACGGCGCGCTGGAGCACCTCGGGCGGGTCGAGCAGTGGGCGAAGCCCCGCGGGCTGCGGACCGACCCGGACGAGGTGGCGCGGGCGCTGCGGCGCTGCGCCGGCGTGGCCGAGGCGGCCGCCGTCCTCACCGGCGACCCCCGGCGGCTGGTCGGCTACGCGGTGCCCGTCCCCGGCGGCCGGATCGAGCCCGAGGCGGTGCGCCGCACCCTCGCCCTGACCCTGCCCGACCACCTGGTCCCCGCCGTCGTGGTGCCGCTGCCCGCCCTGCCGCTGGGCCCCGACGGCACCCTCGACCGCGGCCGGCTGCCCGACCCCGGGCCGGCCGCCACCGCCGTCCGCCACGTCGCCCCCCGCACCCCCGCCGAACGCGTGCTCGCCGGCATCTGGGCCGAGGTGCTGCGGCTGGAGCGGGTCGGTGCCGACGACAACTTCTTCGACCTCGGCGGCGACTCCATCCTCGGCATCCAGGTGGTGGCCCGCTCCCGGCAGGCCGGGCTGGCGCTCACCTCCCGGGACCTCTACCGCCACCAGACGGTCGCCGCGCTCGCCCTGGCCGCGCAGGACGCCGAGGCACCGCCCGCGCCCGCCCCGGCGGCCGCCACCGGGGAGGCCGTGCCGACCCCGATCCAGCGCTGGTGGCTCGGCCGGGCCGCCGACCGGGCCGGCCACTTCGGCCAGGCGCTCTCCCTGCTGCTGCCCGGCGACCTGGACCGGGCGGCCCTGGAGGAGGCCCTGAACGACCTGGTCGCCCACCACGACGCGCTGCGCTCGGCCTTCACCGCCCCGGACGGCGCCGGCGCCGCGCGCTGGCACATCCGGGAGCCGGCCGCCCGGCTCACCCTGGCCCGGCACACCGGCCCGGACCGGGACACCCCGCACTTCGGCCCCCACGACCTGGGCGGCGGTGGGCCGCTGCTGCGCGCCGTGCTGCACGAGCGCGCCGGGGACCGGCCCCCGGTCCTGCACCTGGCCGTCCACCACCTGGTGGTCGACGGGGTCTCCTGGCGGGTGCTGCTGGAGGACCTCGACACCGCCTACCGCGCCCGCCGCGAGGGCCGGGACGGGGCGGCCGCCCTGCCGGGCAAGTCCTCGCCGCTGCGGCAGTGGGCCGAGCGGCTGAGCGCCTTCGCCGCCGAGGGCGGCTTCGAGGACGAGACGGAGTACTGGGCGCGGGCCGTGCCCGGGCAGCCCGGCGACCCGTTCCCCGCCGAGCTCGACGGCCCCGACACCTACGCCACCGAACGCTCCGTCACCGTGCGGCTGAGCCCCGCCGACACCGCCGCCCTGCTGCGCACCCTGCCCGACACCTACCGCACCCAGGCCAACGACGTGCTGCTGAGCGCCCTCGGCCGGGCGCTGTGCGGGGCGAGCGGGCTGGAGCGGGTCGTGGTGGACGTCGAGGGCCACGGGCGCGAGGAACTGTTCGCCGAGCTCGACCTCGGCCGTACGGTCGGCTGGTTCACCACCCGCCACCCCGTCGCCCTGGCCGTGCCCGCCGGAGCCGACTGGGACACCGTCCTCAAGCAGGTCAAGGAACAGTTGCGCGCCGTCCCCCGGCGCGGCCTCGGCTTCGAGGCGTTGCGGTACCTCGGGCGCCCCGGCACGGCGCCGGACGTCCCGGCCGCCCGGATCGGCTTCAACTACCTGGGCCGCATCGCCCTGCCGGACGACCCGGACGGACTGTTCCGCGGCACCTTCCGGCCACTGGAGCTGGACGCCGACCCCGGCGTGGCGCGCCCCCACCCGCTGGAGGTGGTCGGCCGCCTCGACGGCGACGCGCTGGAGTTCACCTGGTTCCACTCCGCCGCCGTCCACCGGAGCGGGACCGTCGAGGCGCTGGCCCGGCGCTTCGCCGAGGAACTGGCCGACCTCGCCCGCCACGCGGCCCGCCCCGGCGCCGCCGGGCGCACCCCGTCCGACTTCCCGCTGGTCCGGCTCGACCAGGCGGCCGTGGACCGGATCACCGGCGCCGACCCGGGCGCGGTGGAGGACGTGCTGCCGCTCACCCCGACCCAGTCCGGCATGCTCTTCCACGGCCTCGCCGAGGAGGACAGCGGCGCCTACTTCCAGCAGCTGGACTTCGTCCTGGACGGCGTGCCCGACCCGGCCCGCCTCGCCGCCGCCTGGCAGTGGGTCACCGACCGCACCGCGGTGCTGCGCGCCCACGTCCGCTGGCAGGAGGTGCCCGAGCCGCTGCTGGTGGTGCACCGCCGGGCGGCCGTCCCGGTCACCCACCTGGACTGGCGGGAACTGCCCGAGCAGAAGCGCCGCGACCGGCTCGCCGAACTACTGGACCGCGACCGGGCCCGCGGCCTCGACCTGGCGCGGGCCCCGCTCCAGCGGCTGCTGCTGATCCGGCTCCCGGACGACCGGGTGCGGGTGCTCTGGTCCTTCCACCACCTGGTCCTGGACGGCTGGAGCCTGTTCCAGGTGCTCTCGGACGTCTTCGCGGTGCACGCCGCCCTGGCCGGACCGGGCGGGGACGGCGAGGTCCCGTACGGCACCGTGCCGGAGCGCCGGCCCTACCGCGACTACCTGGCCTGGCTGGGCGGGCGCGACCACGCCGAGGCCGAACGGCACTGGCGCACCCGCCTCGCCGGGCTCGCCGAGGCGACACCGCTGCCCTACGACCGCGAGCCGGTGCAGAGCCACCGCGCCGAGTCCACCCGGGCCGTGCCGTTCACCCTGCCCGCCGCCGCGACCAGGGCACTGGAGGACCTCGCCCGCGGCTCCGGGCTGACCTTCAACACCCTGGTCCAGGGTGCCTGGGCGGTGCTGCTGGGCCGCCGGGCCGGCCGGGCCGAGGTAGTGTTCGGCACCACCTCCTCCGGGCGGCCGCCCGAGCTGCCCGGCGTCGAGACCATGACCGGCCTGTTCATCACCACCCTGCCGGCCCGCACCGCGGTGCCCGCGGACGGCACCCTGGTCGACTGGCTCCGGACCCTGCAGCGGGAGCAGAGCGAGGACCGGCGGCACGGCAACGTCGCGCTCACCAGAATGCGGGCCGGCACCGAACTGCCCGAGCAGACCGGCCTGTTCGACAGCCTGGTGGTCTTCGAGAACTACCCCGTCGACGAGGACGCGGCCGACGCCCACGGCCTGCGGCTGCGCGACCTGGACGGGATCGAGACCACCAACTACCCGCTCACCCTGCTGGCCTACCCGGGCCCGGAGCTGTCCCTGCGGCTCTGCTACGACCCGCGGCTGTTCGACGAGTCCACGGTGCGACGGCTGGCCGGACAGCTCACCACCGTCCTGACCGCCCTGCCCGGGGGCGCCCACCGCCCGCCGGCCCGGCTGCCGCTGCTGACCGGCGAGGAACGCCGGCGCGTCCTGGCCGACTGGAACGCCACCGCCGTCGAGGAGCCCGCCGCCGACATCGCCGAACTGTTCGCCGCGCAGGTGCTCCGCACCCCCGCGGCCGTCGCCCTGGAGGCCGGCGACCTGCACCTGACCTACCGCGAACTCGACGCCCGCGCCGCCGAGCTGGCCGGACGGCTGACCGCGCACGGGGTCCGGGTGGAGCAGCCGGTCGGGGTGCTGATGGAACGCTCCGTCGACCTGGTCGTCGCCCAGCTGGCACTGGTGCGCACCGGCGCGGTCTACGTGCCGCTGGACGGCCGGGCGCCGCGCGAGCGGCTGCACCGGATGCTGGCCGGGGCCGGTGCCGACCTGCTGCTCACCGACGCCCACCGGGCCGGCACCGCCGCCGGCCTGCGCCCCGCCGGGCAGGTGCTGCGGGTGGACCTCCCCGGGGACCGGCCGCCGGCGGCGGCCCCGGCGGCCGTCCACCCCGACAACGTCCAGTACCTGATGTTCACCTCGGGCTCCACCGGCACCCCCAAGGGCGTCGCGGTGCGCCGCCGGGACGTCGCCGCGCTCGCCCTGGACCGCGCCTTCGCCGGCCACGACCGGGTGCTGGTGCACTCCCCGCACGCCTTCGACGCCTCCACCTACGAACTGTGGGTGCCGCTGCTGCGCGGCGGCACCGCCGTGCTCGCCCCGCCGCAGGACCTGGACGCCGCCGCCGTCCGGCACGCCGTCACCGAGCGGGGCGTGCGCTGCCTGTGGCTGACCGCCGGCCTGTTCCGGCTGCTCGCCCAGGAGGACCCGGGCTGCCTGCGCGGCGCCCACGAGGTGTGGACCGGCGGCGAGGCGGTGCCCGGCGCCGTCGTCCGCAAGGTCCTGGCGGCCTGCCCCGGCCTCACCGTGGTCGACGGCTACGGGCCCACCGAGACCACCACCTTCGCCACCCGCCGGGCCTTCCGGGCCGGCGACGAACTGCCCGCCGTCCTGCCCATCGGCCGCCCGCTGGACAACACCCGGGTGTACGTCCTGGACGGCGCGCTCCAGCCGCAGCCGCCCGGCGTCACCGGCGAGCTGTACATCGCCGGGGCCGGCCTCGCCCGCGGCTACGCGGGCCGCCCCGGCGAGACTGCCGCCCGCTACCTCGCCGACCCCTTCGGCCCGCCCGGCGAGCGGATGTACCGCACCGGCGACACCGCCCGGTGGAGCGAGGACGGCGAACTGCACTTCGTCGGCCGCGCCGACGACCAGATCAAGATCCGCGGCTTCCGGATCGAACCCGCCGAGATCGAGGCCCGGCTCACCGCCCACCCGGCCGTCGCCGAGGCCGTCGTCTCGCTGTACCAGGACGCCGGGCGCAAGAGCCTCGCCGCCCACCTGGTGCCGGCCGAGGGCGCCGAGCCGCCCGGCGCCGCCGAACTGCGCGCCCACCTGGCCGCCGACCTGCCCGACTACATGCTGCCCGCGGCCTTCGTCACCCTGCCCGAACTCCCGCTCACCGCCAACGGCAAGGTGGACCGCCGGCGGCTGCCCGCCCCCGACCGGTCGACGGGCGGCGACCGCCCCCACCGCGCCCCCGGCACCGACCGCGAGCGGCTGCTCGCCGCGATCTGGGCCGAGCTGCTCGGGGTCGAACGGGTCGGGCTGGACGACGACTTCTTCCTGCTCGGCGGCGACTCCATCCTGAGCATCCAGGTCGTCTCCCGGGCCCGCGCCGCCGGACTCGCGCTCTCCCCGCGCGACCTGTTCCGCCACCCCACCGTCGCCGCGCTGGCCGCGGCCGCCGGCAGCGCCGTCACCGTCGCCGGGACCGAGCCGGTCAGCGGCGAGGTCGGCCTGACGCCGATCCAGCACTGGTTCCTCGACCCGAACCCGCCGCACGCCGAGCACTTCGACCAGTGCGTCGTAGTGGAGGCCCCCGGGGCCGTCGACCCGCGGGCCCTGCGCCGCGCGCTCGCCGCCCTGTGGGCCCACCACGACGCGCTGCGCTCCCGTTTCACCCGCGCCGGGGACGGCACCTGGCGGCAGCACTGCGCCCCCGCCGAGGAGAGCGCCCCCGAGCTGCTGGAGGTCCACGACCACGGCACCGAAGCGGCGGTGACCGAGGCCGCCCACGCCTCCTTCCGGCTGGACGGCGGCCCGCTGCTCACCGCCCGCCTGTTCACCGCCCCGACGGCCACCCCGCAGGCCGACGCGGCCGGCGCCCGGCCCGACCGGCTGCTGCTGGCCGTCCACCACCTGGCGGTCGACGGCGTCTCCTGGCGGGTGCTGCTGGAGGACCTGGAGACCGCCTACCGGCAGGCCGTCGAGGGCCGCCCGCTGCGGCTGCCCGCCCGCACCAGCTCCGTCCGGGAGTGGGCCCGCCGACTGGCCGGGCACACCGCGGCCGGCGGCTTCGCCGACCAGCGCGCCCACTGGGCGGCCGCCGCCCGGGCCTGCGCCACCCCGCTGCCGGTGGACGGCGACGGCGGCAACACCGCCGCCGACCTGCGCGAGGTGACCGTCCGGCTGGACCGCGCACGCACCGAAGCCCTGCTGCGCGAGGTCCCCGGGGTCTACCGCACCCGGATCGACGACGTGCTGCTCACCGCGCTCGGCCGGGTGCTCGCCGAGTGGACCGGGCACGGCACCGTCGCCGTCGGCCTGGAGGGCCACGGCCGCGAGGACCGGCTCTTCGACGGCCTCGACCTGTCCCGGACGGTCGGCTGGTTCACCTCGCTCTTCCCGGTCGCCCTCGACGTCCCGGCGGGGGACTGGGGCACCGCCCTGAAGGCCGTCAAGGAACAGCTGCGGGCCGTGCCGGACCGCGGCCTCGGGTACGGCGCGCTGCGCCACCTGGCCCGGGACGAGGCACTCGCCGACGCCCCCGCCCCCGGCGTGAGCTTCAACTACCTGGGCCGCTTCGACTGGTCCACCGACGGCGCCGCCCTGGTCCGCGCCGTCCCCGGCGGCCTCGGCGGCGCCGAGGCGCCCGGCACCGAACGCCCCCACCTGCTGGACGTGGTCGCCCGGGTCGAGGACGGCGAGCTGGAGATCGGCTGGTACTACAGCGCCGGCCGGCACCGCGCCGACACCGTCACCGCACTGGCCGAGGCCATGCTCGACGCGCTGGAGCGGATCGTCGCCCACTGCGCCGAACCCGGCGCCGGCGGCCGCACCCCCGCCGACTTCCCGCTCGCCCGCCTCGACCAGGCGGCGGTGGACCGGATCGCCGGGGACGGCCGCACCGTCGCCGACGTCTACCCGCTGACGCCGATGCAGGCCGGGATGCTCTTCCACAGCCTGCTCGACCCGGACGGCGACACCTACGTCAACCAGGTCCAGCTGGTGCTGACCGGGGTCACCGACCCGCACGCGCTGGCCGAGGCCTGGCAGCGGACCGCCGACGCCAACGCCGTCCTGCGCACCCGGCTCAGCTGGCAGGACGGCGCCGAACCGCTCCAGGTCGTCCAGCACCGGGCCACCGTCCCGGTCACCCACCACGACTGGACCGGCCACCCCGCCGAGCAGGTCGAGCGGGACACCGCCCGGCTGCTCGCCGAGGACCGGGCGGCCGGGATCGACCTGGGCGGCGCGCCGCTGCTGCGGCTGGCCCTGATCCGGCTGACCCCGACCCGGGTGCGGGTGGTGTGGACCTTCCACCACGTGCTGCTCGACGGCTGGAGCGCCGCCCAGGTCTTCGACGAGGTCTGCGAGCGCTACGCCGCCCTGACCGCCGGACGCCGCCCCGCCCCGGTCGAGCGCGCGCCCTACGCCGACTACCTGCGCTGGCTGGCCGGCCAGGACCGGGCAGCGGTCGAGCGGTACTGGCGCGACACCCTGGCCGGCTTCCCCGCCCCCACCGAACTGCCCCGGGACCGCCGCCCGGCCGACGCCCACCGCGCCTCCTCCTCGGCCTCGGTGAAGGTCGCCCTCGGCCCCGAGCTGTCCGAGCGGCTGCGGGCCACCGCCCGACAGGCCGGGCTGACCGTCAACACCGTGCTCCAGGGCGCCTGGGCGCTGCTGCTCTCCCGCTACGGCGGCGGCGAGGACGTGGTGTTCGGCACCATCGTCTCCGGCCGGCCCGCCGAACTCCCCGGCGTCACCTCGATGGTGGGGCTGTTCATCAATGCCCTGCCCACCCGGGTGCGGATCGACGACCGGCGCCCGCTGCTGGACTGGCTGCGGGAGGTCCAGGACCAGCAGTCCGAGGCCCGCCGGCACGACGCCGTCTCGCTGGCCCAGCTCCAGGGCTGGAGCGAACTGCCCGGCGGCACCGCCCTGTTCGACAGCATCGTGGTCTTCGAGAACTACCCCTTCGACGCCCGGTCGCTGACCCGGCACGGCCTGGGCGTGGAGACCGAGCACGTGCTGGAGCCGACCAGCTATCCGCTCGGGGTGGTGGTGGCGCCCGGCGAGTCCATCGAGGTCGGCCTCGACCACGACCCGGCCGTCTTCGACGCCGCCACCGTCGAGCGGCTCGGGGCGAGCCTGCGCACCCTGCTCGCCGGGATGGCGGCCGGCCTCGACCGGCCGGCCGGCGAACTGCCGCTGCTGGACCCGGCCGAGGGACGCGAGCTGCTGGAACGCCTCGGCGGCCCGGTGCGCCGGGCGCCCCGGAGCACCCTGCCCGAGGCCTTCGCCCGGCAGGCCGCCCGCACCCCCGACGCACCGGCCGTGCGCTCCGGCGACGACCTGCTGACCTACCGGGAGCTGGACGAACGCTCCAACCGGCTGGCCCGGCTGCTGATCGGCGCCGGGGCCGGACCCGAGCGCTTCGTCGCGCTCGCGCTGCCCCGCACCGCCGAACTGGCCGTGGCGCTGCTCGCGGTGCTCAAGAGCGGCGCCGCGTACCTGCCGGTCGACCCCGGCTACCCGGCCGAGCGGATCGCCTACCTCTTCGAGGACGTCCGGCCCGACGCCGTGATCACCGACGCCGCGACCGCAGGACGGCTCCCCGACGGCCCGTACACCCGGATCGTGCCGGACGACCCGGCCTGCCGGGAACGGCTGGCCGCCGCCCGCACCGACGCCGTCGGCGACCCGGAACGGCACGGCGCCCTGCTGCCGGAGCACCCCGCGTACGTCATCCACACCTCCGGCTCCACCGGCCGGCCCAAGGGCGTGGTGGTCGCCCACGCCTCGGTGCTCGCCCTGACCGACTGGGCCGCCGCCGAGTTCGCGGGCCGGGGACTGGAGCACGTGCTCGCCGCCACCTCGCTCAACTTCGACGTGTCGGTGTTCGAGATCTTCGCGCCGCTGCTCTCCGGCGGCTGCGTGGAACTCCTGCGCGACCTGCTGGCCCTGGCCGAGAACCCCGGCCCCCGGAGGGCCGGCCTGCTCAGCGCCGTGCCCTCGGCCCTCGGCGGACTGCTCGCCGACGGCGCCCTGCGACTCGGCGCGGACACCGTGGTGCTGGCCGGCGAAGGACTGCCCGCCCGCACCGTGCGCACCGTGCGCGAGGCCGTCCCCGGCTGCCGGGTGCTGAACATCTACGGCCCCACCGAGGCCACCGTCTACGCCACCGCCCACACCTGCGACCCCGCCGACCCCGACCGCGACCCGCCGATCGGCCGACCGGTCGGCGGCGCCCGCGCCTACGTCCTGGACGAGCGGCTGCGCCCGGTGCCCGTCGGCGCGCCCGGGGAGCTGTACCTGGCCGGCACCGGCGTGGCGCGCGGCTACCTGCGCCGCCCCGGCCTGACCGCCGGGCGCTTCCTGCCCGACCCCTACGGCCCGCCCGGCAGCCGGATGTACCGCACCGGCGACCGGGTGCGCTGGAGCGCCGACGGCGAACTGGACTACCTCGGCCGCGCCGACGACCAGGTCAAGGTGCGCGGCTTCCGGATCGAACTCGGCGAGGTCGAGGCCGCGCTGGCCCGCCACCCGCAGGTGGCGGCGGCCGCCGCCCGGGTGGTCGACCAGGACGGCCACAAGCGGCTGGTGGGCTACGCGGTGCCCCGCGACGGCGCCCTGCCCGACCCGGCCGAGTGGCGGGCCTTCCTCGGCCGCACCCTCCCCGACCACCTGGTGCCCGCCCTGGTGGTGCCGCTGGAGCGGCTGCCGCTCGGCGCCACCGGCAAGCTGGACCGGCGCGCCCTGCCCGAACCGGTCCCGGCCACCCGGGCCACCGGCGGGGACCGGCCGCCGCGCACCGGAACCGAGCAGGCCCTCGCCGCGATCTGGCGCGAGGTGCTCGGTGTGCCCGAGGTGAACGCGGACGACAACTACTTCGCCCTCGGCGGGGACTCCATCCTCGGCATCCAGATCGTCTCGGCGGCCCGCCGGGCCGGCCTCGCGCTGACCCCCCGGCACCTGTTCGCCCACCAGACCCTGGCCGAACTCGCCGCTGCCGCCGAACGCGCCCCGAGCCCCGGCACGGACGCCGACCAGGGCGCCGTCACCGGCGAGACCCCGCTCACCCCCGTCCAGCACTGGCTGCTGGACACCCTCGACGGCGACCCCGCCCGGCTCACCCAGTCCGTCTCCTTCACCCTCGCCCCCGGCACCGAGGAGCCCGCCCTGCGGGCCGCCCTGGCCGCCGTCCTGGACCACCACGACGCCCTGCGGCTGCGCTGCGAGCCGCTCCCCGACGGCCGGTGGCGCCAGCACGGCACCGAGCCCGGCCAGGCCCCCGAACTGCGCGTCCACGAGCTGCCCGCCGCCGAGGGCGAGGAACGCGAGAGCACCCTGCGCGACCTCGGCGAACGCCTCGCCGAGGGCTTCGACCTGGCCGCCGGACCGCTGCTGCGCGCCGCGCTCTGCCGCTTCGCCGGCGACCCCCGCCCGGTGCTGCTGCTGGCCGCGCACCACCTGGTGGTCGACGCGGTGTCCTGGCGGATCCTGCTGGAGGACCTGGAGCGCGCCCACCGCGCGGCGGCCGCGGGCGAGCGGCCCGACCTCGGCGCCAAGAGCACCTCCTTCCGGGCCTGGGCCGAACGCCTCGCCGCGCACACCGCGGCCGGCGGCTTCGACGCGGAACTCCCGTACTGGCAGCGCCTGGCCGACGGTGCGGCCACCGCGCTGCCCACCGACCTCGACGGCGCCAACACGGCCGGGACCGAGGAGTCGCTGACCTTCGCCCTCGGCGCCGAGGACACACGCCGGCTGCTCCAGGACGTCCCGGAGGCCTACCGCACCCGGGTCAACGACGTCCTGCTCTGCGCCCTCGGCCGGGTGCTGGCCCGCTGGACCGGACGGAACCGGGTCCTGGTCACCCTGGAGGGCCACGGCCGCGAGGAACTCCTCGACGGCGTCGACCTGTCCCGCACCGTCGGCTGGTTCACCGCGATGTACCCCGTCGCCCTGGACGTGCCCCCGGACGCGGACACCGGCACCGCCCTGAAGGCCGTCAAGGAGAGCCTGCGCGCCGTCCCGAACGGCGGCCTCGGCCACGGCGCCCTGCGCCACCTCAAGCCGGAGCCCGGCCTCGCACTGCCGCAGATCGGCTTCAACTACCTGGGCCGGCAGGACTGGAACGCCACCCCCGGCAGCCTGCTGCACGCCCCGGCCGGCCCGCTCACCGGCGGCATGGACCGCACCGCCCGCCGCCCCCACCTGCTGGACGTGCTCGGCCTGGTCGCCGAGGGCCGGCTCTCCTTCACCTGGTCCTACTCCCGCGAGGTGCACCACAGCGGGACGGTCGCCCGGCTGGCCGCCGAACTGCTGGACGAGCTGCGGGAGATCGTCCGCCACTGCGCCGAACCCGGCGCCGGCGGCCGCACCCCCTCCGACTTCCCGCTGGCCGGCCTCGACCAGGCCGGCGTCGACCGGCTGGCCGGCACCGGACGGGACGTGACGGAGATCCAGCCCCTCACCCCCACCCAGACCGGCATGGTGGTGCACGGCCTCGACGAGGCCGAATACGGCCTGTACGTCGAGCAGATCACCTTCGTCCTGGACGGCGCCCGCGACCCCGGCCTGCTGGCCGCCGCCTGGCAGCACGTCGTCGACCGCACCCCGGTGCTGCGCACCTCGGTGGTGCTGCGGGACGTTCCCGTGCCGCTCCAGACGGTCCACCGGCAGGCGACGCTCCCGGTCACCGAACACGACTGGAGCGACCTGGGCGCGGCCGAGCGCGAAGCCCGGCTGGAGGACCTGCTCGCCGAACGGCGGGCCCACCCCCTGGCCCTGGACCGGGCCCCGCTGCTGCGGCTCGACCTGATCCGGCTCGGCCCGGACCGGATCCGGGTGGTCTGGGCCTTCCACCACGTGCTGCTGGACGGCTGGAGCGTCTTCCACGTCCTCGCGGACGTGCTGGCCGCCCACGCCGCCCTCGCCCGCGGCGAGCGGCCCGAACTGCCCGAGCGCCGGCCCTTCGCGGACTACGTCGGCTGGCTCGCGGAGCGCGGCACCGGCGCCGCCGCCGAGCACTGGCGCGGCGTGCTGACCGACCTCACCGCCCCCACCGCGCTGCCCTACGACCGCCGCCCCGCCCCGGGCGACACGGCCCGCTCCGGGGACTGGCTCTCGCACCGGCTGGACGAGGCGGACACCGAGCGGCTCCAGGAGTTCGCCCGCCGCCACCGCCTCACCCTCAACACCGTGGTGCAGGGCGCCTGGGCGCTGCTGCTGTCGCGCTGGAGCGGGGAACAGCGGGTCTGCTTCGGCACCACCGTCTCCGGCCGGCCCGCCGACCTGGCCGGCTCCGACGGCATCGTCGGCCTGTTCATCACCACCCTGCCCGCCCGGGTCGCCGTCGACGGCCGCCGGCCCTGCGCCGACTGGCTGCGCACCCTCCAGGAGGAGCAGGCCGAGGACCGCCGCTTCGACCACCTGCCGCTGGCCCGGATGCACGGGCTCAGCCGGGTCCCGCCGGGCACCGAGCTGTTCGACAGCCTGGTGGTCTTCGAGAACTACCCGGTCGGCGACGCCACGGCCGGCGCGCACGGCCTGCTGGTGCGCGAACTCGACGCCCGGGAGGCCACCAACTACCCGCTCACCGTGGTGGTCTCGCCCGGCGAGCGGCTCGCCGTGGAACTCGGCCACGACCCGCGCTTCCTCGACCGGGAGACCGCCCGGCGCCTCGCCGACCAGCTGCTGCACACCCTGTCCGCGCTGGCCGACTCGGACGGCACCACCCCGCTGGACGGGCTCGACCTGCTGCCGCCCGGCGAACGCGAGCGGCTGCTGCGCGGCCCGTCCCGCCCGGAGACCGGCCCGGTGCCCCCGGCGACCCTGCCCGCCCTCGTGGAGGCCGCCGTGGACCGGTGGCCGCAGGCCGTCGCGCTGAGCGCGGCCGGCCTGGAGCTGACCTTCGCCGAGGCCGAGGCCCTCACCAACCGGCTGGCCCACCGGCTGATCGCCCGCGGCGCCGGCCCCGGGCGGCTCGTCGCCCTGCTGCTGCCCCGCTCGGCCGACACCGTGCTCGCCGAACTCGCGGTGACCAAGACCGGCGCCGCCTTCCTGCCCGTCGACCCGCACTACCCCGAGGAACGGATCGAGGCGATGCTGCGCGACGCGGCACCCGCCCTGACCCTGGACGCCAAGGAGGTCGCCGAACTCCTCGCCGCCGAGCCGGCCGGCGCCCCCGGCCACCGGCCCACCGACGCCGACCGGACCCGCCCGCTCGACCCGGACGACCCCGCCTACGTCATCTTCACCTCCGGCTCCACCGGCACCCCCAAGGGCGTCGTCGTCACCCACCGCGGGCTCGCCGCCTTCGCCGCCGCCGAGGCCGCGCACTACCGGGCCGCCCCGGGGGACCGGGTGCTGGCCTTCGCCACCCCCAGCTTCGACGCCTCGGTGCTCGAACTGTGCCTGGCCCTGCCGCACGGCGCCCGGCTGGTGGTGCCCGAGCCCGGCCCCCTGCTCGGCGACCGGCTGGCCGGGCTGCTGCGGGCGGAGCGGATCACCCACACCCTGCTGCCGCCCGCCGCCCTGGCCACCCTGCCGGCCGACACCCCCGGCAGCCTGCCCGACCTCAGGACGCTGATCGTCGGGGCCGAGGCCTGCGGCGCCGACCTGGTCGCCCGCTGGGCCCCGCACCACCGGATGATCAACTCCTACGGCCCCACCGAGGCCACCGTGGTCGCCACCTGGTCCGCGCCGCTGACCGCGGACGGCGCCGCCCCGCCGATCGGCCGCCCGCTGCCCGCCACCGGCGCGTACGTCCTGGACGACCGGCTGCGGCCGGTGCCCGACGGCGTCCCCGGCGAACTGTGGCTCAGCGGACCGGCCCTGGCCCGCGGCTACCTCGGCCGCCCCGGCCTGACCGCCGCCCGCTTCACCGCCGACCCGTACGGCCCGCCCGGCGGCCGGATGTACCGCACCGGGGACCTGGTGCGCCGCGACCGCCACGGCGAACTGCACTACCTGGGCCGCACCGACCACCAGCTCAAACTGCGCGGCCACCGGATCGAGGCGGGCGAGGTGGAGGCCGTGCTGACGCGCCACCCGGCCGTGCTGGACGCCGTGGTGAGCATCCGGGAGGACGAGCCCGGGCTGCCCCGGCTGGTCGCCCACCTGCTGGCCGCCCCCGGCGCCGAACCGCCCACCGGCGCCGAACTGCGCGCCCTCGCCGCCCGCTCGCTGCCCGGCCCCATGGTGCCCACCGCCTTCGCGGTGCTGGAGCGCTTCCCGCTCACCGCGAGCGGCAAGACCGACCGCGCCGCCCTGCCCGCCCCCGGACCGGAGGAGGCCGGGCCGGCCGAGCGGGTCGCACCCCGCACCCCCACCGAGGAGGCGGTGGCGGAGATCTGGGCCGAGACCCTGCACACCGGCGTCGGCGCCACCGACGACTTCTTCCAGCTCGGCGGCGACTCCGTGCGCGCCCTGCTGATCGCCTCCCGGGCCAACGACGCCTTCGGCGTCACGCTCACCCCCCGCGACGTGCTGGTCTCCCGCACCGTGGCCGCCCTGGCGGACCTGGTCGAGGACCTGGTGCTGAGCGAACTCGAAGCCGCCGCCCTGGGCGGACCCGACGAAGCCGCCGCCTCCGGCCGCCCCGACGACGACGAACGGTGAGGAGCCGACCATGACGACTTCGAAGCGAGACCGCGCCGCCGCCCTGCCCGCCGACCTGCGCGAGGCCCTGCGCCGGCGGCTGGCCGGCCGGGCCGGCACCGCGCAGACCGCCGCCGACCGGGCCATCCCGCGCGCCGACCGCAGCCGGCCGCTGCCGCCCTCCTTCGTCCAGCAGCGGCTCTGGTTCCTGGACCGGCTGCGCCCCGGCGACCCGCGCTACAACAGCGCCGTCGCCCTGCGCTTCACCGGCGCGCTGGACCGCGCGGCCCTCGCCGCGGCGCTGACCGCCGTGGTGGCGCGCCACGAGGCGCTGCGCACCACCTTCGCGGAGAGCGACGGCCGGCCGGTGCAGACCGTCCTTCCGGCCGGGCCGGTGGAGCTGCCGGTGCGCACACCGGCCGACGGCGAGAGCCTGGACGCCATCCTGCTCCAGGAGTACTCCCGGCCCTTCGACCTCGCCCGCGGGCCGCTGCTGCGCGCCCTGCTGGTGGCCGAGTCGCCGCACGCCCACGTGCTGCAGCTGACCGCCCACCACATCGTCACCGACGGCTGGTCCATGGGCGTCGTCCTGGACGAACTCCGCACCGCCTACGACGCCCTGGCCCGCGGCGCCGAACCCGGGCTGCCCGAGGTCGCCACCCAGTACCCCGACTTCGCGGTGTGGCAGCGCGAGCAGCTCTCCGGCGAGCGGCTGGAGAAGCACCTCGCCCACTGGAAGGAGAAGCTGGCCGGCGCGGTGCCGCCGGAACTGCCGCTGGACCACCCCCGGCGCGGCGAGGAGGCCGGCCCCGGCGCCCTGCACACCTTCACCGTCCCCGCGCCGCTCACCGCCCGGCTGCGCGAACTCGCCGCCGAACGGCAGGGCACCCTCAACACCGCGCTGGTGGCCGGCACCCAGGCGCTGCTGGCCCGCTGGTCCGGCCAGGAGGACGTCACCGTCGGCTCCCTGATGGCCGGCCGCACCCGCACCGAGCTGGAACGGGCCGTCGGCTGCTTCGTCAACACGGTGGTCCTGCGCACCCGGGTGGCGCCCGACGCCTCCTTCCGCGAGCTGCTCGCGGCCGCCACCGGGACCGGCAACGACGCCCTCGCCCACGGCGACACGCCGTTCGAGCGGATCGTCGAGGCGGTCGGCGCGCCCCGCGAGGCCGGCCGCAACCCGCTGTTCGACGTGCTGGTGCTGCTGCACCCCGCCCCGGCCGCGGCCGGCGACCCGCACGGACTCGCCACCGCCCCGGTCACCGTGCCCCGGCAGGCCGCCACCTTCGACCTCAGCGTGGAGTTCGTCCCCGACGGCGAGGCGCTCACCGGCGTCCTGGAGTACCGGGCCGACCTCTTCGACGCCCCCACCGCCCGCCGGACGGCCGAGCAGCTGCTGCGGCTGCTGGAGGGCGCCGCCGCCGAACCGGACCGCCCGCTCGCCACCCTGCCGCTGCTCTCCGCGCGGGAGACCGAGCGGGTCACCCGGGACTGGAACGCCACCGCGCTGCCCGTCGAAGCCGTCGGCCTGCCCGAGCTGTTCCGGCGCCGGGCCGAACGGACCCCGCACGCCCTCGCCCTGGTCGCCGGGGAGGAGCGGCTCGACTACGCGACCCTCGACGCCCGCGCCGAACGGCTCGCCCGCCGCTTGGTCGCCCGCGGCGCCGGCCCCGAACGGCTGGTCGCGCTGCGGCTGCCGCGCACCGCCGACCTGGTGGTGGCCGTCCTCGCGGTCTGGAAGGCCGGCGCCGGCTACCTGCCGCTCGACCCGGCGCTGCCCGGGGAGCGGGTCCGCTACCTGCTGGAGGACGCCGAGCCTGCCCTGCTGCTGGACCAGGAGACCCTGCGCGACCTGATGGACGGCGACACGGGCGACGCCGTCCTCCCCGCGCCGGACCTCTCGACCACCGCCTACGTGCTCTACACCTCCGGCTCCACCGGCCGCCCCAAGGGCGTCACCGTCCCGCACCGCGCCCTGGCCCACCTGCTCGCCGCCCACCGGGCCGGCTTCGTCGCCGACGCCGGCGGCGGGCCGCTGAACGTCGCGCTGACCGCCTCCCTCTCCTTCGACACCTCGCTGGAGGGCCTGCTGCTGCTGGCCGACGGCCACCCGCTGCACCTGGTCGACGAGACCACCCGCATGGACCCGGCCGCCCTGGTCGAGTACGTCGTGCGCCACCGGATCGACTTCCTCGACCTCACCCCCTCCTACCTGCGCCAACTGCTGCCCGCCGGACTGCTCGACGACCCCCGCCACCGCCCCCGGGTGCTGATGCTCGGCGGCGAGGCGGTCGCCCCCCGGCTCTGGCGCGACCTCGCCGCCCGCCCCGAGGTGGCCGCCTACAACTACTACGGCCCCACCGAGTGCACCGTCGACGCGCTCGCCTGCCGGATCGACGGCGGGGACCGGCCGCTGGTGGGCCGCCCGCTGCCCAACGTCCGCGCCTACGTCCTGGACGGGCGGCTCCGGCCGGTGCCGCCCGGGGTGAGCGGCGAACTCCACCTGGCCGGCGAGCAGGTCGCCCGCGGCTACGCCGGCCGCCCCGGCCTGACCGCCGCCCGCTTCACCGCCGACCCGTACGGGCCGCCCGGCAGCCGGATGTACCGCACCGGCGACCTCGCCCGGTGGACCGCCGACGGGCGCCTGGAGTACCTCGGGCGCGCCGACGACCAGGTCAAGGTGCGCGGCCACCGGATCGAACCCGGCGAGATCGAGGCCGCCCTGCTCGACCTGCCGGAGGTCGCCGCGGCCGCCGTGGTCGCCGTCCCCGACGCCCACGGACAGAACCGGCTGGCCGCCTACCTGGTGTTCGCCGACGGCACCGCCCGCCCCTTCGCCGAACTGCGCGCCGCCCTGCGCCGGGTGCTGCCCGACCACCTGGTGCCGTCCTCCTTCACCGTGCTCGACGCGCTGCCGCTCGGCACCAGCGGCAAGCTCGACCGCCGCGCCCTGCCCGCCCCCGAGACCGAGGCCCGGGAAGGGGAGTTCGTCGCCCCGCGGACCCCGGAGGAGGAGACCCTCGCCGCCATCTGGGCCGAGGTGCTCGGCGTGCCCAGGGTCGGCGTCACCGACAACTTCTTCGAACTCGGCGGCGACTCGATCCTGAGCATCCAGGCCGTCTCCCGGGCCCGCGCCGAAGGCCTGCGGATCGGCTCCCAGGACGTCTTCCGCCACCAGACCGTCGCCGACCTGGCCGCCGCCGCCCGCACCGCCGGCGCCGGGGCCGCCGTCGAGCGGCACCGGGAGGAGGGGCCCGCCCCGCTCACCCCCGTCCAGGAATGGTTCTTCGCCGCCCACGGCCCGCTGCGCCACTTCACCATGTCGATGCTGCTCGACCTGCCGCACGACCTGGACGAACCGGCCCTGGAACGGGCGCTGACCGCCCTGGTGGCCGCCCACCCCGCGCTGCGCACCCGCTTCACCCGCACCGGGACCGACTGGCGCCAGGAGCCGGTCGCCGACGCCGCAGGACCGCTGACCGCCCTCGACCCGGGCGCGGACCGGACCGCGGCCGCCGAGGCCGCCCGCGCCGAACTGGACCCGGCCACCGGCACCCTGCTGCGCGCCGTCCTGTTCCGCCCCGCCGCCGGGGAGCGGCCCCAGCTCTTCCTGACCGCCCACCACCTCGCCGTGGACAGCGTCTCCTGGCGGGTGCTGCTCGCCGAACTGCCCGAGGCCTACCGGCGGGCCGCCGCGGGCGCCACCCCCGAACCCGCGCCCGAGCCCACCGCGTTCACCGACTGGGCCCACCGGCTCGCCGCACTCGTCCGGGCTGGCGGCCTGGACGCCGACCTGCCGTACTGGAGCGCCGAGACCGCCGCCCCCGCCGAGCCGCTGCCCGTCGACCTGCCCGGCACCCCCACGGCCGGCACGGTGCGCACCCTGCGCAGCCGGCTCGACCGGGCCACCACCGCGGCACTGCTGCGCAAGGTCCCCGAGGTCTACCGCACCCAGGTCAACGACGTGCTGCTCAGCGCCCTGGGCCGGGCCCTCGCCGACTGGACCGGCACCGGGCGGGTCACCGTCGCCCTGGAGGGCCACGGCCGCGAGGACCTCTTCGACGACCTCGACCTGTCCCGCACCGTCGGCTGGTTCACCACCCAGTACCCCGTCACCCTCGCCCCGGCCGGCCCCGCCGACGCCCCCGACTGGGCGGCCACCCTCAAGCAGGTCAAGGAGCGGCTGCGCGCCGTGCCCCGCCGCGGCCTGGGCTACGAGGCCCTCGCCCGGCTCGGCTCGCCCGCCGAGGACGCCGGGGCCCTGCGGGACGTCCCGCTGCCGCAGGTCTGCTTCAACTACCACGGCCAGTGGACCGCCCCCGAGGCCGGCGACTTCGCCCCCGCCGGGCCGGCCCCCGGCCCGGACCTCGCCCCGGACGAGCCGCCGGCCCACCTGCTCGACGTCTCCGCCGTGGTCGCCGACGGCGAACTCGAACTCACCTGGCACTACAGCGACGTGGTCCACGAGGCCGACACCGTCCGGCGGCTGGCCGAGGCCGTGACCACCGCCCTGGGCGCCATCGTCGAGCACTGCGCGAGCCCCGGCGCCGGCGGCCGCACCCCCTCCGACTTCCCGCTCGCCGGGCTCGACCAGGAGACGCTGGACCGGCTGGTCGGCGACGGCCGGGACGTGACGGACCTGCTGCCGCTCACCCCGCTCCAGGAGGGCATGCTCTTCCACCGCCTGGTCGGCGGCGAGGACGACGTCTACCTGGACCAGGCCGCCCTGCTGCTGGAGGGCGTCGCCGATCCGCACGCCCTCGCCCTGGCCTGGCAGCGGGTCGCCGACCGCACGCCCGCGCTGCGCACCTCGGTGGTCTGGGAGGGCGTCCCCGCCCCGCTCCAGGTGGTGCGCCGGGGCGTCCGGCTGCCGGTGACCCACCTGGACCTGCGGGCCGCCGACCCGGCCGAGCGCGCCGAACGGCTGGCCCGGCTGCGCGCCGAGGACCTCGCCCTCGGCCTGGACATCGCCACCGCCCCGCTCACCCGGCTCACCCTGGTCCGGCTGCCCGAGGCCCGGGTCCAGCTGCTGTGGACCTCCCACCACCTGATCCTGGACGGCTGGAGCCTCGCCCAGGTACTCACCGACGTGTTCGCCGAGTACGCGGCGCTCACCACCGGCGCGGCGCCCGCCCCGGCGGTGCGCCGGCCCTTCGCCGACTACGTCCACTGGCTCGCCGGGCAGGACGCCGGGGCCGCCCGGGCCCACTGGCGGTCCGTCCTGGACGGCTTCGCCACCGCCACCCCGCTGCCCGCCGACCGGGTGCGGCACGAGGCCCACCGGGCCCGCTCGGCCGGCAGCCACAGCGCCGCCCTGTCCGAAGAGGTCTCCGAGCGGCTCGCCCGCACCGCCCGCCACGCCGGGCTGACCCTGGGCACCGTGGTCCAGGGCGCCTGGGCGCTGCTGCTCTCCCGCTACAGCGGCGAACCGGACGTGCTGTTCGGCACCACCGTCTCCGGCCGGCCCGAGGAACTGCCCGGCGTCGAGTCGATGATCGGCATGTTCATCAACACCCTGCCCACCCGGGTCCGGGTGGACGGCGCCCGCACCGCCGCCCACTGGCTGCGGGAACTCCAGGACGACCAGGCCGAGGCCCGCCGGCACTCGGCGGTCTCGCTCGCCGAACTCACCGGCTGCAGCGACGTCCCGCCCGGCAGCGCGCTGTTCGACAGCATCGTCGCCTTCGAGAACTACCCCTTCGACGACGCCCGGGCCGCCGGCACCGGGGTGCGCCTGGCCGAGGTCTCCTCCCGGGACGCCACCAGCTTCCCGCTGGTGCTGCGCGCCTACCAGGGCGGGCAGGTCGGCTTCGACCTCGGCTACGACCCCGGCCTGTTCGACGCCGCGACCGTGCGCGCCCTCGCCGAGCGGCTCTGCCTGCTGCTCACCGAGCTGGCCACCGGACTGGACCGCCCGCTGCGCGCGCTGGCCTGGACCACCGCCGAGGAGCGGCACCGGCTGCTGGTCGACTGGAACGGCACCGCCCAGGGCCGGCCCGGGCGCAGCCTGGTCGAACTCTTCGAGGAGCAGGCCGCCCGCACCCCGGACGCCGAGGCCGTCACCTGCGGCGAGGAGCACCTCGACTACGCCGAACTGGACGCCCGGGCCGACCGGCTCGCCCACCGGCTGGCCGGGTTCGGCGCCGGCCCCGAGCGGTACGTCGCCCTCGCGCTGCCCCGCACCGCCGAACTGGTGGTGGCCGTCCTCGCCGTCCTCAAGACCGGCGCGGCCTACCTGCCGCTCGACCCGGGCCTGCCCGCCGAACGCAGAGCCGAACTGCTGCGCGACGCCGCCCCGGTGGCCCTGGTCACCCTGGAGGCCCCGGAGACGTTGGAGACCCCGGACGGGCCGACCGGCGTCGACGTCCCCGTCCTCGCCCTGGCCGACCCCGGGGTGCGCGCCGACCTGGCCCGGCGCCCGGCCGGCCCGCTCGGCCCGCGGGGAGGCCCCGGCCACCGCCCGCTGCCCGACAGCCCCGCCTACGCCATCTACACCTCCGGCTCCACCGGCCGCCCCAAGGGCGTCGTGGTGCCGCACGCCAACGTGGTACGGCTCTTCGAGCGGACCCGGGAGCTGTTCGGCTTCGGCGCCGACGACGTCTGGACGCTCTTCCACTCCTACACCTTCGACTTCTCCGTCTGGGAGCTGTGGGGCCCGCTGCTGCACGGCGGCCGGCTCGTGGTGGTACCCGAGGACACCGCCCGCTCCCCGGAGGACTTCCTGCGGCTGCTCGCCGACGAGCGGGTCACCGTCCTCAACCAGACCCCGTCCGCCTTCCACCAGCTGGCCCGCGCCGACGCCCGGCTCCCGGACGTCTCCGCCCGGCTGGCACTGCGCACGGTGGTCTTCGGCGGCGAGGCGCTGGACGTCACCCGGCTCGCCGACTGGTACCGGCGCCACCCCGAGGACGCGCCGCGCCTGGTGAACATGTACGGCATCACCGAGACCACCGTGCACGTCACCCACACCGCGCTGGACCTCGCCACCGCCACTGCCACCGCCGGCGGCCCCGGCCCGATCGGCACCGGCATCGCCGACCTGCGGCTGTACGTGCTCGACGACGACCTGGCCCCGCTGCCCCCGGGCGCGGTCGGCGAACTGTACGTGGCGGGCGAGGGGCTGGCCCGCGGCTACCTCAACCGGCCCGGCCTGACCGCCACCCGCTTCCTCGCCGACCCGTTCGGCGCCCCCGGCACCCGGATGTACCGCACCGGCGACCGGGTCCGCCGGCAGGCCGACGGCACCCTGCGCTACCTGGGCCGCGCCGACCAGCAGGTCAAGATCCGCGGCTACCGGATCGAACCCGGCGAGATCGAGGCCGCCCTCCAGACCCACCCCGGCGTGGGCCTGGCCACCGTCGGCGTCCACGAGGACACCGCCGGCACCCGCCGGCTGGTCGCCCACGTCGTCGGCGCGGACCCCCGGCGGCCCCCGGGCGCCGCCGAGCTGCGCGCCCACCTGGAACGGCTGCTGCCCGCCTACCTGGTGCCCGCCGCCTACGTGCCGCTGGCCGCCCTGCCGCTCACCCCCAACGGCAAGCTCGACCGGCGCGCCCTGCCGGCACCCGGACCGGACGGCTACGCCGCCGGCCGCGAGCGCACCGCGCCGCGCACCCCCGCCGAGCGGCTGGTCGCCCAGGCCTGGACGGAGGTCCTGGACGCCGGCCCGATCGGCGCCGAGGACGACTTCTTCGCCCTCGGCGGGGACTCCATCCTCGCCGTGCGGGTCACCGCCCGGCTGCGCGCCGCCTTCGGCACCGCCGACCTCTCGCCCCGGCTGCTGTTCACCCACCCCGTGCTCGCCGACCTCGCCGGGGCGCTCGGCGAGCCGGGCCCGGGCGCCGCACCGACCGCCGTCCCGGCCGTCGTCCCCGCCGCCGACCCGGGCAGCGAACCGCCGCTCTCCTACGCCCAGCAGCGGCTCTGGTTCCTCGACCGCTTCGAGCCCGGCAGCACCGAGTACACCTCGCTGTCCGTGCTGCGGCTGCGCGGCACCCTCGACCGGGCCGCGCTCGGCGGCGCCCTGGACACCCTGGTCGAGCGGCACGAGGCACTGCGGACCACCTACGCCGAACGCGACGGCCGGGCCCGGCAGGTGGTGCGCCCGCCCCACCCCGTCGAACTGCCCCGCGAGGACGTCCCGCCGGCCGACCTGGACGCCCGCCTGGAGCGGATCGCCGCCACCCCCTTCGACCTCGAAGCCGGCCCGGTGCTGCGCGCCCGCCTGCTGCGCACCGCCCCCGACGAGCACGTCCTCGCCCTGGCGGTGCACCACATCGCCACCGACGGCTGGTCGATGGGCTTGCTCGGCCGCGACCTCGGCGAACTGTACGCCGCCGCCCTCGAAGGCCGCCGCCCGCGGCTGCCCGAGCCGCCCGTCCGGTACACCGACTACGCGGCCTGGCAGCGCACCCGCACCGCCGCCGCCGAGGCCGACCTCGACCACTGGCGCCGGACCCTGGACGGCCTGGCCCCGCTGGAGCTGCCCACCGACCGGCCGCGCCCGGCGGAGCGCACCCGGGAGGGCGCGCTGGTCACCTTCACCCTGCCCGCCGAACTGACCGCCCGGCTGCGCGAGCGCGGCCGGGAGGCCGACGGCACCCTCTACACCGTCCTGCTGGCCGCCTGCCAGGTGCTGCTGGCCCGCTGGACCGGGCAGACGGACATCGCCGTCGGCACCGTCACCTCCGGCCGCGAACAGGGCGAACTCCACGACGTGGTCGGCATGTTCGTCAACACCCTGGTGCTGCGCGGCGACATCCGCCCCGAGCAGTCCTTCCACGAGCTGCTGACCGCCGCGCAGGCCACCGTCCTGGACGCCATGGCCCACCAGGAGGTGCCCTTCGAACGGCTGGTGGACGCCCTCCAGCCGGAGCGCGACACCAGCCGCACCCCGCTGTTCCAGGTGATGGTGGCGCTGCACAACCTCGGCGCCGAGGCGCCCCGGCTGCCCGGCTTGACGGTGGAGCCCCTCACGCCGCCCGTCCGCAACGCCACCTTCGACCTCTCCTTCGACTTCGCCGAGCACGACGGAGGCCTGACCGGCTACCTGGAGTACAGCACCGGGCTCTTCGACGCCCGCACCGCCCGGCAGCTCGCCGACCGGCTGACCACGCTGCTGGCGGCCGCCGCCGACGCGCCCGACACGGCCGTCGGGGCGCTGCCGCTGATGACCGGGCAGGAGCGGGAGCAGGTGCTGCGGCAGGGGCGCGGCGAGCCGCTGCCCGGGCCCGACACCACCTTCACCGCCCTGTTCGAGGAGCAGGCCGCCCGCACCCCGGACGCCACCGCGCTGGTCGCCCGCGACGCCACCCTGGACTTCGCCGCGCTCAACACCCGGGCCAACCGCCTCGCCCGCCACCTGGCCGCCCTCGGCGCCGGCCCGGAGCAGGTGGTCGCCGTCCGGCTGCCGCGCACCTCCGACCTGCTGGTGGCGCTGTTCGCGGTGCTCAAGGCCGGCGCCGTCCTCCAGTTCGTCGACCCGGACCTGCCCGAGGAGCGGGCCGCCCTGCTGCTCGACGACACCCGGCCGCGCACGGTGCTGACCGAGCACACCCTGCGCGAGGTGCCGTGGGAGGCCCTGCCCGGCCACGACCTCACCGACGCCGAACGGACCGCCCCGCTGCTGCCCGGGAACGCCGCCTACCTGATCCACACCTCCGGCTCCACCGGCCGCCCCAAGGGCGTGGTCGTCGAGCACCGCCAGCTGGTCAACCTCTGCCGCGACCACCGGGAGGGGATGCTCGCCCCGCACACCGCCGACGGCGGCCGGCTGAAGGTCGCCCTCAGCGCCTCCCTCTCCTTCGACACCAGCTGGGAGGGCCCGCTGCTGCTGGTCTCCGGCCAGGAACTCCACCTGATCGACGAGGACGTCCGGCTGGACCCGCAGGCCTTCCTCGCCCGGATCGTCGACCAGCGGCTCGACGTCGTCAACGTCACCCCCTCCCTGCTGCGCGAACTCACCGCCGCCGGACTGTTCGCCCCCGCCCCCCACCACCCCCGGCTGCTGCAGCTCGGCGGCGAGGCGATCCCCGCCGCCACCTGGCGGGACCTGTGCGCGGCCCAGGCCGAGTACGGCATCAGCACCTACAACCTGTACGGGCCCACCGAGTGCACCGTCGACGCCGCCTACGCCCGCTGCGCGGACCACCCCGGACGCCCGGTGATCGGCCGGCCGGGCCGCGGCGTCACCGCCCACGTGCTCGACGGCGCGCTGCGCCCGGTGCCGCCCGGCATGCCCGGGGAGCTGTACCTGGCCGGGGAACAGGTCGCCCGCGGCTACCTGAACCGGCCCGGGCTGACCGCCGGCCGCTTCCTCGCCGACCCGTACGGGCCGCCCGGCACCCGGATGTACCGCACCGGTGACCTGGCCCGCTGGGACGCCGACGGACAGCTGGAGTTCCTCGGCCGGGCCGACGAGCAGGTCAAGATCCGCGGCTTCCGGATCGAACCCGGCGAGGTGGAGGCCGCCCTGCTGACCCACCCCGACCTCGTGGACTGCGCCGTCGCCGCCCGCGAACAGGGCGGCCGGACCCTGCTGGTCGGCTACCCGGTGCCGGCCGGCGACCGGGTGCCGCCCGCCGAGGAACTGCGGGCCTGGCTGCGGCGCACCCTGCCCGACCATCTGGTGCCCACCGCGTTCGTCCCGCTGGCCCGCGTCCCGCGCACCGTCAGCGGCAAGACCGACCGGCGGGCCCTGCCCGCCCCGCCCGCCCAGCCGGACCGCACCACCCCGTACGTCGCCCCGCGGCCCGGCACCGAGCAGCGGCTCGCCGCGATCTGGGCCGAGGTGCTGGGCGTGGAGCGGGTCGGCGCCCGGGACAACTTCTTCGCCCTCGGCGGCGACTCCATCCTCAGCATCCAGATCGTCTCCCGGGCCCGCGCCGCCGGCCTCGCCCTCACCACCAAGGACGTCTTCCGCTACCAGAACGTCGCCGAACTCGCCCTGTGCGCCGGTGAGTCGTCGGAACGGACGGAGGCGGACGAGGCCGAGCCCGCCGAGGCGCCGCTCACCCCGATCCAGCACTGGTACCTCGACGGCCGCCGGGCGGGCGAGGCGCTGCGCTTCACCATGACCCAGCGGCTGGCCCTGGCCCCGGGCACCGACCCGGCCGCCCTGCGGACCGCGGTGCTCGCCCTGGCGGAGCACCACCCGGCGCTGCGCACCCGCTTCCGCCGGGGCGGATCCGGCTGGCGCCAGGAGGTCCTGGCGCAGGCACCGGACGGCGTCTTCACCCACCACCCGGCCGGTACGGAAGCGCAGGTGCAGCGCGCCGCCGACGAGGCGCAGCGCTCCCTCGACCCGGTCGAGGGCCGGATGCTGCGCGCCCTGTTCTTCGACGGCGGCCCGCACCGTGACGAGGGCCGGCAGCCCGACCAGCTCGTCCTGACCATCCACCACCTGGCCGTCGACGGCGTCTCCTGGCGCATCCTGCTCGCCGACCTCGAAGCGGCCTACCGCGCCGCCCGCACCGGCGCACCCGTCCGGCTGCCGGAGCCGGGCACCTCCTACGCCCGCTGGGCCGCCCGGCTGGAGCGGCACACCCGCTCCGGCGCCCTGGACGGCGACAGCGCGTACTGGACCCGCACCGGCGAGGCCCCGGCCGGGCTGCCCGAGGGGCGGCCCGGCCCCAACACCCACGGCACCGCCGCCACCGTCACCGTCACCCTGGACGAGCGGACCACCGAGGCGCTGCTGCGCAACGTCCCGGAGGTCTACCGCACCCAGGTCAACGACGTCCTGCTCAGCGCGCTGGGCCGCACCCTGGCCCGCTGGTGCGGCCGCGACTGCGTACTGATCGGGGTGGAGGGCCACGGCCGCGAGGACCTCTTCGCCGACCAGGACCTCTCCCGGACGGTCGGCTGGTTCACCGCCGAGTTCCCGCTCGCCCTGCACGTCGACCCCGGGGCCGGCTGGCACGACACCCTGCGCTCGGTCAAGGAGCAGCTGCGCGCCGTCCCGCTGCGCGGACTCAGCCACGGCGCCCTGCGCCACCTGCACCCGTCCGCCCTCCCGGCCGGCGCGGCCGCGCCGCTGATCGGCTTCAACTACCACGGCCAGTGGGACAGCCGCAGCGCCGCCGCCGACGGGCTGCTGCGCGGCTCGCTGCCCCCGGCCGGACGGGACACCGACCCCGACGAGCCCCGCCCCTACCTGCTGGACGTCATCGGGGCGGTCCAGGACGGCCGGCTCGAACTGGGCTGGACCTACCCCGCGGCCCGCTACGACGAGGCCACCGTCTGCGCCCTCGCCGAGCAGACCCTCCAGGCGCTGCGCGAGCTGGCCGAGCACTGCGCGAGCCCCGGCGCCGGCGGCCGCACCCCGTCCGACTTCCCGCTGGCCGGCCTCGACCAGGAGCGGCTGGACGCCCTGGTCGGCGACGGCCGCGACACCGAGGACGTGCTGCCGCTCACCCCCCTGCAGTCCGGCATGCTCTTCCACGGCCTGGTCGACGAGGACGGCGCCTACGTGGACCGGATCGCCGTACGGCTGGCCGGCGTCGCCGACCCGGCGGCCTTCGCCGCGGCCTGGCAGCAGGTCGCCGACCGCACCCCGGCGCTGCGCACCTCCGTGCACTGGCGCGGCCTGCCGCACCCCGTCCAGCTGGTCGCGCGCCGCGCCGCCCTGCCCGTCCGCCACCTGGACTGGCGCGCGCTGACGGCCGAACAGCGCGCCGAGGGGACCGAACGGCTGCTCGCCGAGGAGCGGGCCGCCGGGCTGGACCTGGGCACCGCGCCGCTCAGCCGGCTGGCCCTGGCCGCGCTGCCCGGCGAGGAGGTGCTGCTGCTCTGGTCCACCCACCACGTGATCCTGGACGGCTGGAGCACCGGACAGCTGCTCACCGAGGTGTGCGAGGAGTACGCCGCGCTCACCGGCGGACCGCAGGCGCCCCGCCCGGTCCGGCGCCCGTTCGCCGACTTCCTGGCCTGGCTGCGCGAGCAGGACGGGCAGGCCGCCGAGGACCACTGGAGCGGCGCCCTCGCCGGGTTCACCGAACGGACCGCGCTGCCCTACGACCGCCGGCCCGCCGGAGCGCACCGGGCCCGGGCCACCGCCGCCGTCCACCGCGCCCTCGACGAGGCGCTCTCCGCCCGGCTGCGGGAGAACGCCGCCGCCGCCGGACTGACCGTCAACACCCTGGTCGAGGGAGCCTGGGCGCTGCTGCTGGCCCGCTACGGCGGCACCGCGGACGTCGTCTTCGGCACCACCGTCTCCGGCCGGCCGGCCGAACTGCCCGGCGTCGAGACGATGATCGGCCTGTTCATCAACACCGTGCCGGCCCGGGTCCGGCCGCCCGCCACCGGCGGCGTGCTGCCCTGGCTGCGGGACCTCCAGGACCGGCAGAGCGACGGCCGCCGCCACGACCACCTGGCGCTGCCCCGCATCCAGGCCCTGAGCGAACTGCCCGCCGGGGAACCGCTGTTCGACAGCATGCTGGTGTTCGAGAACTACCCCGTCGACGAATCGGCCGCGGACCGTACCGGCGTGCGGGTGGTCGAGGTGCGCGCCGACGACGCCACCACCTTCCCCTGGTGCCTGCGCGCCCACCTCAGCGGGCAGCTCGCCTTCGACCTGGCCTACGATCCCGCCCTGTTCGACGAGGGCACCGTCCGGGACGCCGCCGACCGCCTCGCCCTGCTGCTGACCGGCCTCGCCGACGGCCTGGACGGCGACCTCGCCGCGCTGGACCCGCTCACCGCGGCCGACCGCGAACTGCTGGCCTCCTGGCACACCACCGCCCGCCCGCCGGTGCCGCGCAGCCCGCTGGGAATCTTCGCCGAGCAGGCCCGCCGCACCCCCGACGCCCCCGCCGTGCGCGACGGCGAGCGCGAACTGACGTACCGCGGGCTCGCCGACTGGTCCGACCGGCTGGCAGCCCGGCTGCTCGCCGACGGCCTGGCCCCCGAGGACCGGGTGGCACTGGCGATGGACCGCGGCACCGAACTCGTCGTCGCCCAACTGGCCGTCCTCAAGGCGGGCGGCGCCTACCTGCCCGTCGACCCGCGCGCCCCCGAGGAGCGCCGCCGCGCCCTGCTCGACCGGGCCGGCGCCGCCCACCGGCTGACCGCCGAGCAGGTCGCCGCCGCACAAACCGGTGCGGCCGCCCCGCACCTGCCGCCCGCCGACCCCGACCGGCTGGCGTACGTGATGTACACCTCCGGCTCCACCGGCGAACCCAAGGCCGTCGCCGTCCGGCACCGCGACGTGGCCTCGCTCGCCACCGACAGCCGCTTCACCGACGGCAGCTGCGCCCGGGTGCTGCTGCACTCGCCGGTCGCCTTCGACGCCGCCACCTTCGAGGTGTGGGCGCCGCTGCTGAACGGCGGCTGCGTGCTCGTCGCCCCCGCCGGCCCGGTGGACGCCGCACTGCTGCGCCGCCTCGCCGGACCGGACGGACCGACGGCACTGTGGCTCACCGCCGGACTGTTCCGGCTGCTTGCCCAGGACGCGCCGGACTGCTTCACCGGCCTGCGGTCCCTGTGGACCGGCGGCGACGTGGTGCCCGCCGCCGCCGTGCGCCGCGTCCTGGCGGCCTGCCCCGGACTGACCGTCACGGACGGCTACGGCCCCACCGAGACCACCACCTTCGCCACCGCCCACACCCTCCCGGACGCCGCCGCCGTGCCCGACACCCTTCCCATCGGCCGCCCGCTGGACGACCGGCGGGTGCACGTCCTGGACGGCCGGCTGCGGCCCGTCCCGCCGGGCTGCGCGGGCGAGCTCTACCTGGCCGGCGAGGGCCTGGCCCGCGGCTACCTCGGCCGCCCCGGCGCCACCGCCGCCCGCTTCCTCGCCGACCCCTCCGGCCCGCCCGGCGCCCGGATGTACCGCACCGGGGACCTCGCCCGGCGCCGCCCCGACGGCACCGTCGAATTCCTCGGCCGCGCCGACGACCAGGTGAAGATCCGCGGCTTCCGGGTCGAGCCCGCCGAGGTGGAGGCCGCCCTCGCCGCCCACCCGCGGGTCACCGACGTCGCCGTGGTCGTCCGGGAGGACCGGCCCGGCGCCCGCCGGCTGGTCGCCTACCCGGTCGGCGCCGTCGACCCCGAGGAACTGCGGGCCTTCGCCGCCCGCACCCTGCCCGACTACCTCGTCCCGGCCGCCGTCGTCCCGCTCCCCGCCCTCCCGCTGAGCCGCAACGGCAAGGTCGACCGCGCCGCCCTCCCGGCGCCCGAGGAACGCCCCGGCCACGGGCGCCGCGCCCGCGTCGAACCGCGCACCGCCGCCGAACACCGCACCACCGAGGTCTTCGCCGAGGTCCTCGGCATCCGCCCGCCCGGCACGGACGAGGACTTCTTCGCACTGGGCGGCGACTCCATCCTCAGCATCCGGCTCGCCGCCCGCCTCACCGAGGCCTTCGGCGCCGACCTCGGCCCCCGCGCGGTCTTCGACCACCCCACCCCGGCCGGCCTGGCCCGGCTGCTCACCGAGGCGTCCGGCACCCCGGCCCGCCCGCCCGTCGTCCCGGTGCCCCGCACGGGCGCGGCCCCGATGTCCCACGCCCAGCAACGCCTCTGGTTCCTGGAGGAGTTCACCCCCGGCGTCGCCGAGAACGTCGCGCTCGCGCTGCGGCTGCGCGGCACCCTCGACCCCGGCGCCCTCGGCGCGGCCCTGGACGCCCTGACGGCCCGGCACGAGTCGCTGCGCACCACCTTCGACAGCGTCGACGGCCACGGCGTCCAACTGGTCAACCCGCCGCACGTCGTACCGCTGCCGCTGCACGACCTCTCCGGCCGGCCCGCAGGCGAACGGCCGCAGGCCCTGCGCGACCTGCTCGCCGCCGAACGCGCCCGCCCCTTCGACCTGCGCCGCGGACCCCTGCTGCGCGCCACCCTGGCCCGGCTGGCCGACCACGACCACGTGCTGGCGCTGACCCTGCACCACATGGTCACCGACGGCTGGTCCAGCGGCGTACTGCTCACCGACCTCGCCCACCTCTACCGCGCCGAACTCGACTCCGCGGAAACCGAGTTGGCGCCACTGCCGGTGCAGTACGCCGACTACGCCCACTGGCAGCGCACCGAAGGCGCCCCCACCGGGGAACAGCTCGCCTACTGGAAGCGCCAACTGACCGGCGTGGTACCGCCGCGGCTGCCCACCGACCGGCCCCGGCCCGCGGTGCGCGCCGCCAACGCGGCCAACGCCGCCACCGTCCGCCTGGAGCTGCCCGCCGACACCGCCCGCCGGCTGGCCGAGGTCGGCCGGGAACGCGGCGCCACCCTGTTCACCACCCTGGTCGCCGCGGCCCAGGCCTACCTGGCCCGGCTCAGCGGGGACACCGACATCACCGTCGGCACCATCACCTCCGGCCGGCACCGGCCCGAGATCCAGCAGCTGGTCGGATTCTTCGTCAACACCCTGGTGCTGCGCTCCCGGGTGGAACCCGGCCAGTCCTTCGACGCCCTCCTCGGCGAGGTGCGGCAGACCGTCCTGGACGCCTTCGCTCACCAGGACGTGCCCTTCGAGAAGGTGGTCGACGAGGTCCAGCCGGTGCGCGACACCAGCCGCAGCCCGCTCTTCCAGGTCCACGTGGTGCTCCAGAACGCGCCGTCCGCCGAACTCGACCTGCCGGGCCTCGACGTGACCGGCATCGAGCCCGACGCCGTACGGACGGCCTTCGAGCTGGTGCTGGAGTTCGTCGAGACCGGGAGCGGCGCGCTGCACGGCCTGCTCACCTACAACACCGACCTGTTCGACCCGGCCACCGTCGAGCGGATGGCCGGCCAGCTCGCCACCCTGCTGACCGCCGTCGCCCAGGACCCGGCCCGCGCCGTCGGCGCGCTGCCGCTGGCCGGACCGGACACGCCGCCCGCCGAGACCGGCGCCACCTTCCGCCCGGTGCCCGAAGCCACCCTGCCCGAGCTGTTCGAACGCCGGGCCGCCGCCACCCCCGACGCACCCGCCCTGCTCGACGGCGAGCGCGAACTCAGCTACGCCGAACTGGACCGGGCCGCCAACCGGCTGGCCCACCAGCTCATCGGGCGCGGCGTCGGACCCGAGCGGCTGGTCGCCCTCGCCCTGCCCCGCTCCGCGGCCATGGTGGTCGCCCAGCTCGCCGTCGCCAAGGCCGGCGGCGCCTTCCTCCCGGTCGACCCGGACTACCCGGAGCCCCGGCGCGCGTTCATGGTCCGCGACGCCGCCGCCCACCTGGTGCTCGACGACCCGGCCGGGGTCTGGGCCGCCGAAGGCCCGGACACCGCACCCACCGACGCCGACCGCACCACCGCCCTCACCCCCGCCCACCCGGCCTACGTCGTCTACACCTCCGGCTCCACCGGAACCCCCAAGGGCGTCCTGGTGACCCACGCCGGCCTCGCCGTCTTCGCGGCCGCCGCCGCCGAGCAGTACGCCGTCGGCCCCGGCGACCGGGTGCTCCAGTTCGCCTCGCCAAGCTTCGACGCCTCCGTGCTCGAACTGTGCATCTCCCTGCTCTCCGGGGCCGCCCTGGTCACCGGCGAGGAAGGACCGCTGGTCGGCGAACGGCTCGCCGAGGTCCTCGCCGCCCGCCGGATCAGCCACACCCTGATCCCCCCGGCGGCCCTGGCCACCGTGGAACCCGCAACCGCCGCCGCCCTGCCCGACCTGCGCACCCTGGTGGTCGGCGCCGAGGCCTGCCCGGCCGACCTGGTCGACACCTGGGCCCCCGGCCGACGGATGATCAACTCCTACGGCCCCACCGAGGCCACCGTCGTCGCCAGCTGGACCGGCCCGCTCACCCCCGGCACCGGCACCCCCGCGATCGGCCGGCCCAGCGGCGCCACCCGCGCGTACGTCCTGGACACCGCCCTGCGGCCGGTGCCGCCCGGCGTCACCGGGGAGCTCCACCTGGCCGGCCCCGGCCTCGCCCGCGGCTACCTCGGCCGCCCCGGCCTCACCGCCCAGCGCTTCCTGCCCGACCCGTACGGCGCCCCCGGCGACCGGATGTACCGCACCGGGGACCTCGCCCGCCGCGACGCCGACGGCCAACTCCGGTTCGCCGGCCGCGCCGACGAACAGATCAAGCTGCGCGGCTTCCGCATCGAACCCGGGGAGATCGAGAGCGTCCTGCGCCGCAGCCCCCTGGTGCGCGACGCCGTCGTCACCGTCCGCGCCGACGGCCCCGGCGGCGGACGGCTCGTCGGCTACATCGTCCCGACCGACGCCACCACGGGCGCGCCCGCCCTCGAACTCCGCCTCCACCTGGCCGAAACCCTGCCGCCCCACCTGGTCCCCGCGGCCTTCGTCCCGCTGGCCGCCCTGCCGCTCACCCCCAACGGCAAACTCGACCGCCGGGCCCTGCCCGACCCCGGTCCCGCCCACGCCACCGCCGGCCCCGGCCGGGCACCGGAGACCGACCTCGAACGCCGGATCGCCCGGATCTGGGCCGACGTCCTCGGCCTCGACGAGGTCGGCGCCGACGACAACTTCTTCCTGCTCGGCGGCGACTCCATCCTCAGCATGCAGGTGGTGTCCCGGCTGCGCCGCGACGGCCTCCACCTGGCCACCCGGGACCTGTTCAGCCACCAGACCGTGGCCGAACTCGCCACCGTCGTGCGCACCGCCACCGAACGCGCGGACGACGGCCCGGTGACCGGCGGCCTGCCGCTCACCCCCATCCAGGAATGGTTCCTGACCACCCCGCGCGCCGCCCACCACCACTTCAACCAGTCCACCCTGCTCGAACTCGGCGCCGACCCCGACCCGACGGCACTGCGCGCCGCCCTCGACGCCCTGCTGGAACACCATGACGCGCTGCGCATGCGCTTCACCCGCGACGAGACCGGCTGGCACCAGTTCAACCCGCCGCCCGCCCCCGCCGAGGACCTCCTGATCCGCTACGACCTGACCGGGCAGAGCGCCGAGGCCGCCGACGCGGCCATGGCCAAGGCCGCCGACGAACTCCACGCCGGCTTCGACCTGGCCCGCGGTCCGCTGCTGCGCGCCGCCCTGTTCACCGGCCACCCGGAGCACCCCGCCCTGCTGCTCCTGGTCGCCCACCACCTGGTCGTCGACGCCGTCTCCTGGCGGGTGCTGCGCGACGACCTGGAGAGCGCCCACCGGCAGGCCGTCCGCGGCGGGGCGATCACCCTGGGGGAGCGCGGCACCTCCTTCCGGGACTGGGCGCACCGGCTCGCCGGCCATGTCGCCGAGGGCGGCCTGGACCACGAACTCCCTTACTGGGAGGAGGCGGTGAGCGCCCGGACGGCCCTGCCCGGCGGCACCGGCACCGGCACCGCCGAGAGCGCGGCCGTCACCGTCGAACTCGACGAGGCGGACACCGAGGCACTGCTGCGCGCCGCCCCCGCCGCCTACCGCACCCGGGTCAACGACGTGCTGCTCGCCGCGCTCGCCCTCGCCCTGGCCCGCTGGAGCGGACAGCGGCGGATCGCCCTGGACCTGGAGGGACACGGCCGGGAGGACCTGCTGGAGGGCGTCGACCTGTCCCGCACCGTCGGCTGGTTCACCACCGTCCACCCCGTCACCTTCCACGTCCCCGACGCCGACCGGCCCGATCCGGACCGCGACTGGCGCGCCCTGGTGAAGTCCGTGCGCCGACAGCTGCGCGCGGTGCCCGGCAACGGCCTGGGCTTCGGCGCCCTGCGCACCTTCGGCACCCCCGAGATCCGCGAGCGCCTCGCCGCCGGCGGGCACGGCCAGATCGTCTTCAACTACCTCGGCCAGTGGGACGCCCGGCCCGAGACCGCCGGCGACGGCCTGGTCCGCGCCGAACTCGGCTCCTTCGGCCAGGACCACGACCCCCGGGACGGCGGCTCCCACCCGCTGGAGGTGGTCGGCGCGGCCCAGCACGGACGCCTCGCCTTCACCTGGCACCACCGGCCCGCCGTGCACGACACCGGGGCCGTCCGCCGGGCGGCCGAGGACTTCGCCGCCGCCCTGCGGCAGATCGCCCGGCACGCCCGGGAAAGCCACTGACCGCACACCACCACCGACACCCGTTCGTCCGACGACAGAGGAGCCCGACATGGACGAGAACACCCGCTACCAGGTGCTGCGCAACGACGAGGAGCAGTACTCCCTCTGGCCCGCCGACCTCGACGTACCGGCCGGCTGGCAGCCCGTCGGCACCGAGGGCACCGAGGCCGAGTGCACCGCCTACGTCGACGAGGTCTGGACCGACATGCGCCCGAAGAGCCTGCGCGAGCGCATGGAGAACGCCGGAGCCTGACCGCCGCGGGACGGGCAGCCGGTCGCGCCCACGCCGACCGGCCCCGTCCCGGCCACCCCACCACCCCACCACCCCACCACCCCACCACTTCACCGCTGCACGACCGCACCACCGAGCCGCCGCACCACCACGACCCGAGGAGAGCACCATGACCCCTCCGCTGCGCACCGAGCACCTGGACTTCATCCCCTACCGGACCGAGGACGAGGACGCCTTCGTCTCCCTGCTGCGCAACGCGGACGTGTGCCGCTGGATGGGCCAGGACCTCGTGCCCGAGCCGGACATCCGAACGCTCTTCCGCGCGATCCTGACCGACGTCTACCCGCAGAACCTCTTCGACGTCTGGGGCCTCTGGCTGGACGGGGCGTATGCGGGCCACGCCGAGGTCAAGCGCGCCGGGAACGTCGACGGCCACGAGCTGGTCACCGCGCTCGCCCCGGAATTCTGGGGCCGGGGCCTGGGCGCCGAGGCGGTGCGCGGCCTGATCCGCTACGCCGGTGACGAGCTGGGGCTCAAGGAGGTCTACGGCCTGGTCGGCGCCGAGAACACCCCGAGCCTGACGATGAGCCGGCGGATCGGCTTCCGGCACCTGCGCGACGTCGTCGGCGACGACGGCTCGGTGACGAAGCTGCTGGCCATCTCCACCGCCGACGAGGCCTGACCCCGGCCGCCCCCGCCGGCTCGGTACCCGGGACCGCGGCAGGGACGGGATACCTCCGCACGGGTGATGTTGCCGCCCCGCCTGTCCGGCCTTGCGGTGAAGTCCGTGCGCTGCTGGTTTGCTGTCGGGCGGGGTTCCGACGGTGCGGCTCTCGTTCCGGCGGCCCAGGCCGGGCCCGGTCGCCGTCGCTCCTCACCGCGGGAGGCCGGTGGGCCCGCCCGTTCACGGACGGTTCCGGAGCTGGAGGTGACGGGTGGTCGGGGCCCGACAGGGGGGCGGATCGCCCGGGGAGGACCCCGCGCGGGGCCGGGGCGGCACCAGGGTGCGGGATCTGCCCGGGCGCGGTGCCAGGAGGCTGCGCGGGGCGGCCCGAACCGCCGGCCGGTCCCTCGCCTCGGCCGGCGCGGCCCTCGCCGCCCGGGCCGGTCGGACGCCCCCTCCGCCCGGCCCGTTCCGCCGGGCGTTCTGGCGCAGCCCGATCCGCGGGCCGTGGCTCACCTCCGTGTTCGGGTTCGTCCTGCTCGCCGGGATCCCGGTGCTGTTCGTGACCGGGGCGCTGTCCTATGCCGCGTACAACCCCGGCCTGGGCCGGCTCAACGACCAGACCCCGGAGAAGGGGCTGCTGGGTTTCTACCTCTTCGACTGGCCCACCGATCCGTCCTGGCTGTACCGGCTCACCCAGGGCGTGCACGTGACGCTCGGCGTCGTGCTGGTTCCGGTGCTGCTGGCCAAGCTGTGGTCGGTGATCCCGAAGCTCTTCACCTGGCCGCCCGTCCGCAGCGCCGCGAACGCGCTGGAGCGGCTGTCGCTGCTGATGCTCGTCGGCGGTGCCGTGTTCGAGTTCGTGACCGGGATCCTCAACATCCAGCTGCACTACGTCTTTCCGGGATCCTTCTACCCGCTGCACTTCTACGGTGCGTGGGTGTTCATCGCCGCCTTCGCCGTCCACGTGGTCCTCAAGCTGGGCAGCGCGAGCCGTGCCCTGCGGTCGCGTCCACTGCTGGCGGAGCTGCGGACCGGGCTTGCGGCGACCAGGCCGGAACCCTCCGACGGCGGGGGCCTGGTGGCGGCCTCGCCGGCCGCGCCGACGACCTCCCGGCGCGGTGCGCTCGCCCTGGTGGGAGGCGGCTCGCTCGTCCTGTTCGCGGTGACGGCCGGGCAGAGCCTGGGCGGCAGCCTCCGCGAGACCGCGCTCCTGGCGCCGCACAACCGGGCCCCCGAGCAGGGCCCGAACGGCTTCCAGATCAACAAGACCGCCGCCGCCGTCGGGATCACCCCGCAGCTCGTCGGGCCCGGATGGCGCCTCGAACTGCACGGCGCCGCGGAGCCGTTGGTCCTCACCCGCGAGCAGCTGCTGGCCATGCCGCAGCGGTCGGCCCGGCTGCCGATCGCCTGCGTGGAGGGCTGGTCCACCGAGGACCAGCTGTGGAGCGGACTGCGGCTGGCCGACCTGGCGGCCCTGGCCGGCCTGTCCGGTGCGGCCGAGGTGCTGGTGGAGTCGGTTCAGCCACCCGGTCCCTTCACCTCGGTGCTGCTGCGGGGCAACCAGATCCGCGACCCCCGGTCCCTCCTGGCCCTGCACGTCAACGGAGTCGACCTGTCGCTCGACCACGGCTTCCCGGCCCGGATCATCGTCCCCGCCAACCCCGGTGTGAACAACACCAAGTGGGTCGGCCGACTCACCTTCAGGGCGTGACCGTGGCCCGACCCGCCCGCCTCACCCGCTGGTACGGCGCAGGGCCGATGCACCTGCTCGTGCTTCTCGCCTCGTTCGCGCTCGCCGGTTACGCCGCCGAGCGGCTGGTGTCCGACCGGGCCCTCGCGGTGGTGGTCTGGTTCGTCGGCGGGGCCCTCGCCCACGACCTGGTCCTGCTGCCGCTCTACTCGCTCGCCGACCTCTCCGCCCGGTCCGTCCTGCGCCACCGCCACGAGCGGACTCCGACCGTCGAGTGGATCAACTACCTGCGGGTGCCGGTCGTCCTGTCCGGCCTTCTGCTGCTCGTCTGGTTCCCCCTCGTCCTGAACCTGTCCGAGCCGTACCCGGGGGCCACCGGGCTGTCGGAGGAGGTCTACCTCGGCCGGTGGCTCGCCGTCAGCGGAGTCCTGTTCGGCGCGGCGGCCGGCGCCCTCGCGCTCAAGCTGCGCCGTGCCGGGCGATCCCGACGGTCCGCGCCCGGGTGAGCGGCGGGCCGACCCGTACCGGCGGTGCGGGGTTCGTGAACCGTAGGACCGGATGTCGAGACCCGAGGCCCGCTGGTTCGAGCAGTGGCCGGAACGGTCTCGCCGAGAGAGAGGTGGAACACATGACAGTACGTGGGGACGCGCCGCGGGCCGAGGTCGGTGTGATCGGCGGCTCGGGCTTGTACGCGCTGCTGGACGAGGTGACCGAGGTGCGGGTCGACACGCCGTACGGGCCGCCGAGCGACGCGCTGTTCCTGGGCGAGGCGGCCGGTCGCCGGGTCGCCTTCCTGCCCCGGCACGGGCGCGGGCACAGGCTGCCGCCGCACCGGATCGACTACCGGGCCAATCTCTGGGCGCTGCACGCGCTGGGGGTGCGGCAGGTGTTCGCGCCGTGCGCGGTGGGCGGGCTGCGGCCGGAGTACGGGCCCGGCACGCTGCTGGTGCCGGACCAGTTCGTGGACCGGACCTCGGGCCGGGTGCAGACCTTCTACGACGGGCAGCCGCTGCCGGACGGCTCCGTCCCCGAGGTGGTGCACGTGCCGATGGCCGACCCGTACTGCCCGGCGGGGCGGCGGGCGGCCCTGGACGCCGCCGCCGCGGCGGCCTGGGGGCCGGTGGACGGCGGCACCCTGGTGGTGATCGAGGGGCCGCGCTTCTCGACCCGCGCCGAGTCCCGCTGGTTCTCCGCGAACGGCTGGTCGGTGGTCGGCATGACCGGGCACCCGGAGGCCGCGCTGGCGCGTGAACTGGCGCTCTGCTACAGCACGTTGGCGCTCGTCACCGATCACGACGCGGGCGTTGTGGCAGGCGAGGGCGTCACCCAGGCCGAGGTGCTGAAGGTCTTCGCGGGCAATGTCGACCGGCTGCGCACGGTGCTGTTCAAGGCGATCGAACTGCTGCCCGTCGACCGGGACTGCGTCTGCTCGCACGCCCTGGACGGCCTCACCACCGGTCTTCCGGGTGTCCCCGGAGCCTGACCGGGCCGCAGCGGCGGCGCTGTCGGTCCTCGGTGACGGGGCACCACGGTGGCGGGGTGGGCCCGTGCTCACCCGACGCCTCCTGCCGTGTGTCCTCGCCCTCGCCGCACTGACGGCTGCCCTGGCACTGACCGTGACCGGCGGTGGGACGCTCGCCGACCGGGCGCCGCTGTACGGCTGGTACGTCCTCGACGCGGCGCTGTTCACCCTCGCGCTCGTCCTGCTCCGCGGGGTGGGCGACCGTCATGTGGTGCCGCTCGTCCTGGCCGGGAGCGTCGCCGTCGCCGCCGTCGGGCTGTTGGCGCCACCGCGCACCAGCGACGACGCCTACCGGTACGTGTGGGACGGCCGCGTCCAGGCGGCCGGCACCTCGCCCTACGCGCGCACCCCGGACGACCCGGCGCTGGCCCGATTGCGCGATCCGGGCCTGTTCCCGGTGGGTGACGGCTGTGCGGGGTGGGACGAGCGGCGGACCGCGGACGGCGACTGCACCCGGATCAACCGGCCCGCCGTGCACACCATCTACCCGCCGGTCGCGGAGGCGTGGTTCCTCGCCGTGCACCCGTTCGGTGGCGGCGTCCGCGGTGTGCAGGCCGCGGGGGCCGTGCTGGCCGTGGCCACCACCGGCGCACTGCTGGCGGCACGGCGGGGCAGCCGACGCGCCGCGCTGTGGGGCTGGTGCCCCGGAGTGACGGTGTGGGCGGTCAACGACGCGCACGTCGACACCCTCGGCGCACTCCTGATGGTGGCCGGACTGGGCTTCTCCGCCCGTCGCCGGGCCGGTGCCGGCGGCGCCCTGCTCGGCGCGGCGGTCGCGACCAAGCTGCTGCCGGCGCTCGCCCTGCCCGGAGCGCTCTCCGGGCTGCTGGCCCGGCGTCCGACCAGGTCCGACGTGCTGCTGCTCGCAGTGGCCCTCGGGACGTTCGTGGCGGTCTATCTGCCCTACCTCGTCGCCTCCGGGCCCGGTGTGCTGGGGTACCTGCCCGGATACCTGCGGGAGGAGGGGTACGAGCAGGGGCACCTCGACCGGTTCGGCCTCCTGCGGATCGTCGTCGCCGACCGGTGGGCCCCGTGGGCGGCCGCGCTGGTGCTGGCGGTGGTGGCCCTGTGGGTGCTGCTGCGCGGCGATCCCGGCCGACCGTGGCGCGGCGCCCTGCTGGTGACCGGAACGGCGCTGCTGGTCGTCGCGCCGAGTTACCCCTGGTACGGCCTGCTGGTGGTGGCCCTGGTCGCGCTCGACGGGCGGTGGGAGTGGCTGGCCGTTCCGGCGGCCGGACAGGCGCTCTACCTCGTCGGCGGGGCGGACGCCCAGCGGTCCTCGTACGCGGTCGCGCTGGCCTGTGTGCTCGCGGTGCCGACGGCGCGTGGGCTGTCCCGCGCCGTACCGCCGCGGCCGGCGCGCGGTCCGGCGCCGGGTACGACGAAGGCCTGACCGGCCGCCGACGTTCCGAGGCGCGTGGCGCACCGCGGACTCGGAGGAGGCGGGGCGACGCGCCCCGTCACACGAGTGTGCCGGCGGAGGACTTGCGGAGGGCGAGGAACCGCCGTCCGTGGGAGGTCCAGCGTTCGGTCTCGACGAGCCCGGCCCGGCGGGCCCGCCGGGTGACCGCCCCGGCGCCGCATCGTGCCCAGGCGAATGCCGGACCGAGGCGGCCGTCGGAACCCTCGACCCGTACGGTGATCCGTTCGTCGAGCTCCCACGGCTCGACCTCGACCAGCAGGACGCCGTCCGGTGCCAGGAGTTCGGCGCCGCGGCGCAGCAGCACGGCCGGGTCGCCGCCGATGCCGAGGTTGCCGTCCGCGAGCAGCGCACCGCCCCAGCGGCCCTCGGCGGGCAGCCGGTCGAACACGGACCGGCACAGGGCGGGGCCTCCGAGGTGGCGGGTCCGTTCCACCGCCGCCCCGGTGACGTCGACTCCCAGGGCCGGGACGCCGAGGGCCAGCAGGGCGGCCACGAGCCGGCCGGGTCCGCAGCCCAGGTCCACCACCGGGGCGGCCAGGCCCACGCAGCGCCGCAGCAGGCTGTGGTCGCCTCCGGCGGCGGGGGCGCACCACCGTTCGACGTCGAGTGCGATGCGCGAGCCGTCCTCCTGACGCAGCCACAGGGGGCCGCGTCCGGCGCGTACGGCCTCGGCGAACGGGTCGTCGATCCAGGCGGCGGCCGGGGCGGTCATCCGGCGAACTCCGGGGCGGTGTCGATCGTGCGCAGGTGCGCGGCGAACCCGGTGTGCGGCGCTTCGGCCGCGACGCGGCGGGCGTCCTGGATGGTGTCCACGTCGGTCATCACCGGGAGGTGGCGGACCGTCAGGCGCTCGGCCGCGAGGCGGTCGAGCAGGGCGGCGCCGGTGCGGGAGGTGGACATCGGCACCCCCCGGAGCAGGCGTCGGGCCAGCCGCTCGGTGGGGTGGGCCAGGCCGAGGGCCCAGAAGCCGCCGTCGGCCGCCGGGCCGTACCAGGCGTCCGCACCGGCGCGGTGGGCCGGGGAGAGCGACTCGGCGAGGACGGCCGGGTCCAGCTGCGGGGTGTCCATGCCGACCAGCAGGGCGGGTGATCCCGGAGCTCGCCGGGCAGCGTGGGCGAAGGCCGCCGCGAGCCGCTCGTCGAGACCGCCGCCGCACTGCGGGACGACGTCCCAACCGGGCGGCAGCCACGGACCGGCGTCCCCGTCGAGGACGAGCAGCCGCCGGCCGGCCGGCATCCGGTCGAGAGCGGCGAGGGTGTCGACGAGGGCGGCCCGGGCCAGCACCGCCGCCTGCCCCGGACTGCACGGCGGGGTGAGACGTGTCTTCACCCGGCCCGGAACCGGCGCCTTGGCGATGACCAGCAGGGTGGGCGGCGGTGCGGCCAGCACGGCCCGCATGTCGCGTACGGCCTGACGGGTGCCGCGCACGGTCCCGGTGACCTTGGAGCGGCCGGAGCGCGGCAGGTAGTCGACGTCGGTCTCGGTGATCCGCATCCCGGCCGCCGAGGCGGCGAGCACCATTTCGAGGGGATAGCCGGAGCGGCGGTCGCCCAGCCCGAGGGCGATCAGCCGCTCCCGCCGGGCGGCCCTCATCGGTCCGAGGTCGTGCAGCGGTGCCCCGGTGAGGGCGCGCAGCCGGCGGGCGAGGACGGTGTTGGCGAGCCGGGCGTGCACCGGCCAGGCGCCGGCGGTCGCGGGACGGCGGCGGCCGAGCACGAGGTCCGCCGTGCCGGCCGCCACGGGAGCGGCGACGCGGGGCAGTTGGGCCGGATCGAGCGAACCGTCGCAGTCCATGAAGCAGACCAGTCCGGCGGTCGCGGCGAGCAGGCCGGCGTGGCAGGCGGCGCCGAAACCGCGCCGGGGCTCCTCGACGACAGTGGCGCCCAGCGACCGGGCCAACTCCGCCGAGCCGTCGCGCGAACCGTTGTCGACGACGATCGCGCGCCAGCCGTCCGGGACACGGCCGAGCACCCACGGCAGGGCCGCGGACTCGTCCAGACAGGGAAGGACGACATCGGCGACGGGGACGGGAAGGAGGGGAGAAGTCACGCCGGTCACGCTAACCGCAGCCCGGCCCGCCGAGGCCGAACCGCGCCTTGCGGAGGTACGACGTCGGCGAGGCTCGACCCGTCCGGGGGATCGGACGGGATCCGGCGGCACCCGCGCACGGCTGACGTCGCGCGCCGTTCTCACGCCCGCTGCGGCGCGGCGGCGAACTCCAGCATCCCGTCGGCGAAGGAGACCCGGGCCCGCCACGTGAGTTCCGCCCGGATCCGGGCGGAGTCCGCGGTGATGTGGCGGACGTCGCCGAGCCGGTACTCGCCGGTCACCACCGGCGTCGGTCCACCGTGGGCGGCGGCCAGCGCCCGTGCCATCTCCCCGACCGTACGGACCTCGCCGCTGCCCACGTTGTAGGCCCGGGTACTGCCCGGCGGGCGGTCGCCGAGCGCCGCCAGCGCGGAGAGGTTCGCGGCGGCGACGTCCGCCACGTGGACGAAGTCCCGGCGCTGCCCGCCGTCCTCGAACACCCTGGGCGATTCGCCCCGGGCCAGGGCCGAGCGGAAGAGCGACGCCACCCCGGCGTACGGAGTGTCCCGCGGCATCCCGGGGCCGTAGACATTGTGGTAACGCAGGGTCAGGGCACGGCCCGCACAGGCGCGGGTCCAGGCGGAGACCAGGTGCTCCTGGGCGAGCTTCGTCGCCGCGTACACGCTGCGCGGGTCCGTCGGTGCGTCCTCCGTCACCAGGCAGGGCAGGAGTTCGGCACCGCAGCGCGGGCACGGCGGCTCGAACCGGCCGGCGTCCAGTTCGTCCGGGCGCCGTGGACCGGGTGCGACGTCCCCGTGCAGCCGGCAGCGGTAGCGGCCCTCGCCGTAGACGACCATGGACCCGGCGAGGACGAGGCCGCGCACGCCCGAGTGCGCCATCGCGGCGAGCAGCACCGCCGTTCCCAGATCGTTGCAGCCCGCGTAGGCGGGCGCGTCGTCGAGGTCCGTCCCCAGGCCGACCATGGCCGCCTGGTGGCAGACCGCGTCCACTCCGGCCAGCGCCCGTTCCACCGTCGCCCGGTCCCGCACGTCCCCGTGCCGGAAGTCCACCGCCGCGGGCAGCTCGGGCGGCATCCCCGAGGGATGGACGGCGGGAAGCAGCGCGTCCAGGACACGGACCTCGTGGCCCGCCGCCACCAGGCCCCGGACGACCGCCGCACCGATGAACCCGGCGCCGCCGGTGACCAGAATCCTCATGACCGGTGACGCTACCGGGCCCCGACCGCGGAACGGCCGAAGGCGGCGGTCGCGTCATGCCCCGGTCGGGGGTTCGGCCGCGCCGCCGTTGTCGGGCGGCCGACCGGGGCCGGTGCTTCCGTGCGGGCTGCGACGACTCCGGGGGAGCGCCGCCGCCGCGCGCTCGCCACCCGTCAGCCGTTCGGCGTCGCGGGCGGGTCGGCCGGGTGCAAGCACCGCGCCCTGTTCACCGGCGACCCGGTCCCGTCCGCCGCCCGATCGGGCACCGGGACGGCCCCGGCCGGTCAGGCCTCCGCGGCGCCGACCAGCGGGCGGTGGCAGGCCACCGTACGGCCGGGCGCCACCTCCCGGGGCCGGGGCTCCTCGGTGGCGCAGCGGCTGTCCGCCAGTGGGCAGCGGGTGCGGAAGCGGCAGCCGCTGGGCGGGGCGAGCGGGGAGGGCGGGTCGGCGGGGAGCAGGCCGGTGTCGCGCAGCGGGCGGCCGGGTTCGGGGACGGCGGCGAGCAGGGCGGCGGTGTAGGGGTGGGCCGGGGCGGCGAGGACGGCCTCGGTGGGGCCGCGCTCGCAGATCCGGCCGAGCTGGAGCACGGCCACCTCGTCGCTCACCGCCCGGACCACGCCGAGGTCGTGGGAGATGAAGAGGCCGGCCAGTCCGCGCTCCTCGGTGAGGTCGCGCAGCAGGTTGAGCACGGTGGCCTGGGCCGAGACGTCGAGGGCGGAGACCGCCTCGTCGGCGATCAGGACGCGCGGCCCGGCGGCCAGCGCCCGGGCGATGGCGACCCGCTGGGCCTGTCCGCCGGAGAGCTGGTGGGGCCGGCGGTCGCCGAACAGGGCGGGCGGCAGGCCGACGGCCTCCAGCTGCCGGGTGACGATCTCCTCGCGGTCGCGGTCGCGGTCGCGGGCCGGGTCGGGGTGGGCGTCGAGGGGTTCGGCGACGAGGTCGCGGACCCGGCGGCGCGGGTTGAGGGAGGAGAGCGGGTCCTGGAAGACCATCTGGAGGCGGGGCCGGACCGCCCGCAGGGCCCCCGGGGAGAGCGTGGCGAGGTCGGTGCCGTCGAGGGTGACGGTGCCGGTGGTGGGCGGGGGCAGCCGCAGCAGGGCCTTGGCGATGCTGCTCTTGCCGGAGCCGGACTCGCCGACCAGGGCGAGGGTGCGGCGCGGGTACAGGGCCAGGTCGACGCCGCTGACGGCGTGCAGCGGGCCGGAGCGGGTGCGGTGGACGACGCCGAGGCCGGTGGCCTCCAGGACGGCCGTACCGGCGTCGGTGGTTCCGGCGGCGGCAGTTCCGGCGCCGGCGGTGCCGGGTGCGGCGGTGTCGGGTGCGGTGGTCATGCCGCGGACTCCAGTTCCTCGGGAGCGGTGCTGTCGGCCGCGGTGAGCGGGAAGTGGCAGTCGGCGGTGTGTCCGTCCGCCGCCGTGCGGGTGGGTGGCGCGGTCGTGGTGCAGAGTTCGGCCGCCCGCTCGCAGCGCGGGGCGAAGGGGCAGCCGGGGATGGGCCGGGTGAGGTCGGGCGGTGAGCCGGGGATGGCGGGCAGGGTGCGGCGCAGCGGGCCGGTGACGCGCGGGACGGAGCGCAGCAGCGCCGCCGTGTAGGGGTGCCGGGGGTGCCGGGTGACGGCTTCGGTGGGGCCGGTCTCGACGATCCGGCCGCCGTACATGACGGCGATGCGGCGGGCCCGCCCGTACAGCAGGCCGATGTCGTGGGTGATCAGCAGGGTGGCCAGGCCCCGGTCGACCCGGTGCTGGTCGAGCAGGTCGAGGACGGTGCGCTGGACGGTGACGTCGAGGGCGGTGGTGGGTTCGTCGGCGAGCAGCAGGGCGGGTTCGCCGGCCAGGGCGGCGGCGATGCCGACGCGCTGGCGCAGGCCGCCGGAGAGTTCGTGCGGGTGGGCGCGGGCCCGCCGGGCGGGGTCGGGGACGTCGACGGCGGCGAGCAACTCGGCGGCGGTGCGCAGCCGTTCGCGCCGGGACAGGCGGCGCCGGTTGGTGATCGACTCGGTGACCTGGTCGGCGATCCGGACGACCGGGTTGAGCGAGGTCATCGGATCCTGGTGGACCATGGCGATGCCGGTGCCGAGCAGTTCGGCGCGCCGGGCGGGGGTGGCGGCGAGCAGGTCCTCGCCGTTCAGCCGGATCTCGCCGGTGGCGACGGCCCTGGTGGTGCGCGACTCGACGCCGAGGACGGTGCGGGCGAGCACGGACTTGCCGGAGCCGGACTCGCCGACCACGCCGAGGCACTCGCCGGCCGCGATGGCGAGGCTGACGCCGTGCAGGACGTGCAGGGCCCGCCCGTCGGGGGTGTGCAGGACGGTGTCCAGCGAGCGGACGTCGAGGACGGGGGCGGAGGTCATCCGCGCGCTCCCTTCGTGGCGGTGGGCTTCGCAGCGGTGGGCTTCGCGACGGCGGGCCTGGCTGCGGCGGGAGCGCCCGAACGCAGGTGCTCCCCGAGGTAGTTGAGGGCGAGGACGGTCAGGCAGAGCACCGCCGCGGGCGCCAGCGAGATCCACGGCGCGCTGCCGAGGGTGGTGCGGCCCTCGGCGATGATGCCGCCCCAGGAGGGCTCCGGCGGGCGCAGCCCGAAGCCGAGGAAGCTGAGCGAGCCCTCGGCGACGATGGCGACGGTGGTGGCGGTGAAGGCGAAGGTGAGCGCGATCGGCAGGACGTGCGGGACGATCTCGCGGCGCAGGATGCGCAGCGGGGCGGTGCCGATCATGCGGGCGGCCTGGACGAAGCCGCGCTCGGCGAGCGAGAGCACGACGGCGCGCACCACCCGGGTGAAGTGCGGGACGGTGAACAGCCCGATCAGGCCGCCGATGACGGTGAGGCCGGGGCCGCGCATCGAGACCACGATCATCACCAGGATCAGGCTGGGCACGGACATCAGCAGGTCGGTCGCGAAGCCGATGGCCTTGTCGACCGGGCCGCGGAACCAGCCGGCGGCGAGGCCGAGCGCGCCGCCGCCGAGCAGCCCGACCAGGACGGTCAGGGCGGCGACGGTGAAGGAGGCGCGGGCGCCGGCGACGGTGCGCTGCAGGATGTCCCGCCCGGAGCCGTCGGTGCCCAGCCAGTGGCCGGGGCCGGGGGCGGCGGAGGGGTGGGCGAAGTCGCCGTGCAGCGGGTCGAAGCCGGGCAGCAGGGGCAGCAGCAGGGCGGCGAGGGCGACCACGGCCAGCCAGGCCGCGGCGGCGAGCACGCCGGCCGGCGGGCGGCGGCGGGCGGTGGGGGTCCCGGCGGTGTCGGTGCTCCCTGCGGTCCCGGCTTCGTTCCCAACGGTCTTGACGGACCCGGCGGCGCTCTCGGCGGTCGCGGTGGTGGTCTCAGCGGTGCTCATGGGCGATCCTCGGGTCGATCGTGCGGTACAGCAGGTCGACCGCGAAGGTGGCCGCGACCACGGCGACGGCGCTGACCACCACCACGGCCTGGACGACCGGGAAGTCCCGGCCGGCGATGGCCCCGGAGACCAGGCCGCCGACCCCGGGCACCGCGAACAGCGACTCGACCAGCACCGAGCCGCCCAGCGAGGTCCCGATGCCGATCCCGATCAGCGTCACCAGCGGCAGGCTGGACGGCCGCAGGGCGCGGCGCAGCAGCAGCCGGGTGGTGCCCATGCCGCGGCTGCGGGCGGCGGCGATGTACGGCTGGTCGAGGGTGTCGAGCAGCTGTCCGCGCAGGGTGCGGGTGAACACGGCGGCCTCGGTGAGGCCGAGGGTGAGGGCGGGCAGCACCAGGTGGCGCAGGTTCTCGGCCGGGTTCTCGGTGAACGGGGTCCAGCCGGTGGCGGGCAGGACGCGCAGCTGGACGGCGGCGATCCAGATGAGCAGTAGGCCGAGGGCGAAGCCGGGGACGGCGAGCCAGCCGAAGGTGGCGGTGGTGGCGAGCCTGTCGAAGGTGCCGCCGGGCCGCCAGGCGGAGAGCAGGGCGACGGGCACGGCCAGGCAGAGCGCCACCAGCTGGGCGGCGAGGAAGAGTTCGAGGGTGACGGGGATGCGGTCGGCGAGTTCGCCGGTGACGGCCGCTCCGGTGGACAGCGAGTGGCCGAGGTCGCCGTGCAGGGCGTCGCCGATCCACTGCCAGGTGGCGGCGAGCACGTTGCGGTCCAGTCCGAGCCCGGCCTCGTAGGCGGAGATCTGCTCGGGGGTGGCGGTGGGGCCGAGGGCGGCGACGGCGGGGGAGCCGGGCATCAGGTGGGGCAGGGCGAGCGCGCCGACGGTGACCAGCAGCAGGACGGCCGCGGCGCGGCCGAGCTGCCCGCCGTACCGCAGGGCGGTCCGGGCGCGGGGGGTCACCGCTTCACCCACAGGGTGGCGGGGGAGACGTTGAGGACGGTGCGCCTGGACAGGTCGGGCAGTCCGCCGACCCTGGCGGTGCCGAGGAAGCCGACGGTGTTCTCGGTGAGGAAGACCATCGGCGCCTCGCCGCCGACCCGCGCGGCGGCCTGGCCGTAGGCGGCCGAGCGCTTGGCCGGGTCGGTCGAGGCGCGGCCCTCGGTGATCGCCCTCTGGGCCTCGGGGTCCGACCAACTCATGAAGTTGTACGGCGAGTTCGGCAGGTAGAGGCTGCTGAGCGCGGTGTCGGTGTCGCCGAACATGCTGGTGATGAAGTCCATCACCTGGAACTTGCGCTGGAGCATCGCGGTGCCCAGGCCCGCGTTGTCGAGCGGCTTGACGGTCATCCTGATCCCGGCCTCGCCGAGCATCTGCTGGAGCACGGTGGCGCGCTGCTGGGCCTCGGGGCGGCTGTCGACGAGGTACTCGAAGGCGAGGTCGGGGTGGCCGGCCTCGGCCAGCAGGGCACGGGACCTGGCCGGGTCGTGGGCCGGGTACCCGGCGGCGGTGCGGTACGGGGAGCGGGAGCCGATCGGGCCGTCCGCGACGGAGCCCTGACCGAGGAAGACGACCTTTTCCAGGGCCTCGCGGTCGATCGCGTACTGCACCGCCCGGCGGACCCGGACGTCGTCGAAGGGCGCGGCCTTGGTGTTGAACAGCACGGTGCTGGTGGAGCCGGGCCCGGTGGCGGTGCGCAGCCCGTCGGCGGCGGCCTGCTTGAGCTGGCTGGGCGTCTCGGTCCAGATCAGGTCGGTGTCGCCGGAGCGCAGCGACTGGTAGCGGCTGTCGGCGTCGGGCAGCACCCGGTAGACGAGCTTGTCGGCGTGGCCCTTGGCACCCCAGTACGCGGGATTGCGGGCCAGGGTGACGGAGACTCCGGGCTGCACGCTCTCGACCGTGTACGGGCCGGAGCCGACGGCGGGGGAGTCGCCGGACGGCGCCTCGGAGACGTAGCCGAGCGAGCGGGTGAACAGGTTCGGGAAGGCGGCGTCGGGCGCCTTGAGAGTGAAGGCGACGGAGGTCGGGCCGGTGACGGCGGTGGAGCCGATGGCGGCCGCGTCGAGGGCGCAGGCGCACTTGCTCTCCGGCTTGGCGAGCCGGGTGACGTGGTCGGCGACGGCCTGGGCGTCGAGCGGCCTGCCGTCGCTGAACGTCACGCCCTCGCGCAGGTCGAGGGTCCAGACCGTGGCGTCCGCGTTGGGGGTGAAGGACTTGGCGAGGTACGGCTGGACGGTGCCGTTGTCGCCGTTGACCATCAGCGGGTCGTACAGGGCGTTGGCGAGGACCATCATCGGCATCTGGATCAGCGTTCCGTCGGCCGGGTCGAGCTTGGCGAACGGCCGGTCCAGGCCGATCTTGAGCTTGCCGCCGTCCACGGCCGGCCCGTCGGCCGCCGCGCCGGTGTTCCCGGCGGCGGTGCCGGTGCCGGTGCCGGACAGGGCGTCGTCGGAGGCGGAGCAGGCGGTGAGCGTGACCGCGGCCGTGCAGGCCGCGGCTACCAGGAGGTGGGTGTGCCGCTTCATGGTTCCTCGGTTCGGGGGGTGCGGGGGCGGCCAGGGGGAGTGCGGCCGCCGACGTCCACACCATTTCGGAAGTGGCAGTACTGCCAAAAGGCAGTTGTGCAAACTTCGGATGACGAAACCCGGAAGAGTCGGCTCCCGCCTTGAGCGAGCACGGTCGGACGTGATTCGGTACTGACAGCCGCCCCCTCGGCGGCCCCACCGACACCCGGACCGGGCACTCGCCCGGGCCGACTCGGGCACTCGCCCGGGACCGGAACAGACCGACTCGGACCGGCTCGGACACCCAACTCACCGAACAGGAGCGGAAGAACGATGCAGGGGACGGACACCGCGGCGGAGCCGGGCATGCGCGACCGCAAGAAGGCGCGCACCCGCGACAGCATCCGCTCCGCGGCGCTCGACCTCTTCGAGGAGCAGGGCTACGAACGCACCACCGTGGACCAGATCTGCCGCCGCGCCGACGTCGCCCACCGCACTTTCTTCCGCTACTACCCGGCCAAGGAAGCCCTGCTGTTCGGCTGGGACTTCGGCCACGTCGTCCTCGACGCCTTCGCCGCGGCCCCCGCCGAACTCCCGCTCTGGGCCGCGCTCGAACACGCGCTGACCGTCACCGGCGGACGGCTGGAGGAGCCCGTCGAGCACACCGAGCGCCGCCGGCGGCTGCGCAGGGGCCTGCTCGACGTGCACTCCGTCCACAACTACGCCCTGGTCGTCATCGACGCCTTCATCGAACACGCCGTCACCATCGCCGCCGAGCGGCTCGGCACCGACCCGGGCACCGATCCGGAGACCGATCTGCGCCCGACCGCGTTCGGCGCGATGTTCGGCGGCATGGTGCGGCGCCACATCCTGATCGGCCAGGAGAGCGGCACGCTGGCCGACTGGGTCAGGGCCTACCGGGACGTGCTCGCCGCGGCGGGCTGACCCGAGCCCCGTCACCGTTCCTGTTCCCGTCCCCGGGCGTGCCACCGGCCGCCCGGACGGCACCGCACGCCCAACTCCCCCCTCCGCAAGCTCTCTTCACCCCTCGCGTGGCCCCGCCGCGCACCTTCGCCACACCCCTCGCAAGACCCTTCGCACATCCCGAAAGGCCCCCGCATGTCCCTGGTCAACTTCCGCGACCCCGCCGTGCTCGCCGACCCCGCGAGCCGCTGGATCCGTCCCGGCGCCGTGTTCCGCTCCGCCCAGCCCTTCCCCGCCGCCGACGCGGACATCGTCGCCCAGCTGCGCGAGCACGGCGTCACCACCGTCGTCGACCTCCGGGGCGAGGCCGAGAGCAGCCCCGAGGACTGGGCCGCCGCCGAGGCCGCCGGTGTCGCCGTCGTCGCCGCCCGGATCGAGCCCACCAACGACGAACTGGCCCAGGCCATGCGGACCATGACCACCGCCGAGGACCTCGGCGCCTTCTACCTGCTGATGGCCGAGTCCGCGCCGCAGGCCCTGGCCGCCGCCGTCGAGGCCACCGCCCGCCCCGGCGGGGTGCTGGTGCACTGCGCCGCCGGCAAGGACCGCACCGGGCTGCTCACCGCGCTGCTGCTGGAACTGCTCGGGGTGCCCGCCGAGGAGATCGTCGCCGACTACGCCCGCACCAACGAGGCGATCCAGCAGATCTGGGCCGGCCTCGCCGACCGCAACCGCGCCGCCCTCAACGAGGTCGAGGCCGGCCGACTGGTCGTCCCCGCCCCGCTGCTGGAGGCGCCCGCCGGGGCGATGAGCGCCTTCCTCGACCTGGTCCGCACCAAGCACGGCGGCGCCGCCGCCTTCCTGACCGCCTGCGGGGTCACCGCGGAAACCCTGGACGCCTTCCACGCCAAGGCCGCCGCCCGTACCGAGGCCGCCGCCGGTACCGCGACCACCGCCGGTAGCGACGCCGCCGCCCGTACCGCCGTGTCGAACGCCGCCGGGGTGACGGCATGACGACGACCCTGCTGCACCACACCGACGGCACGCCCTTCCGCGACCTCAACCACAACGGCACCATGGAGCCCTACGAGGACCCGCGGCTGCCCGTCGAGGAGCGGGTCGAGGACCTCCTCAGCCGGATGACCGTGGAGGAGAAGGCCGCGCTGATGCTGCACGGCCGGATGCTCCCCGGCGAGCACCCGCCGTTCCCCTCCGGCGCCGACCTGATCACCGAACGCGGCCTCACCCACTTCGCCATGATGGCCGTCCCCGACCCGCGCGCGATGGCCGCGTGGAACAACCACGTCCAGGACCTCGCCGCGGCCGCCCGGCTGGGCATCCCCGTCACCCTCTCCTCCGACCCCCGGCACGGCTTCACCGCCAACCCGGCCACCGCCCACACCGGCGGCGGCTTCAGCACCGGCCCCGAGCCGATCGGCCTCGCCGCCACCGACGACCCCGAACTGGTGCGCCGCTACGCCGACCTGATCCGCCGCGAGCTGTGCGCCGTCGGCATCCGGGTCGCCATCCACCCGATGGCCGACCTCGCCACCGAGCCCCGCTGGGCCCGGATCAGCGGCACCTTCGGGGAGGACCCGGAGCGCGCCTCGCGCATGATCACCGCCTACATCGAGGGCCTCCAGGGCGAGCGGGTCGGCCCGGACAGCGTCGCCTGCATGACCAAGCACTTCCCCGGCGGCGGCCCGCAGGCCGGCGGCGAGGACTCGCACTTCGCCGCGGGGCGCCGACTGGTCTATCCCGGCGGCGAGTTGGAGACCCACCTGCGCCCCTTCGAGGCGGCCTTCGCCGCGGGCACCGCGCAGATCATGCCCGCCTACGCGATCCCCTCCGGCAGCGGGCTCGCCGAGGTCGGCGCCAACTTCAACCGGGACGTCATCACCGGCCTGCTGCGCGGGCGCTACGGCTTCGACGGCGTGGTCTGCACCGACTTCAACGCCATCACGGGCATGAGCGTCCCCGGCGTGGTCACCCTGCCGCCGCGGCACTGGGGCGTCGAGGAGCTGTCCGTCGCCGAGCAGGTCGTGCTCACCCTCGACGCGGGCGCCGACCAGCTCGGCGGCGAGACCGACCCGGAGCTGATCCTGGCCGCCGTCCGCTCCGGCGCCGTCACCGAGGCCCGGCTCGACGAGTCGGCCCGCCGCATCCTGCGCGACAAGTTCCGCCTCGGCCTCTTCGACGACCCGTACGTCGACGTGGAGGCGGCAGCCGAACTGGTCGGCACGCCGGAGGGCCGGGCGCTCGGCCGCGAGCTCCAGCGCCGCTCCGTGGTCCACCTGGCCGGCGAGCCGCGTACCGCCACCGCCGCCACCCGGCTCTACGTCGAGGGCATCGACCCGCGGGTCGCCGCCGGGTACGGCACCCCGGTCGAGCACCCCGAGCAGGCCGACCTCGCCGTCGTCCGCCTCGCCACCCCGTACGAGCGGCGCGAGGGCATGCTCGAACAGCATTTCCACAGCGGTTCGCTGGAGTTCGAGCCGGCCGAGGTCGAGCGGCTCGCCGCCCTGGCCGCCGCCGTCCCCACGGTCCTCGCCGCCCAGCTGGAACGGCCCGCCGTCCTCACCCCGCTCGCCCCGCACGCGGCCCTGCTGATCGGGGAGTTCGGCGCCGCGGACGAGGTCGTCCTGGACGCCGCCCTGGGCCGCGCCCCGATGACCGCGACCCTCCCGTTCGACCTGCCCGCCTCCGACGCCGCCGTCGCCGCCTCCCGCGAGGACGTCCCCTTCGACACCCGCGCCCCGCTCTTCCGCCACGGCCACCGCGCCCCGGCCGGAAGCTGACCCACCCCGCCCCGGGGAGCGCCCCCGGGGCGGGCCCTCCCCGGCGCGGGCCCCACGTCCGTGCCAGGGCCGGGGTCCGGCACCTGACTGACAGCGGGAAGGACTACGTCACCGGCTGACCCCCGCCGGCGCGGGGAGGAGGTACCTGCTGAACGTCGAGGAGTCCGCGTCGATGGCTGACCCCCGCTGGCGCGGGGAGGAGGCGGCCGGCGGGGGGAGCGGGCGGGAATCCCGCGGCTGACCCCCGCTGGCGCGGGGAGGAGATCCCCCTGATCACCCCGGTCCGCGGCGACGACGGCTGACCCCCGTTGGCGCGGGGAGGAGCGGACCAATCCGGCACAGGCCTGCTCGACATCCGGCTGACCCTCGCTGGCGCGGGGAGGAGCCCACCTCTGCATCAGCCTGCCGGCTGGTGCCCGGCTGACCCCCGCTGGCGCGGGGAGGAGAACCCCGGCGAACCGTCCCTCGCCGAGAACCTCGGCTGACCCCCGCTGGCGCGGGGAGGAGGCCACGTCCTTGACCGCGGGTCCGACTTCGTCCGGCTGACCCCCGCTGGCGCGGGGAGGAGAGCAGGATCGTGCCGCTGGCCTGGCCTGCCTCCGGCTGACCCCCGCTGACGCGGGGAGGAGATCATCAGTGCCTGCAGGGAGCCCTCGAGCTCCGGCTGATCCCCGCTGGCGCGGGGAGGAGTGGGCCTGCCCGATGCCGGTATTGAAGTAGGCCGGCTGACCCCCGCTGGCGCGGGGAGGAGTGGGCCTGCCCGATGCCGGTATTGAAGTAGGCCGGCTGACCCCCGCTGGCGCGGGGAGGAGGGGCACGCCGAACAGGCCTCACGAAGAGGTCACGGCTGACCCCCGCTGGCGCGGGGAGGAGGCGAAGTCCGGGGTTTCCGTGCGGGTGCTGGGCGGCTGACCCCCGCTGGCGCGGGGAGGAGGCCTGGTGGACGATCGCGGTCGCGGTGTCGTCCGGCTGACCCCCGCTGGCGCGGGGAGGAGCTTCCGCTGACCAAGGAGACCCCCATGAGCAACGGCTGACCCCCGCTGGCGCGGGGAGGAGTGCTGTCGGGCGCCTGTCTCCGCGCTCGGCGTCGGCTGACCCCCGCTGGCGCGGGGAGGAGAGCTGATCCCGGTCCGCGGGCTCCGGCGCTGCCGGCTGACCCCCGCTGGCGCGGGGAGGAGCGGAAGCTGAACGCGGTCCTGACCTCCGGCAACGGCTGACCCCCGCTGGCGCGGGGAGGAGGTGAAGAAGGGCCGCGAGGGCATCGGCGCGGCCGGCTGACCCCCGCTGGCGCGGGGAGGAGGGGACGACGTCGTCCTTGAGGAAACGGCCAAGCGGCTGACCCCCGCTGGCGCGGGGAGGAGACGAGGTCAGAGGCTCGGAAGCGCTGTTGGCACGGCTGACCCCCGCTGGCGCGGGGAGGAGAGTTCCCGCACGGCGATGCTGGCCGCCATGTACGGCTGACCCCCGCTGGCGCGGGGAGGAGCCGTCAGGCTGCGTTACACGCTTCGCGCGGTGCGGCTGACCCCCGCTGGCGCGGGGAGGAGGACATCCCGAGGATGCACGAGGCCGCGCGGCGCGGCTGACCCCCGCTGGCGCGGGGAGGAGCTCGCCCCGATGTTGAGTGCCACCCGCCGGAGCGGCTGACCCCCGCTGGCGCGGGGAGGAGCAGTACGACTTCTACGCCGCGAACGCGCTGCACGGCTGACCCCCGCTGGCGCGGGGAGGAGGCGGGCGAGGAGGCGGCGGGCTTTCCAGACGGCGGCTGACCCCCGCTGGCGCGGGGAGGAGGCCGTCGGCCCGTCGTGCCACCGGATCTCCCACGGCTGACCCCCGCTGGCGCGGGGAGGAGATCACCCACCACAAGGTGGGCACCGCCCAGAGCGGCTGACCCCCGCTGGCGCGGGGAGGAGGATGACCCCGGAGGCCGAGTCGATGCTGTGCCCGGCTGACCCCCGCTGGCGCGGGGAGGAGCCACACGGCGGCCGCGAAGGCCGCCGCGGAAGCCGACGCGAAGGCGGCTGACCCCCGCTGGCGCGGGGAGGAGACGGGGCGCCACCCGGAGCGCACCCTGGGCGGCGGCTGACCCCCGCTGGCGCGGGGAGGAGGCCCGCAACATCGCTCAGTTGGGCGTCCACACCGGCTGACCCCCGCTGGCGCGGGGAGGAGATGCGCGGCCGGGGGCCGCGTGCCCGCCGCGGCGGCTGACCCCCGCTGGCGCGGGGAGGAGGACGGGCCGTTCGCCACCGAGCTCGAAGAGGTCGGCTGACCCCCGCTGGCGCGGGGAGGAGGGCCGGCCGCCGGCCTTCGACTCGCCCAGGAGCGGCTGACCCCCGCTGGCGCGGGGAGGAGGTGGCCACCGAGTCGGCGTAGGGGCTGACGTACGGCTGACCCCCGCTGGCGCGGGGAGGAGTAGATGCCGACCTTGTGCTGCGGCATCCGGCTCGGCTGACCCCCGCTGGCGCGGGGAGGAGCCCACGCAGGCCTCGGCGGAGCCGGCCGAGTTCGGCTGACCCCCGCTGGCGCGGGGAGGAGGGTGGTGGCCTCGTTGAACGGGATGCCGAGGGCGGCTGACCCCCGCTGGCGCGGGGAGGAGGCTTCGTGACCTGCGGCGCAGCCGAGGCTTTGCCATTTCTTGACCATTCAGGTGATGTGCCTGACGTCTCGGTCGATGCTCTGCTCGGTGTCAAGGTGTCAAGGATCGTCCACATGATGCCATGGCCCATCGGGTCCCCGGATTCGGTGGCGCTGGAGGTGCCTGCTCAGCGCCTGCCGACGGGCCCTCATGGGGAGGCTGTAGTCACAAAGAGGGCGGTCATTCATCGGACTGGCATTCGTAGGTTCCGTGGCGCTGACCCCATGGCGGCGCGAGGCTGGTTCGATTGCAGATGCCCAAAGTCCTCAGCCAGGTCTTGCGATAGTCAAAAAGACAAACCTACAGGGAAGTCGAGTACGACTCCGGCTGTTGGATTCGTTATGCGGACTACCTGCCATGCCCTCGAAGGCTCACCACCTCGCGGGATGCGCTGAGGGCCCTGCCCGCCTGGTCCTCGCGCACCATCGATCCTGGTGCGGTGGCCGTGCGGATAGTCGGTGGCAGCTGATATTCCATCAGGCATGAATGACAGCAAGCCCATTGGAGCCTTCGGAAAATCAGCTCCGGACTCCCGCCTGTGGGGCAAGAGTGCCGGACTCCCCGGTCCGTACCCCGTGATCTGCCACCTCCTGGACACCGCTGTCGTCGCGGGTGCCGTGTGGGACGCGGTCCTGAGCGAGCGCATGCGGAAGCGGATCGCCGGGGCCATGGGCGTCACCGAGGCCGAGGCCCGGCGGATGGTGATGCTGTGGGCCGGCCTGCACGACATCGGCAAGATCTCGCTGCACTTCCAGCAGCAGGTTGTCGAGGAGGTCGCGAAGCTGATGGGGGATCCGGCGTATGCGGAGGACAATCCGGCGGCGAAGCGCAGCGGGTATCTGAGGCACGAGACGGCGACGCACTGGGGGCTGGTGGAGTTCTTCAGGCAGTGCGGTTATCCGCTCAGCACAAAGGTCAAGCGGTCTCCGGCCCACCAGATCGCCCAGTTGCTCGGTGGGCACCATGGGTGCTTCGCTCCTGCGCTGCAGGTGAAGGAGATCAGGGACCCGGCCGGCTATCAGCCGGGTCTCGGCACCGCCGAGGGGTGGCGGGTGCAGCGGCTTGCCCATGCGCACGCGGTCCGTCGGACGGTCGGGGCCGAGAAGCCGCTGGAGTCCGTGCTGCCGGGTGAGCTGGCCGTGGTGGTCGCAGGGTTGGTGGTGGTCGCCGACTGGCTGGCCAGCCAGGTCGACGTCATCGAACCGCGGATGCCCGGGGACGACTGGAAGGCCGGGGATACGGAGCTTGCCGAGCATTTCGGTGCGGCCGCCGAGGCCGCACCGAAGTGGGTATGCGAGGCCGGCCTCGGGCGCGCGGCGTTTCCGAGCAAGCAGTTCTCCGAGCAGTTCCCGTTCCCCCCGAACAAGCTGCAGGTCGATGTCGCGAAGCACCTGCCCGATGTGGTGAAGGGGCCCGGGCTGCTGCTGGTCACTGCCCCGACCGGGGACGGCAAGACGGAGGCCGCCTTGTACGCGGCGTCCGTGATGGCGAGGGCCTCCGGCACGTCCGGGCTCTACTTCGCGCTGCCGACGATGGCCACGGCGGACGCGATGTTCACCCGTGTTCGTACGTTCGCGGAGCTGAACATTGAGGGAGACCGTGCACTCACCCTGCTGCACAGCATGGCCTGGCTGAGCCCGGACTACGCCCCCGGCGAGGGGGCGACGGACGGGACGGCCGTGCTCGCGGACACCGAGGCCGGCCAGTGGCTGCGCACCGGACGGAGGGGCCTGCTCGCGCCGCTTGCGAACGGCACCATCGACCAGGCGCTCACGGGGGTGCTCCCGATCCGCTACGGCTTCCTGCGACTGTTCGGCCTCTCGAACAAGGTGTTGGTGGTGGACGAGGCGCATGCCTACGGCCCGTGGATGCACAGCCTGCTGGTGCGGATGCTGGAGTGGCTCGGGGCGTTCGGCGCCCCGGTCGTGCTGTTGTCGGCGACTCTGACGGGCAGGGCGGCCTCGTCGCTCGTCGACGCCTACCGGCGTGGTGCGGGCTTTCGCGAGCCCATCACGGTGGAGCCCTGCTACCCCGGGTGGCTCTTCGTGGACGCGGGCAGCGGAGCGGTGTCCGAGCCGCGTCGGGTCGGCAGCAGCCGGGCCCGCACCCTGGCTGTGGAGACCCGCCAGGTGCACTGGGACGTCCGGGACGAGGACGCGGCGAAGAAGCCAGGACGGCAGGGCCGCCGCGATGCTCTGCGCGAGATCCTCGCGCCGGTGGCCGCCCAGGGCGGCTGTGTACTCGTCTGCTGCACCACCGTGGACGAGGCCCAGCGCACCTATCGTTACCTGCGATCCGTTCTGTCCGGCCTCGCCTCGCGCGAGGGCGGCCTGCGACTGCTCCACTCCCGCTTCCCCGCCCATGAGCGGCAACGCATCACCACCGAGTGCGAAGCCGCTTACGGGAAGCCCGTGAACGTCGCGGCGGCGGCCGATCCGCGCGAGGGCTCGATCCTGGTGGCCACCCAGATCGTCGAGCAGTCCCTCGACCTGGACTTCGACCTGATCGTCTCGGACCTTGCCCCTCTGGCGCAGCTCCTGCAGCGGGCCGGCCGCGGCAAGCGCCACGATCGCCCCACCCGTCCGTCATGGACCGGCCCGGCCACCGAGCCGCGCATGATCGTGTTGGAACCGCTCGACGACCAGGGGAACGTGGTCGCGCCCCGCTCCTGGGGCACCGTCTACGACGCCTCCCTGCTGCGCCGTACCAGCCTGCTGCTCGCGAGGCGGACCAGCGGCGGGGTAGAGGTCCCGGGCGACGTCCAGCGGCTGGTGGACGAGGTCTACGCGGATGACTTCGCAGCCGATCTGGAGAAGGCAGCCTTGGCGGAGCTTGAGCGGATGGACGCCGAGCGCATCGCCTCGGCCGCGGCCGAGGAACAGTTGGCGGAGCTCGCCGATATCCGGGCACCGTACGACGTGGTCGGCGACCTGTCCCTCATCAGTGAGAGCAGCTTCGTCGTCTCGGACGATCTGCTGACCACCCGCCTCGGGGCGGACAGTGGCCGTGCCGTGTGCGTCTTCGAACGACAGGGCGGCGGGTGGAGCCTCGTTCCCGACCGTGACGTGCCGCTGCCCACGGCCGCAGCGAATCGGGAGGACATCGCGCTGATCATGCGGCACACCGTGCCGCTGCCCGGCCGCTGGGTCGTCGGCCGCACCGATGAGAACGCCGTACCGAAGGCCTGGGGCGACCGCCCCCTGCTGGCCGGCCTTGCGCTGCTGCGCATGCGGCATGACGGTGACCGGTGGACGGCCCGGCTGGGGGAGCGGCAGCTCTTGTACTCGAACGTGGGAATTTCCGAAGAACTGGGCTCCTAAGTACCGCACTTGGCGCTACGTTGAGCGTGCTGGTCCCGGACCGGGCTGTCGCCTCTCCGGGACCAGCGTGACCCCCGCTTGCGCGGGGACTGGGCTGCCACACGGCTGTTCCCTAAGTGCCGCACGGCTCACCCCCGCTCGCTCGCGGGGATCTGGCAGAGCCTACCCATCCTGTGATCACCCGCACTCGCCTCGCCGGAGGCCGCATGCCACCCGCACCACCCGCCTACAACCTCCTCGACCGAGCGTGGGTCCCCGTTCGCTGGGTCCCCCACCGGGAGGAGGACGAGGCGGACTCGGCCACCACCCACCCGCCCAAGGTCTGCTTGCGTGAACTCCTGTTGCGCGCACACGAGATCGAACGGATCGCGATCGACAATCCGCCCGCGCTCTCCGCGCTGTACCGCATCCTGTACGCGATCACCGCCCGCATGACGGAGCTCGACGAGGCCGGTCCGGGCGACTGGTCGGACCGCCGCTTCGACCTGGTCGAGCAACGACACTTCGACCCGGGCCAGGTCGCCGGGTACGTCGAGCGCAACCGCGGCCGCTTCGACCTGTTCGACGCCGAGCGTCCCTTCCTCCAGGATCCGCGGCTCGCCGAGCAGTGCGACCCCGCGAACACCGCCGGCGTCGACAAGCTCATCACCACCCGCCCCTCGGGCAACAACCACTCCTGGTTCCAGCACGTCAACAGCGCCGCCCCCGACCTGCCCACCTCCGACCAGGCTGTTCTGCACCTGCTCGTCTGGCACTACTACGGCCCCTCCGGACGCTGCTCCAGTCGCACCGTCGGCGCGATCAAGGCCGCGAACAGCGCGGCCGGCCCGCTGCGCAGCACGCTCTCGTACCACCCGGAGGGCGAGACGCTCTTCCAGACCCTCTTGGCCGGACTGCCCGAGCCCGGACGGGACGTCAGCCGCGCGAGCGACCTCTGCCCGTGGGACCGCGACGAACTGCCCGACCCCGTCGCCGCTCCGCCGCCGCTCAAGGGCCCCTGCTCTCGGCTCACCGCCCGCTCCCAGCACGCGCTGCTGCTCGTGCCCGACGCAGCCGGCGAACGCGTCGAGGACGCCTTCATCACCTGGGCCTACCGCGACAAGATCTCGCGCGAGGGCGACCCGTACCTGATCTGGCAGACCAGCAAGGTAGGCAATCCCTACCCGCGTCCCGCCGACTCGCACCGCGCGTTGTGGCGTGACGTGGACGCGCTGCTGCTCTACAACCCTGCGGGCAGCACCCGGCCGCGCCGTCCCGAAGTGTTCGCCACCGCGCTGGAGGTATCGGAAGAACTGAGCGTCCACGCGCTCGGATTCGAGCAGGACGGTCAGGCCAAGGACGTTCAGTTCGTCGACGCCGTCACCCCGCCCGTACTCGGCCTCGCGGAGGACAAGGAACCCGCCGTAGCCGTCGAGATCGGCCGCCTGCGCATGCTGGGGGAACGGTACGGCAGCAGGCTCGACCAGGCCGTCAAGAAGGCTTGGGCCGGTTTCACAACCGCCCCCAAGATCCGCGACTGCACCTGGGCCGTCGACGCCGCGGCCCGCTACTGGCCCGCCGCCGAGGCCGAGTTCTGGAAGCGCCTCGACGAACGCGACTTCGACGGTGCCGCCGTCGCCTTCCGCACCCTCGCCGAACAAGCCTACGACACCGTCACCTACGGCGCGCTGGGAACCATGCGCGGAGCCAAGGCCTGCACCACGGCCCGAATCGAGCTCTACCGCGGTCCGGTGAAGCGCCCCACCAGGACCGGCGGCACCGCAGGCCGCACCACCAGCACGGAGGACACGTGAGCAAGAGCGCCATTCCGGGCCCCGCCAAACCTGCGGACGAACCCGTCCGCCCGCGAAAGGAACCCAGCCTCGTCCCCTCGCTGGGACGGGCCCGGGCCTTCACCGACAGGATCGACCAGCGAAGCCACGACGACCCGGGTGTACGCGCGGCCCTGCGTCGCGGTGTCGGCAAGGACCTGGACGCCGTGCCCTTCATGCACCGTTTCGTGGCCTCATGGCTCACCGACGAGCAGGCCCGCAGCCGAGACGTCCAGCGTGCCTTCTACACCGTCGCGTCGCTGATCGCCGCGCAGCGCCGCGACCAGTACGCCGCCGCGAAGGCCGTGACGTCGGAGAAGGGCCGGACGTCGAAGGGCGTGGAGCCGAACAGCACCGAGGCGGTGCCGGACATGCTCGGTGACCCGGCCGGCCGCGTGCAGGACACGGACGCCGCCACGGTCAGGCGGATCCCCTCGCGCAGCCTCGGCCAGGCCTTCGCCGAGGGCGTCCTCAAGGGAGGCCAGGGCACCGGCCTGCGCGAGACCTCGGCCGAGACCCGCCTCAACCTGCTGACCCGTCAGAGCGTCGACGGGTTGCACCGTCACCTTCCCGGGGCCGTCCGTCAACTGCGCGGCAGCGAGGTGGACATCGACTGGGCCCAGTTGCTCATCGACCTCTGCCAGTGGCGGCGTCGCTCCGGAACCGTCAAGCGAATCTGGCTCCAGGACTACCACCGGACCCTGCGGAAGGACGACGAAGATCGGGCCCGCGAGCACGACGACGACCAGGCCGACGTCACGAACGCCACGGACAGCACCGATCCCGAGGCCTGACCAGGCACGACCCGCACGGCCCGCACGACCCACAGCCCACCCACACCAGCCCCCAGGAGCAGAGCATGCCCGGCCATGACCGCACCACCGCCCGCTTCCTCGACATTCACGTCCTCCAGAGCGTCCCGTTCGCCAACCTCAACCGCGACGACAACAACTCCGTCAAGACCGTCCGCTACGGCGATACCGAGCGCACCCGCGTCAGCAGCCAGTCCTGGAAGCGCGCAGTCCGCGAGTACTTCCAGGCCGGCTTCGGTGAGCAGGCCCTGCGCACCCGCCGTATCGGCGCCCGAGTCACCCGCCTCCTCCAGGAGGAGCACGGCTGGCCCGCCGAACTCGCCCAGCGTGCCGGCCAGCACGTCGCCGCCGGCAGCAGCATCAAGTTCGAGACCGCCAAGGACTCATCCGTCATCACCACCAACGCCATGGTCTACGTACCCGAGACCGCCGTCGCCGAACTCGGCGCGCTCGCCGAGGAGCACCGCGCCGAACTCGAAAGCGCCAAGGACATCAAGAAGGCCGGCGACAAGAGCGTCCTGCCCAGGGACGCCATCGACGCGATCCTGCGCAGCCGCAACGGCATCATCAACCTCTTCGGACGCATGCTCGCCGAGGTCGACGACGCCGGCGTGGACGGCGCGGTCCAGGTCGCCCACGCCCTCACCACCCACGGCACCGACGTCGAACTCGACTACTTCTCCGCCGTCGACGACGTCACCTCCGCCTGGGGCGACAGCACCGGCAGCGCCCACATGGGCCACGCAGAGTTCAGCGCCGGCGTCTTCTACCGCTACGCCACCGTCGACCTCGCCGACCTCGTGGCCAACCTCGGCGGCGACAGCGACGCCGCCCGCGAACTCGCCGCGGGGTTCGCCGAGGCCTTCATCCTCTCCCTCCCGCGTGCCAAGAAGACCGCCACCGCCCCTCACACCATCCCCGACCTCGTCCACATCGCCGTCCGCAGCGACCGCCCCCTGTCCTACGCCGCCGCCTTCGAACAGCCGGTCGCCTCCCACGACAACGGCGGCTACGGCGCCGCCTCCCGCACAGCGCTCGCCCGCTACGCCACCGCCGCCAACAAGCTGCTCGGCAAGCGCGGCACAGTCGCCACCGCCTGGGCCAGCCTTGAGGAAAAGGACCTCGACGGCCTCGGCACCCGCGTCGACTCCTTCCCCCAGCTTGTCGACACCGCCATCGCCGCCGCCTTCACCGCCGCCGTCACTACTGCCCCCGCCGGGGCCGGCGTATGAGCCCCTCCGCCACGGACACCCGGGGACGGGGACTGCTGTTGCGCCTCGCCGCACCGTTGCAGTCCTGGGGCGAGACCGGCCGCTTCAACGAACGCGACACCGCGCCCTTCCCCACCCGCTCGGGCGTCATCGGCCTGCTCGCCGCCGCCCTGGGCAGGAAGCGGGGAGACGACATCGCCGACCTTGCCGCGCTTTCGCTGACCATCCGCACCGACCGCGCGGGCGAAGTCCTGCGCGACCTGCACACCGTGGGCGGCGGCCTGCCCGCGGCCCGCACGGTCACCACCGCCGAGGGGAAGAAGCGCACCGGCCCCACCGCCACCCTGCTGTCCCACCGCTACTACCTCGCCGACGCCGTCTTCACCGCGGTCGTCACCGCAGTCTCCGAGGACCTCGACGGTTGGGCGGAGGCGCTGCGGAACCCGCACTGGCCCCCCTACCTCGGGCGCCGCTCCTGCCCGCCGGAAGGCCCGCTGCTGCTCGGCCTGGTCGACGACCCGCTGCACCACCTCGTCCATCTGCCGATCGCTCGGCGGGCCCGTGCGGGCAGCAGGACCGTCGACATCGTGTTCCACGGCGACCAACCGCTCGACCGCCTCGGCGACCACCCCCAGCCTGGGGACGGCGACGGCAGCGCCCCCGCGGGAGAAGTCACCGACGATCCGCTCAGCTTCCACCCCCGGCGGCGGGCCCACCGCGCCCGCCCCCGCTACCAGCGCACCCTCACCCTGCCCGCAGACCGCTGCCGAGGCCTCGCCACCGACTACCTGAGCGCCCTCGGCGACTACCTCGACCGGCACACCACCCGCCCCGAAAGCATCCCCGCATGACCCTCTGGCTGACCCGCATCACCCCGGACCCCCGCAGCCGCGACGCCCGCCGCGACACCGCCGGCGCCGTCGACCTGCACCACCGCATGATGTCGCTGTTCCCCGACCACGTCGCCGACGACGAACCGCGCCGCCGACTCGGCGTGCTCTTCCGCACCGAGTCCACCGCCGCCGGCGAACAGATCCTCCTGCAGAGCGTCCGGCAACCCGACCTCGACCGTCTCCCCGCCGGGTACGGCCAGGCCGTGACCAAACCGCTCACCCCGCTCCTCGACGCCCTCCGCCCCGGCCTGCACATCCGCTACCGCATTGCCGCCAACCCCATCCGCAAGCCCAGTAAGGCCAACCGCGAGCTCTACCGGCTCAAGGCCGTCGTCCCCCTCCAGGGCGCGGCAGCCGACGACTGGTGGGCCCGCCAGGCCGAAAGCTCGGGCCTGAACATCGACACCCTCCACTCCAGCCCCATCGAAGCGGCCAAGGGCCACCGGCGCAGCGACCAACGGCCCATCAAGCACGACCGAGTCCTGTTCGAAGGCACTGCCGTCATCACCGACGCCGGCCGCCTGCGCACCCGCCTCACCGACGGCATCGGCAAGGGCAAGGCCTACGGCTGCGGCCTCCTCAGCATCGCCCCGCACCGGAGGCCGCAGTGACCGGCCGCCGCCCCGATCCCGACCCCGGCGCCGCCCGGCGCAAACTGGCGGCCCCCACCGTTGCCATGCTGCCCCGGGTCGCGGACTCCCTCTCATTCCTGTACCTCGACATCGTCCGCATAGTCCAGGACGACACCGGAGTCTGCGCCGAAGTCACCAGCCCCCACCGCGGCACCGAGACGGTCTACCTGCCCACCGCCGCCCTCAGCTGCGTCCTCCTCGGCCCCGGCACCTCCATCACCGCGCGAGCCCTGTCCACCTTCGCCCGCCACGGCGCCACCGTCGTCATCGCCGGATCCGGAGGCGTCCGCTGCTACGCCGCCACCGTGCCCGAGTCCCTCAGCACCACCTGGCTCGAACGCCAGGCCCGGGCCTGGGCGGACGACAGCACCCGGCTGGCCGTCGCCACCGCCATGTACGAGCAGCGCTTCGGCGGCGGCACCGCCCCGACCGGCAGCAGCCTCGCGAAGCTGCGCGGACTGGAAGGGCAGCGGGTCAAGGCCCACTACCGCCTGCTGGCCCAGCAGCACCGCATCGGCCGCTTCCGCCGCAACTACGACCCGAACTCCTGGGACACCCAGGACCCGGTCAACCTGGCGCTGTCGTCGGCCAACACCTGCCTCTACGGCATCGTCCACGCGGCCGTCCTCGCCCTCGGCTGCTCGCCGGCCCTCGGCTTCGTCCACAGCGGCAACCAACAGGCGTTCGTCTACGACATCGCCGACCTCTACAAGGCCGAACTCACCATCCCGCTCGCCTTCTCCCTGCACGCCTCTCCCCAGCCGGAAGCCGACGCCAGGCGCGGCTTCCGCGACGGACTACGCCTGTTCCGCCTGCTACCGCGCATCGTCACCGACATCCAGCGCCTGCTCGCACCGGACCAGGACATCACCCGCCCCGACCCGGAGGAGCAACTCGTCGACCTGTGGGACCCGGTCTCCGGACCCATCCCGGGCGGCGTCAACTATGCCGGGGAGGAGCTGCTGTGAAGCTGCACCGGGACACCTACCGGTTCAGGGAGCATCCATGGCCGCGATGACCGTCCTGTCCGCCACCGCCGTCCCCGACCACGTACGCGGCGCACTCACCCGCTGGCTCATCGAAGTCACCCCGCAGCTGTACGTCGGCACCATTTCCGCCAAGGTCCGCGAGGAACTCTGGTAGGCCGTCAGCGGATGCGTCGGCAGCGGCGTCGCGGTCCTGGTCCACACGGCCGCCAACGAACAGGGCTTCGAACTCCGGACTGCGGGCGAGCAGCGACGGAAGCCGGTGGACTTTGACGGGCTGACGCTGGTGGCGATGACGGGTGTGCAGGCCATTGATGGTCAAGGAATGGTAAAGGCATAGGAGCGCTGCAGGTCAGAAAGTGTCCTCCCCGCGCCAGCGGGGGTCAGCCGGGCTACGGCACGTTCCGGCGCGTGGCCGAGCGGTCCTCCCCGCGCCAGCGGGGGTCAGCCGGCCGGTTTCCTGCTTGTCCGCCCGGAGCTGGAGTCCTCCCCGCGCCAGCGGGGGTCAGCCGCAGGCCCGTCGTAGGGGCCCGGTGCTGCCCGCGTCCTCCCCGCGCCAGCGGGGGTCAGCCGCTCGCCCCGCGTGGCGTGGTCCTGGTGGTGGTGTCCTCCCCGCGCCAGCGGGGGTCAGCCGGCCGGGTGATGAACACCGCCGCCCGCCTCCTGGTCCTCCCCGCGCCAGCGGGGGTCAGCCGTGGGCAGAGTGCAGGACGTCGGTGAGGGCTTGGTCCTCCCCGCGCCAGCGGGGGTCAGCCGCGCAGGGTGCCGTGCTCGGTGTCGGCAATGCGGTCCTCCCCGCGCCAGCCGGGGTCAGCCGTTGGCGATGGTCACGGCCGATCTCCACCGCGCGTCCTCCCCGCGCCAGCGGGGGTCAGCTGCCGATCCGGGACCTGAAGCAGAACCTTGGGCAGCCGCCCGCGCCACTCGGCCGAAGGAACGGACGCCGCCGTCATTGCAGGCCGACAGCCTGCAGACGGAGCACCCCGCGACCCGGCCAGAGTGGCCGTCATCTGCCCACTCGCAGCCTGGCGCGCATGGCGTGGTCCTGCATCACCGGGTGTCCGGCCCGTCCGAGGACGGTGCGTGGCTTACCGCAGGAGGGACGATGAGGCCGGTCGATTTCGGCCGGCGTCACTGCCCGTCTTACCTCGGCCGGATGCGAACATGGCACGGAGCCGGGGGAGCGACCGGCGACCATCATTCGGCCGGGCCTGCCCGGTCACGCTTGTACGGGGTGCGGTGTCATGGTGAAGGACTGGCGGGACGACAGGATCGGCAGTGCGCTGAAAGGCACGAACCCCACGGTGCTCCGGCGGCTCGACGCCGGCTTCGCGGTGATCGGCGACGTGCAGTTCCTGCCCGGGTACTCGGTCCTGCTGGTGGACGAGCCCGGTGTGCAGCGGCTGTCCGATCTCCCGCGCGGCAAACGAACGGCATTTCTCGCGGACATGGACCGGCTGGGTGAGGCCGTGGAGCGGGTCTGCCGGCGGCTGGACCCGGAGTTCCGGCGCGTGAACCTGGAGATCCTCGGCAATACCGACAACTTCCTGCACGCGCACGTGTGGCCGCGGTTCGAGTGGGAGAGTCCGGACCGCGTCCGCCGCCCGGTGTGGCTGTATCCCACGGAGAACTGGCGCGATCCCGCGAGCGCGCTCGGACCGGAGCACGACGGCCTGCGAGAGGCGATCGGGCGCGAGCTCGACGGCTTGTCCGCGCCGGCCGTCCGTCCGCAGGGCCGGGAAGGAACGTGAGCAGGCGGCCCGGGGCCGGGACCTGCGCGTCGCCCCCGCCGTCCAGCCCTCGCGCGACGCGCTTCACCGGTCGTTCCAGAACGAGCGGAGCAGGGCGGCCGTCTCCTCGGTGCGCTCGATCTGCGGCAGGTGACCGGTTCGCGGGAAGAGGTGGGTACGTGCCCGGGGCAGGGTGGACGCGGCGTTGATGAGATGGCGGACGGGGAGGATGCGGTCGTGGGTCCCCCAGGCGATCAGCGTCGGGGTGTCGAGCGCCGAGACCTCCGCGAGCAGCTCGGTGCGCCAGCCGGACCGTACGCCGCGCCAGGAACCGAGCTCGCGGGCCACCTGTCGCAGCGTCCGGGCGGCTCCTTCGCGGCGGGCGAGGGCGAGTGCTGCGGCTGTCCGTTCGGGGGTCGCGAAGTCCGGATCGTGGAAGAGGGAGCGTTCCGCGAGCTGTGCGTTCCCCTCGGTGGGGCGCAGAAGCAGCCGCCAGAGCAGCGGCAGGTCGAGGATGCGCAGCGCCCAGGTGACCTCGCGGCCGAATCCGGCGCTGTTGAGCAGTGTCAGCGAGGACACGCGCTCGGGGGCGTGAACGGTGAGCCGCATCGCGATGGCGCCGCCGAGGGAGTTGCCGACCACGTGTACGGGGGACGTCAGGCCGAGTCGGTCGAGTACCCGTTCGACGTGTCCGGCCAGTGCGGGGAGCCGGCAGTCCGGCAGGGGCTGCGACCGGCCGAACCCCGGGACGTCGATCGCGATGAGCCGGTGGTCGGGCAGGGCTGCTTGGAGCGGTGCCCAGTCCGCCAGGCTGCGGTCCAGACCGTGCAGCAGGAGCACCGGGGGGCCGCTGCCCGTCGCGGCGCAGTGGACGGTACGTCCCGCGACGTCGATGAAGTCCGTGGCGGGTGCGGTGGCTTTCTTCGATGGCACGTTGTGTCTCCTGCCGCGTTTCACCGGGTCGGGGTCACGTCGATGATCACGCCGTCGTGGGGGCCGTCGTGGCCGGGAAGGTCGGGCACGTGGCGGGCCAGGTCGAGGAAGAAGCGGTCGGCGTCGATGGCTGTCTCCGGCGGGTGGACGCCGAGGTGGCCACCGGTGCCGTCGAGCAGTTGCGCGAGCCCCAGCGCCAGGGGCAGTCCGGTTGCCTCCGCCATGTCGTTGAGCAGTGCCGAGGCGCCGGGTGTATCGGCGAGCCGGGCGAGGGCTGTGACCCGGCGGCCGTCGCGGGTGCCGGTGGCGGCGGCGAAGAACGGGGGCAGTGACCCGGGCCCCTTGCGGGTCATGGCACCGGCGGTGGCCCGCAGCGCGCGGGACACCGAGGGCTTGGCGAGTTCGGCTGCCGCGGTCTCGTTGGTGAGTTTTCCGGCGTCGATGTCGCGGCGCAGGACGTCGAGGTAGGCGATCGTGCCCGGGGTGACGACCATGAGGTTGGCGGCCTCGCCGGCCGGTCGGAAGCTGCGGTGCAGGGTGACCGGCTCGGGGTGGCCGACGGTGTAGGCCGTGCCGGTGTGTCCGGCGGATACGGAGAGGGCGACCGGCTGGAGCGGCCGCCGGTGAACGAGCCGTCCGCCGCTGACCATCGCGACTTTCCCGCTGATCTGCTCCATCCAGTGCACGGCGGCCGCGCTGGGGCGCCCGTCGGGGTCGCTCAGCTGCTCGTCGTCCCCACCGCTGCCGGAGACGTCGACGGGCCAGGCGGTGTACAGATCCTGCACGTGGTCCAGTTGCCGGACGGCACGGGTGGCCAGCAGGTTGCTGACGCCGGGGCTGGCGCCCATTCCCACCACGGCACGGATCCCGGCGGCCCGGGCCTCCTCGTCCAGGCCGAGCATCTGCAGGGTCGGCTCCCAGTCGTCGCAGATGTCCAGGTAGTGGGTGCCGGTCGTGATCGCGGCGCGCAGCACGGTCAGGCCGAAGCGGTAGTACGGGCCGACGGTGTTGAGGACGACGTCCGCGTCCTCCAGCGCGGCGTGCAGGGCGCCGCTGTCGGTCACGTCCACCTTCAGCGCCCGCATCGGCGCGCCGCCCGTGCCGTCCTCGTCGAGCCGGCGCACCAGTGTCCGTGCCGCCTCCAGGTTCCGGTCGGCCACGACGATCTCGGTGACGCCGGGGAGTCCGGCCGCCACGCGTACCGCTACGGCACCCATTGCTCCGGGGCCTCCGAGGGCCAGAATCCTCATTCGCTGCTCCATCTATCGCATGGATTACGATCGTAATGCATACGATAGCATTCGGTTCGAACATTCTTCTGGACGGAGGGGAACCATGACCGACCCGCACACCACGGGCCCGGCCCCGTACGAAGCAGTCGGCGCCTCACCCGGACACGTGTCCGTCGTCATCGTCGGCGCGGGATTCGCAGGCCTCGGCACAGCCGTCCGGCTGCTGCAGGAGGGCCACCGCGACCTCCTGATACTGGAGCGGGCCGATGAGGTCGGCGGCACGTGGCGGGACAACGCCTATCCCGGATGCGCCTGCGACGTGCCCTCGCGCCTGTACTCGTTCTCGTTCGCACCCAACCCCACCTGGAGCAGGCGCTTCGCACCTCAGGAGGAGATCGAGCGGTACCTGAAGTACTGCGTCGACCGATACGACCTGGCGCCCCGCCTTCGGCTCGGCTGCGAACTGCGGCGCGCCACCTGGGACCCCGATCGGCTGCGCTGGGAGCTGGACACCAGCACCGGACCGCTCAGCGCCGGGCTGCTGGTGATGGCCCAAGGGCCCCTTTCGGAGCCGGCCGTCCCCTCGCTGCCCGGTCTGGACGGCTTCACCGGAGAAGCCTTCCACTCCGCCGGATGGAAACACGACCTGGACCTGTCGGCCAAGCGGGTGGGCGTGATCGGCACCGGCGCGAGCGCCGTCCAGTTCGTCCCTCACCTGCAGCGCACGGCCCGGCAGGTGACTGTCTTCCAGCGCACTCCGTCATGGATCGCCCCGCGCCGGGACCGGCCGGTACCGACATGGCAGCACCGCCTGTTCCAGCTCGCCCCGACGGCGCAGCGACTGGCGCGGGGCTGGGAGTACATGGCACGAGAGGCGACGCTGCCGGCACTGCTCGGCAACCGCACCATGGCCGCGCTGGGGCGCCGGGAGGCGCTGTCCCACCTGCACCGCCAGGTCAAGGACCCCGAGCTGCGCTCCAAGCTGACCCCGGACTACGCACTGGGCTGCAAGCGGGTCCTGCTGTCCGACGACTACTACCCGGCCCTGGTCCAACCCAACGTCCACGTCGTCACCGACCCGATCGCGAGCGTCGGACCGAACACGGTCCTCACCACCCCGCGCGGCGGCACCCGAGCCGAACCCGGTGGCACCGAACCCGCCGGCACCACGCATCCAGTGGACGTACTGATCTTCGGGACCGGGTTCCGTGTCACCGACGCCTCCTACGCGCAGCGCGTCATAGGCGGTGACGGACGGTCCTTGAACGAGGTCTGGCAAGGCAGCCCGCAGGCACACCTCGGCACCACCGTCGCGGGATTCCCCAACCTGTTCCTGATGGCAGGACCCAACACGGGCGTGGGGCACACCAGCCTCATCCACATGATCGAGTCGCAGATCAACTACCTCGTCAGCACCCTGCAGCTGATGCGGAGCCGCGGTCTGGGCTCCGTGGACGTGCGCGCGGAGACACAGCACGCGTACAACGCCGAACTGCAGAACCGGATGGCCCCCACGGTCTGGGCCGCGGGCGGTTGTTCCGGCTGGTACCAGGACCGCACGGGCCGTGTCACCACCATCTGGCCCGCGTCGACCTGGCAGTTCCGCCGTCGCACCCGGGCCATCGACCCGGACGAGTACATCCTGACGGCGCCGCGCGTCGCCCCGGACCGGTCCGTCTCCGAGGGGTCCGTCCGCGCGGGCGTCGGCGAAGCGCAGCCGGGGTCATGACGGATCCGCACCGCCCCCGAGCGATAGGTTGCGCCTGCGGCCACCGGAGACTGCTGTCCAAGGCGACGCTGCTGTCCAAGGGGGCGCTGGTGTCCACGCCCCCTGCCCCCGCCACCCGGCTCTTCGCCTTCGAGGCGTTGAGCACCCTGCTGTTCGCGGTGCCCATGCTGACGGTCACCGCGTCAGACCGTCCCAGAGTGCCCGAATGGGCCCAGTTACTGGGGCTCGCCCTGCTCCTCACGATGATCGCGGCGCTCGTGCACGCGTGTCGGCTGACCACCGCCGAAGGGCTGAGACTGATCACCGGTGGGGCCGCCGGGCAGGGCGAGAGGGCAGCCAGGCAGCTGCACCAACAGTCCAGAGCGGAGCGGCGGTTGGGGTGGCTGCTGGTGCTTTATCCGGCCGTGCTGGCGATCCTGCTGCCTGTCCCCGACACCTGGGTGCGTTTCTGGTTCTGGTCCACGGTGCTGCTCAGCCTGTCCGCGATGCTCTCGCTCGGCCTGCTGCTGCGCGGCGCGGGCCACGCGGACTGCCGGCGAGGAGGACTGCTGAAGACCGCGGGCCCGTAGCACCGGACGCCCGGGCCCGCGCGGGGCCGAATCCTTGACGAGGTTTCCGTTCTCGACCCGCGGCTGTCGCAGCGGGTCGAGCCCCGTTCGCGCTTCGGGGTGTCCCTGCGCGGGCGGGAGACGGGCCGGACGGACGGCAGCCGCGCGGGCGGCGGTCACAGGCAGCGGAGCAGGGCCGGACGGTCCCTCGTGCGGACGGCGGGGAGCCAGGCGGTGGTGGGTCCTGGCAGGCGGACGCGGTACCAGAGGGTGGAGACGAGGTCCTCCTCGTTGATGACGGGGAGGCCGGTCGGGAGTTGGCAGTCGGCGTCGAGGGTGTCGTTGTGCCAGACCCGCACGGGGACGACGTTGTCGGCGGTGTAGGGGCGCAGAGGGTCGACGGCGAGGCCGAGGCTGCACTGGGGGTCGCGGTCGGTGCGGTCCTGACAGCCGCGTTCGGTGTTGAAGACCCGGATGTGGGCGGGTTGTCCGGACGGTCCCGGGTGCGGCCAGAGGGCAGTGCCGGTGACGGCGACCGTGGCGCAGGAGGCCAGGGCCAGCAGGGCGGTGCGAGGGCGCGGGGTCGGGCGGCGCGCGCGCCGGCCGGGGCGGTGGGCGCGGATGCGGGCGAGCAGGCTCTCCGCGGTGTGCGGGGCGCGAGCGGCGTGGGTGGGGGCGAGACAGTCGGCGGCCAGGGCGCGCCAGAACGGGGGGACGGCGGCGGCCAGCCGCAGGGCGGCGCGGCCTTCCGCGTACTGCTGGGTGGTGGCGCAGCGGGCGGCGGAGGTGGCGCCGGGGAACGGCCGGCTGCCGGCGGCGAAGACCTCGTGGATCACGATGCCGAGCGCCCAGATGTCGGCGGTGGTGCGAATTCTGACGCCGTGTTCGCCGAGCGGTTCCTTCCAGCGCTCCGGCGGGAGGTAGTCGGGGGTGCCCATCGGGGAGCCGTGGCCGTGGGAGCCGGTGAGTTCGATGGCGAGGCCGAAGTCGGAGAGGCGGACCTCTCCGTCCGCGCCGATGAGGACGTTCTCCGGCTTGAGGTCGGTGTGGACCCAGCCGGAGCGGTGCAGGTGGGCCAGGCCCTCGCAGATGCCGGTGACGATCCTGGCGCCGTCGGCCTCGTCGATGCCGATGGCGAGCAGGTCGCGCAGGGTGCACCGGGCGCGTTCCATGACCAGGACGATCGCGCCGTCGAGCGAGGGCTGGTCGGGGGCGGCCAGGACGATGGCGTCGAGCAGCCGCACCAGCCGGGGGTGCGGGGCGGTACGGCCCAACTCGGCTTCGCGCCGGGCGGCTTCGGCGACCTGGCGGGCCTGGCGGGGCGCGAGTCCGGCGGTCAGCAGCACCTTGAGGGCGACCGTGTCATCCGCCCCGCCCCCGCCGTCGGCCCGGTGGGCGGCGTACACCGTTGCCCAGCCGCCCTCGCCGATCAGCCCGGTGACGGTCCACTCCCCGACCCGGTGGCCGGTCGGCAGGAGTTCCTCGCCGTCCCCGGGGAAGGCCGGGTTCTGCGGCACAGCCGGCCCCCCTACCGTCCGGACCGGCCGGGGCCGGGGTCCGGCAGGAGCACGAGGTGCTCCTCGCGGACGATGCCGAACTTCAGGGCGAGCCCCACCACGGCCTCGCGTTTGCCGCTGCGGCGGTCCGCGCGGTCGTCGTCGGGCAGGTCGACGCGGAGCTTCTCGGCGGCGAGGTAGTCGAGGTGGGAGCTGACCGCGCGGGCGGTGAGACGGGCACAGGAGGGGTGGCCCTGCAACCGCGCGACCACCTGCGGGGTGGTGGGCACGGTGGCGAGGGAGCGGTCGCGCAGCCATGGTTCGCAGAGTGCGACCAGGACCAGGAAGTAGGTGGCGGTCTCGTCCAGCGAGTACGCGGTCATGGTGCGGCTCTCCCAGGAGCCGCCGCGGGCGTCCAGGTCCAGGTAGACGTGGTCGGGCGCGAACACCTGGAAGGACAGCGGGGTTTCCCGCCGGGAGGGCAGCACCACCCGGGAGAACTCGAAGGGGATCGGCGCGCCGACCCGCCGTGGCGGCACCCGCAGGTACTCGCCGGCGCCCTCCGGGTTCTCCACCAGGTAGGCGTGGGAGTCGCTGAGGTTGCTCAACTGCCAGTGGTCGTCGGTCGCGTGGATCTCACCGGCCAGCCGCGAGACCGACTCGTCGCCGAGGCGTAGCTCTACCGGCCTGTGAGCGGACCCGCGCCCGAAGCGCGCCCGCTCTCCCGGACCGAGCCGTAAGGTCGCCGTGTCGCCGCCGTTCCCCGCCGGCAGGTGGACGATAATCCCGCGCACCGCTCCTCCGTTCCGCGCACCGCTCCCCGTCCCGTGCGCCGACTCTTGCCGGACGGACGGACGGTACCTCTTCGCGTACGACAATAAACCGGAGCGGCAGGGTACTTGACAAGGTGGCAGCGGAGTGTACGGGTGTTCGGTCAGAGCATCGGCGCCCCCGGACGCAGCGGTGCCACCGGGCGGTCGCCGAAGGCGGCCCACGGTCGCCAGCCGCCGCCGGGACGGTCCTGAACGCGGGTGCGCAGCCGGCCGTCCTCGGCCACCGCGAAGACGTGCAGCCGTCCGGTGGAGTCGGCCGCGGCCGAGGGCGGCGCGGCGAGCACCAGGCCCGGCTCGCCGAAGTCCTCGCCGAAGAGGCCCGCGGGCTCCCAGGCTCCGGCGGGCGCCGACTGCCAGCGGTGGGCCAGCCGTTCGCCGCCGGGGGAGAGGGTGAAGGCCTCCAGCCGGCCGTCCGCGCCGGCGATCGTCAGTGGCGCCGCGGTGGACCAGCCGAGCAGCGGCTGCCAGGCGTCCCAGCCGCCGCTGGGCACCGACTGGCGGCGCTGGAAGGCGGCCGTGCCGGAGGGGGCGATCGCGGTGACGTTCAGCCGCCCGGTGCCGTCGCGGGCCACCCGCGGCGCGGCCCCGGCCGGCGTCCCGAAGCGTTCCCACGCGGACCAGGCGCCGCCGGCCGAGGTCTGCCAGCGGTGCAGCAGCGCCGCGCCGCCGGGCGCGAGCACGAACACCTCCAGCCGGCCGTCGGCGTTGGCGGTGACGACCGGCGGAGCGCCCACCGGGCCGCTGAAGCCCGCGTCCCAGTCGTCCCAGCCGGTCGAGCCGGGCGAGGCCTGGCGGCGGCGGGCGATCAGGGCGCCGCCGGGGGCGAGGGCGAAGACCTCCAGCCGGCCGTCGGCGTTCCGGGCGATGGCGGGGGCGGCGCCGGCCGGGCCGCCGAAGACCTCCCAGTCCGTCCAGCCGCCGTCCGTCCGCTGGACGCGGTGGTGCAGGTCGGCGCCGTCGGGGGCGAGCGAGAACACCTCCAGGCGGCCGTCGGCGTTGCGGCCCAGCACGGGCACCGCGCCGGCGGGCGTCCCGAACTCCTCCCAGTCCGACCAGATGTCGGAGTCCGGGTCGGTCTGGACACGGCGCAGCATCGACCGGTCGGCCGCGTCGAGGGCGAACACGTTCAGCCGGCCCCGGACGTCCGGGGCGGCGACCGGGTTGTCCGGGCTCTGCCAGGGTGGCGGGGTGGACCGCCAGTCCAGCGGGGCCAGGTACAGGCCGCGCCGGAACCAGCCGGCGGCGCTCGCCCACCACTGCCGCCCGTCGGTGACCACCTCCACGGCGTGGCCCGGCACATGGCCGGCGCGGCCGTCGAGGGAGAAGCGGAACGGGTCGCGGGAGGCGAGGACGTCGGTGCCCTCGTAGCCGTTGCGCGGTCCGAGGAACAGGTAGTACCAGCCGTCCCGGGCCACCACGAAGGGCGACTCGGTGATCGAGACGCCGTCCGCGGCGGTGGCCGCGTCGGCGAAGGCGACGCCGGGCTCGCTCCAGGTCAGCAGCTCGGTGGAGCGCCGGTAGCAGACCTGGTGCTGCCCGCCGGGGGCGGACAGTTCGGTGTAGTACATCACCCACTGGTCGCCGATCCGCAGCACCATCGGATCGCGGGCGGCGGTCCCGCGGAACAGCGGCCCGGACGGCAGCCTGGTCCAGGTGGACAGGTCGGTGGAGGTCGCGGCGTTGATCGCCGCCCCTGCGCGCCCGCCCGCCGCGTAGAACATCCAGTGGACGCCGCCCGACTCGACGACGTGCGGGGCCCACAGGTGCTCCTCGCCGAAGTAGGACGGGTCGACGGTCAGCGCGTCCGGGTGGCTGCTCCACGGCCCGGCGGGGGAGGACGCCGAGGCGTGCGCGAGCGAGACCTCGGCGGCGCTGTCGGGCGCCTGCCCGGGCGGTGCGCTGTCGCCGACGATGCTGAACAGGTGCCATCGGCCGCCGGCCCGGACCAGGGTGTGGTCGTTGAGGTAGCGGCGGTGCGTGGCGGAGGGGTCGTAGACCTGCTCGAACGGGCCGGCGCCGACCCACAGGTGGGGCGGTTCGGCAGCGCCGGCGGATGCCGCTGAGGCGGTACGGCCCGGGAGCGGGAGCACGAGTGCTCCCGCTCCGGCCGCCCGCAGCAGGCCGCGCCTGCTGATCGGGTGCATTGCTGTGCTCCAGGGGGTTACCGGCGTGGTCAGCCGACGGCGGGTCCGTGGGTGGTGTTCAGCCAGGCCCATTCGGACCAGGTGGAGAAGCCGGTCTGCCACTTGTGGTGGACCCCGTCGGTGTTGGAGCCGAACACCTCGATCCGGCCGTCGGCGTTGTTCGCCGCGCCGATCTCGGTGCCGCCGGTGCCGAAGGTGTCCCACTGGCCGTACGGGGCGTTCAGGCCGGTCTGCCAGATGTGCTGTGCGGTGCTGCCGTTGATGGCGAACACCTCCACCCGGCCGTCCGGCGAACGTCCACTGGTGAGCCGGGAGTCGGCGGGGCCGCCGGTGGCCTCCCAGCCGGACCAACTGGTGGGGTCGGTCTGGTACTTGTGGTAGACGCCGGCGGGTCCGGAGGCGAAGACCTCCAGGCGGCCGTCCTGGTTGTGGCTGACGGTGAGGTCGTGGCCTCCGGTGCCGAAGTCGTCCCAGGTGGACCAGGTGCCGTTGACGGCGGTCTGCCACTGGTGCTGGAAGGTGGTGCCGTTGAGGGCGAACACTTCCAGGCGGCCGTCGGGGGCCTTGCCGAGTTCGATCTCGCTGTTGGCGGGGCCTCCGCCGGTGGCCTCCCAGCCGGACCAGCCGCTGTTGGGCGCGGTCTGGTAGCGGTGGAAGACGCCGACCGGGCCGGAGGCGAAGACTTCGAGGCGGCCGTCCTGGTTCGTGCCGACGGCGATGTCGTGGCCTCCGGTGCCGAAGTCCTCCCAGCCGGACCAGGCCCCGGAGGGCTGGAGCTGGTAGCGGTGCTGGAGCGTGGAGCCGTTGATCGCGAACATCTCCAGGCGGCCGTCGGCGTTGGGGCCGATGGCGAGTTCCGCGCCGGCGGGGCCGCCGAGGTCCTCCCACTCCGACCAGCCGCCGTTGATCGCGGTCTGCCAGGCGTGCGAGACGCCGTTCGCGCCGGCCGCGAACACTTCGAGCCGTCCGCCCGCGGACCGGGCCGAGACCACCCGGCCGGACTCCGCCGGATACTCCAGCGGCGCGGGGCCGGGTTCGTGGTGGCCGAGCCGGTCCACGGCGGCCCGCGCCTCGTCCATGTGCCGCAGGTGTGCGCCCGCGCTGTAGGTCGACCACTGGTGCCAGTCGAGGCCGCCGTTGGAGATCTTGTAGGCCGCGTCGGCGTTGCACTGGGCGTCGTAGGCGCACGCGTCGGAGACCTCGCTGTGCCAGTGGTCGTTGATCTCCCACAGGCCGCGGTCGGTGGAGGTGTCCGGGGTGTTGCCCTGGGTGTTGGAGGCCAGCGGGTTGCAGCTGGACTCGGCGAGGCCGACGGCGATCGCGGTCACCAGGGCTTCGCCCCGGAAGCCCGCCCGGTAGCCGACCTCGGCGCACAGGTCGCTGCCGGTGGCGGCCGGCGCGGACGGGGCGGCGACCACCAGGCCCGCCGTCACGGCCAGCGCGGCGAGCGCGGACAGCAGGGTGCGTTGCGCTCCGGTCACGTGAGGGCTCCTCGGCCGACGGCGGGTCCGTGGGTGGTGTTCAGCCAGGCCCATTCGGACCAGGTGGAGAAGCCGGTCTGCCACTTGTGGTGGACCCCGTCGGTGTTGGAGCCGAAGACCTCGATCCGGCCGTCGGCGTTGGTGGCGGCGCCGATCTCGGTGCCGCCGGTGCCGAAGGTGTCCCACTGGCCGTACGGGGCGTTGAGGCCGGTCTGCCAGATGTGCTGCGCCGTACTGCCGTTGATGGCGAACACCTCGACCCGGCCGTCTGCGGTCTGCTGGCTGGTGAGCCGGGAGTCGGCCGGGCCTCCGGTCGCTTCCCAGCCGGACCAACTGGTGGGGTCGGTCTGGTACTTGTGGTAGACGCCGGCGGGTCCGGAGGCGAAGACCTCCAGGCGGCCGTCCTGGTTGTGGCTGACGGTGAGGTCGTGGCCTCCGGTGCCGAAGTCGTCCCAGGTGGACCAGGTGCCGTTGACGGCGGTCTGCCACTGGTGCTGGAAGGTGGTGCCGTTGAGGGCGAACACTTCCAGGCGGCCGTCGGGGGCCTTGCCGAGTTCGATCTCGCTGTTGGCGGGGCCTCCGCCGGTGGCCTCCCAGCCGGACCAGCCGCTGTTGGGCGCGGTCTGGTAGCGGTGGAAGACGCCGACCGGGCCGGAGGCGAAGACTTCGAGGCGGCCGTCGGCGTTGGGGCCGACGGCGATGTCGTGGCCTCCGGTGCCGAAGTCCTCCCAGCCGGACCAGGCCCCGGAGGGCTGGAGCTGGTAGCGGTGCTGGAGGGTGGAGCCGTTGATCGCGAACATCTCCAGGCGGCCGTCGGCGTTGGGGCCGATGGCGAGTTCCGCGCCGGCGGGGCCGCCGAGGTCCTCCCACTCCGACCAGCCGCCGTTGATCGCGGTCTGCCAGGCGTGCGAGACGCCGTTCGCGCCGGCCGCGAACACTTCGAGGCGTCCGTCCGCGGACCGGGCCGAGACCACCCGGCCGGACTCCGCCGGATACACCAGCGGCGCGGGGCGGGGACCGCTTCCGGGGACACAGGGCACGGTGACGCCGCGCTCCGCGAGATAGGGCTCCGGGTCCGTGCGCATGGACGCGTTCGGATCGGCCCAGACCCGCAGGTGCAGGTGCGGGCCCGTGGAGTTGCCCTCGCTGCCCATCAGCGCGATCTGCTGGCCGGCCGTCACGTCGTCGCCCTCGAAGACGTCCCGCCGCTGCATGTGCCCGTACTCGGTGATGGTCCCGTCCGGGTGCAGGATGCGGATCCACTGGCCGTAGTCGGGCGTCGTGCCGGAGAGGACGACCCTGCCGTCGCCGGCCGCGTAGATCGGGGTGCCGTAGTCGTTGGCGATGTCGATGCCGTTGTGCTCCTGGGAGTAGTGCTGGGAGATGTGACCGCGGGCCGGGCAGGCCGCCGCGAAACCGGCGGCCGGGGCGGGAGCGGCCGCGGCGGGAACGGCCGGCACGGTGAGCGGCAGCAGCAGGGCGGCCGCGGCCAGGGCCGACCGCGAAGTGAGGGAGACCATCGGAGCGCCCCTCACGCCTTGCGGAGGCGGCCGATGATGCCGTCGATGTCGCGCTGCATCATGTCCGGGCGGATGAAGTGGCCGCCCGACTCCTCGTGGGCCTCGTACGGGATGCCGGCGCCGTCGAGCAGGGCGCGGAACTCCCGCTGACCGGCCAGCACTTCGGTCTCGTTGAAAGTGTCGAAGGGGTTGGTCGGGTCGGGGCTGGTACCGGCGACCAGGAAGATCCGCTTGTTGCGGTAGCTCTCCAGGCGCTCGACCGGGTTGTCGGCGGTCACCCTGGCCTGGTCCCACAGCGGCATGCCGTAGATGCTGCCGCCGGCCAGGTCCTGCACGGCGGAGGAGACGTTGGCCCAGTGCGCGAGCGCGCCGCTGTGGAGCCGCAGGCTGGCCGGGCCGGAGTGGGCGCTGACCGAGGCGAAGTGGCCCCAGTACTTGGCGGCGTACTTCAGGGCGCCGAAACCGCCCATGGAGAAGCCGGAGACGGCGCGGCCCTCGGGCTCGGCGAAGGTGCGGAAGTTGGCGTCGACCCAGGGGATCAGCTGGTTGATGTGGAAGGACTCCCAGTTGCGGGGGCCGACGTTGGTGCTGACCGGGTTGGAGTACCAGCCGGCCTGCCCGCCGTCGGGCATCACGACGATCAGCGGCTTGCCGATGGTCCAGTCGCGGACGCCCCGGCGGTCGAACTCGATGAAGTCCTGGAGGCCGCCGTGCAGCAGGTAGAGGACCGGGTAGGTGCGGCCGCTGGTGTGGTAGTCGTCGGGAAGCAGCACGTTGACGGCCGGCTCCCAGCCGATCTCGGCGGTCCGGAAACGGTAGTACCACATCCGGGCGTCGCCCTCGTTGCGGTCGGAGATGTGCAGGCCGAAGCCGTCGTCGGCCGCGCGAGCGGCAGAGGCAGTCGCGAGGACGCCCGCGCCGCCGAGCGCCAGCGCGGCGCCGAGCCCGCCGGCGGACTTGAGGATGCTCCTGCGGGTGGGGTGGTTCGCGGTCACCGTGACCTCCTGAAGACGCGTGACGGCGGCCCGTCCGGACCGCCGGATTTCCGACGGTTCGGACGGTAGCGACGCGCCGCGGGGCACGGAACCCGGAACCATACGGACTGACAGCGACGGCTCCGGGCATGGAGACTGAGGGGCTGTCGTCCGGACTCGAGGACCGTGTTCCCGTCCGGTCATATTGGTGAATCGACCCAGGTCATCCCACCCGAGTTGGTGGATGCGGCACTGGAGTGAGACCGGAGCGCGCGAGTGACGACTTCGGTGCTCCTCGGCCCGCGGTGGGGTCGACGGCGGAGTAGATCTCCGCCGGTCCGAACGAGTCCTGCTCCAGCAGGTCGGCGGCGGCGAGCTGGACGGGGAGCTGTGCGGCATGGGCGGGGTCGGCCACGGCGCCCACGCCCAGGGCGAGTTCATCTACCCCGATGCCGTGCCCACCCAGACCGCCCTGGTCGCCGGCATGCTGGGCCGCCTTGCCGACCCGGGGCGGACGGGTTCACACGGATGGGTGGCTGCACACGCTCGGTCGCACCGGAACGAACTTTTCTCAAGACCCCTTCTGTTGAGGAGATCTCGTGAAACGACTGCTCCAAGCCGCCGGCCTGGCCGCCACCGCGGTGGCGCTGTGCCTGACCACCGTCACCAACGCCAGTGCCGCCACCGGCACGCTCCGGATCGGCTTCGACACGTTCAAGAACCCTTCGCCGGGTTGCGCAGCCGCTGGCTGCGTTTTGTCCTCATCGCCGGGGCGGAACCAGCAACCATCCGGTCACAGCACCAACGGCTCACGGCCCAGTAGAGTCAGGGTCGGCATGCAGGGACAGGACCGCGACGTCGCCGCCGAAGCCCACCACGAGCGAGCCTTCCGGGGTCACGGTCAGCGCATGGACTGGCGCGGGAAACACCAGCTCCCGGCCGATCTGCCGCCCGGCGGCCAGCTCCCACAGGCACACCGTTCCATCCGAACCACCGGTGACGACCCGGAGTTCTCCACCGATCACCGCGGTCACCACCGCGGACACGGTGCCTTCGTGGCCGACCAGCCTGCCGACTTCCCGTCCCATGACCAGGTCCCACACGCGCACGGTGGCGTCGTAACCTGCCGTGATCGCGTGGGCTCTGCCGCCGACGACCGCTGTCGCGACCGCCCACGCCTCGCCGTCGTGGCCCGGCAGGGGCTCCCCGACCGGTTGTCCGGTGGTCAGGTCCCACTGCCAGACCTTGCCACCGCTCGTACAGCCCACCGCATGGGGCCTGTCATCGATCACCAGCGTGTCGATGGCCATCAGGAAGTCGTCGTGTCCGGTGAGTTCGCCGACCTGTTCCCCACTGGCCAGATCCCAGACCCGCACGGACACGTCGTCGTCGCTGGCGAGCGCACACGGTCGCCCCTGGACGACAGCCGTGCCCAGACACCACACCTCACCGTTGATCCCCGGCAGCTCGCCCGTCTGCTGGCGGGTGGCCAGGTCCCACGCGAGTACCGCCCAGTCGCTGGCCGTGACGACGCACGGCCGACCGTCCACGACCTCCGTCGCCACCGCCCACACTCTGCCGTTGGAGTCGCTCATGGGCCCGCCGACCGGTTGGCCGGTCTCAAGGTCCCGCACCCGGACCGTCTGGTCCTTGCTGCCGGTGACCACGACGTGGCGGCCGTCCGAGAAGGTTGTCACCACCGCGTCAACACCGCCGGTGTGACCGGACGGGTTCATCTGGAAGTGCGGGTCACTCTGCGCGCCGGTGGACCACAGCACCTGCCATGGCTCGGTGTCGACATCCTCCACTGACACGGCGGCAATCCGTGCCGACAACTCCCGGTCCCCGTACCGAGCCGCGTCCAGGGCCAGCAGCTGCCGCCGCACCCACGGTGGCACGTCCCGGTGTACGTCCACCGACGCCCGGTAGACCGCAGCCATCAGTCGCGCATCGGAATCCGCATCGGAAGCCAGCAACCCCAGAACCCGCTCCGGATCAGCGTTCACCAGCCATGGCAGGTCCGTCCACCACCCTTCCGCCCCCGACGGATCCGAAGCCGAAGCGGTCATATGAACGTCGTCACTCATGGCCGAAACCCTAGTGATGCGGCCGGACAGGTCCGCCAGGTTGGATCAAGCTGCGCTCTTGAGAGGCCGTCCGCCCCAGCGGATGCCGTTCTCGCTTCGGATGCGGGCGCGTTCTTTGCGTTCGGCGGCGAGGACGTCGCGGTGGCCGGCGTTGGCGTTGCGCCAGCGCAGGTAGGCGTGCAGGGCCCGGGTCTGCACGGTGTGGTTGGGGTGGTTGGAGTTGGCGATGGTGAACTGCCTCAGCGGCCCGACGAGCTGCAGGCAAAGGCCGAAGCAACCGGTCGCGACACCCCGTGACCAGACCGCGCAGTGTCCCGCACACGACCGTACTTAACAGGCCACCCATGTCGTGGCGACGGTGACGGTGACGGTGACGAGCTCCTCGCGTTCCTCCGCGCGACCCTGGCCGAGTGACGGAGGAACAACCACCGATACTCGCGGAACGCCCTCGCATCACTTCTGGTAGCAGCACCCGCCGTACTCGTCGCAGTCGTATGCGAAGCCGTCGTCGGCGCGGTGGGTGCGGCTCAGCTCTTGGTCGTCCACGGGGCAGATCGGGGTGAACGACGGATTGACCTGTAGGAACGTCGAATCCTTCAGGGAGAACACAGAATTGACGACATCGAGGCCGTGCTCGCGAATCCCTTGCTGAATGAAGTCGAATGCGTCGTGGGCGTGGCCGCAGGTGCACGTGATCGGGGCACATTTGAAGTTCGCGACCCCGATGCCCAGCTCCACTCGAATCCTTTTGGTTTCCTCAGGGGATATCGGGCGGAGCCCCCGTGCGGCGAATCCGCTCCGGAGTCCAGAACCGCTCCGTGATGACAGCGGCCTGGGCGCGGGTCAGGTAGAACGAAGCCGAGACGCCACCCGCGATCGTGGCGATGACGATGTCCGTGACGGCTTCGTCGTCCGCTGAAGTCACCACCTTCCGGCGGCGCGACTACCTTGTCGATTTCCGCTGGCAGCTGCATGGCGCCCACTTCTTGAATTTCTGCGATTCACCTGCCCTGCGGAGGTGCCTCTTATCAGTGTGCGACGTTCCGTGACCGCTCGGCAACCGGACCGGAGAGCCACCGTGATCGGCAGGATTTCCGGTTAATGGGTTGCAGATCTCCGGGATGGGGTGTCGGATCCCGGCTATGACGATAGTGCTGGGAACGCCGACCGCAGGCGGGGTGCGCGAGGCCATGGGCGCGCTGCGGGGGTGGCAGGACGACGGAGCGCCGATGCAGCTGCACGCGGGGGACATCGGCTGGAACCATCGGCTCGGAACGGCTGAGACGGCCGCGGCGGTTCGGACCTGGAGCCGGGGCGGACGGATCCTCGCGGTCGGGATGCTGGACTCGCCGACGGTGTTGCGGATGACGGTCGCTCCCGACGCGTTCCAGGACGAGGACTTGGCGCGGCGGCTCGTCGAGGACAATTCGCTGCCTGACCGCGGCGTGCTGCCGGAAGGAACGGTGTCCGTCGAGGCGCCGCCGGGCCTGCTGCTTCACGACCTGCTGACCGAGGACGGCTGGGGCGTCGACGAGCCGTGGACGCCGCTCTTCCGCGACCTCGCGGAAGCGGTGGAGGAGCCCGGCGCGCGGATCAGGGCGATCGGCCCGGAGCAGGCGCAGGACTTCGCCGACGTTCTGCGGTCGGCGTTCAACACCTCGCGGCCCACGCGCGCGTACTGGCACGCGATGTCGGCGGGGCCGTTCTTTGCCGACGCCCGCTGCCTGGGCGCCTACGACGACCACGGCCACCCGGCGGCGGTGGTGACGGTCTGGTCCGCCGGCCCGGGGAAGCCGGGACTGGTCGAGCCGATGGGCGTCCACGAGGACCACCGCGGTCGCGGGTACGGTCGGGCGATCACCGTCGCCGGGGCGGCCGCGCTGCGGGAGATGGGCTCGTCGAGCGTTCGGGTGTGCACCCCGAGCTCCAACGCCGGTGCCGTCGCCACCTACAGCGCGGCCGGGTTCGAGGCGAGGCCGGAGATCGGCGACCGGATCCGCAAGGCCTGACGCCGGTACAGCCCGGGCCGGAGTCGGTTCGGTGCGGCTGGTGACCGGGCGCCGACCCGGCCGGGCGCCGACCCGGTCGGGCCGGTACCGCCGATGGCTGGTACCGGCCCGGTCGAGGCGGTTGTGCACCTGCCGGCCGGCGCCGTCACGGAAGGCACGGGCCGGGGCCCAGGCCGTCCTGACGAGTGGTGTGTCGGTCGGCACTGCCTACCGTCCACCGGTCCGGCCCGTGGCTAGCGCAGGTGCAGGGCGAAGAATCCGGCCGCGTCCTCCCCGGCGAACTGCGGGACGCCCGTGTGCCCGCCCATGTTGGCGTGCAGCGTCTTCTCCTGGGAGCCGAAGGCGTCGAAGAGGTCCAGGGACGCCTGCCGGTCGTTCCCCTCGTCGTCCCACTGCAGCAGGACGTGCAGCGGAACGGTGACCCGGCGGGCCTCCTCGAACATGGCGCGGGGCACGAAGCTCCCGGCGAAGAGGCCGGCGGCCACGATGCGCGGTTCGACCACCGCCAGCCGGATGCCGATGGAGATGATTCCCCCCGAGTACCCGACCGGGCCGCCGATCCCGGGCAGCGCGAGAAGGGCGTCCAGGGCGGCCCGCCATTCCGGGACGGCCCGGTCGACGAGCGGGAGGATGAGGGCGTCGATGATCTCGTCACTGACCGGCTCACCGGCGGCCATGGCCTGCCGCAGGTCGGCTCGGGCCTGTTCGGCCGCGTCCCAGCGGGGCCGGTCACCGCTCCCGGGCAGCTCGATGGTGGCGGCGGCGAAGCCGTCCGCCGCGCAGCGTCGGGCCCGGGCGACCAGCCGGGGGTACATCTTGTGCAGGCCGAGCGGCGGGTGGCCGAGCAGGACCAGCGGGACCGGCTCGGACGCGGAAGCGGATGCGGGCGTCCACAGGATGCCGGGGATCTCGCCGAGGGTGAACTCGCGCTCGAGGATGTCGTCGTCGAGGCGCTGTTCGGAAGTGAAGTTCATGGTCGTGCCTTTCGGGAATGCGCTGGAACGGCGCTCCCGGACGACGACCTATCGCCCGACCGTGACCCCGGAGGAGAGCACCCATGTCGATACGTTCACGGGTACCACCTCCTTGTTCTCTCGCACGGCCTCCGGCAGGTTAGCAGATCGGCGGGAGCAATGGTCGATACAGGCACTCGGCACCCGACCTGCACACGCCGGACGGGATCCGGCAGGCAGGCGAACCCGCCGATGGCATCGCCGTCCACGCCGAGTACCTGACCGTCCGTGCCACGACGAGCCGGGAGCGGGTGGAGTGCCCGGCGTGGGGTCTCGCGCGTCGCTCAATCGACGTCCGCGTCATCGGTGTCCGCGTGCTCGCCCAAGCCGAGCGCGGCGAGGACGCGGTCGACGTCCTGGTCGTCGGCTCCCTCGATGTCGATGTCGCCGTCCACGTGCAGGTCGAGATGGGCGAATCGGGGGGCCAGTTCCGTCAGAACGGTCAGCGGGTCCCGGTCGTCGTCCGTGTCCTCGATCACCAGGTCCCTGATGCCCAGGTACGCGAGCTGGGGGAGCAGCGAGCTCTCCGCGAGGACGGCGAAGTCGCCGGCCCCGTCGGGGTCGAAGTGCGCCTCGCTCAGGTCGAGGCTCCTGAGCAGCGGATAACTGGCGGCCTGGAGTTCCTCCAGCTGGGCGTTCGTCCCCACGACGCCGTGGATGTCATGGCCGATCTCCACCTCCAGCGAGGTGAGACCGGGTGCCGAGAACGCGAACAGGGAACCGTCCGAGAAGACGGCCCCCCGGGTCCGCAGATGGGTCAGGGTTTCGTGCTCCACATCGTCGAACAGGAAGGCGCCTTCGAGTTCCAGGGTGCGCAGTGCGGGCAGGGACCTCCACAGAGCTCGCTCCACCTCCTTGGGCACCACCGCGTCGTGCAGGTACGTCTCGGGCTCGATCCGGTTGCCCGTCGATGTCTCGTGGTGCTCGTAGAGCGTGTCGAAGTCGTGGCCGAAGTACAGGGACTCCAGGCGGGGCCACTGCCGACGGGCCAGGGCGGCCGCGGCGCGTTCGGCGGAGTGGTGGTAGTCGGTGAGGTGCAGTTCCAGGCCGGCCAGCAGGCGGCTCGCCGGGTGGGACAGCAGGACGTCGATCAGCGCCGCTTCCCACTGCTCGGGATCGGTCGGATCGAAGGCCCCGGAGAGGGGCAGTTCCGGGAGGGGCAGGTCCGCCAGGAGCCGTTCCACCAGCGCCCGGCGCTGCGGCGCGGTCTCCGCCACCAGCCGGAAGACGGCCTTGTCGATGAAGCCGCGGGACCAGGTGAACTGCCAGGAGCCGTCACCGCGCAGAGGATCGAGGCCGAGCGCACGCTCCACCTGCCCGTACACCTCGGCAAGCTCGGCCGCATCCCCGCCGCCGTTCTCCTGGAGGTGCTCCAGCCGGATCGCCTCGCCTCGTGGATCACCTGCCGCGGTGAGCGCGTCCGCGTAGGCGAGCCATGCCTCCCACTCGCCTGACACCGGTACGGCCACGTCGTCGACAAAGCGCATGTCCTTCTCCTGGTCTCGGGTACGAGGCACCCTAGGCGTCGCCACCGACACCGCCCCACCACCGATATCCGACCTCGCGGGCCGACTCGGCGTTGCGAAGCGGCCTGCCGCGGCGCGCGGTGGGTGGGGGAGCCCCGCGGTCGCCTTCTGCCACGAAGCGGTCCCGGATGATTCACGATTCGTCCACGGGCGCCGCACGGGCGAGTGAAGGTGCTGCCACTGGGGAAACACGGGCGCATCGGAGTGGTGGCTCGCGGGCCCGGGACGGGCCCGGCGTGGAAGGGGGCTGGGGATGTCACGTGGATGGACTGTCGCGGTGATCGTGGTGGCGGTGGCGGGAATCGTCTCGACGCCGGCGTTCTGGTTGATGGACGGCCCCGACGCCGGGCAGCTGGTCGGTGCGTCGGTCCAGGGCGCTTCGGGCATCGCCGCCCTGGTCTGGGCCGTTCTCCAGCAGCGGTCCGCGGCAGCGGCGTCGGCTTCCGGCCGGGTCCGCACGGCCGTCCGCACCGGCGCGGCCGAGGCGAGTGAGGGCGGAGTGGCCAGCACCGGCGTGCGCGACCCCGGGGGTGCGGGCGGCGGGAGCTTCCGGGCGGATCGGACCGGGAACGCCAAGGCCACGGGCCAGGGGAGCAAGGCCGTCACCGGCGTCGACAACAGCTGAACCGCGCGACCACCGGACGGGGGCCTGCCGTGAAGAAGGTCAGGGAGTGGTGGCGCGGTCGCTCGGCCGCGCCGGGGGAACCGGCGCTGCCGGAGCCCGGCGATCCGCGCCCGGGGACGGCGACACAGGTCACGGAATCCGGCGATGCGCGGGCCGAGGCCGGTGGGTTCGCCGTGACGGGTTTCCACGGGTCCGGCGGGGACGAGGTCCGCGCGTCGCTGCTCTCGCGCACCGGCAACGCGTTCGCGAACGGCGCCAACTCCGTTGCCGTCACCGGAGTCGCGTACATCACGCAGGAGCGGCGCGAGCCCGTGCCGCTGCCGCACCGGATCGATGTGCCGCCCTCCACGGCCGGCTGCTTCCAGGACCGCGGGAGGGACGACGCCGGACTCCGTGAGGCCCTCGCCAATCCGGGGACCGTCGTCCTGGTGGGGACCGGAGGGGCGGGCAAGACCCAGGTCGCGGCCGACCACGCGAACCGCCAGTGGCGGGACGGCCGGGTGGACCTGCAGGTCTGGGTGAACGCCTCGACCCGTCAGGGGGTCGTCGACGCCTACGCCTGGGCGGCGGCCGACCTGCTCGGCGCCGACCCGGGCAACAGCGAGCGGGCGGCGCAGGAGTTCCTGGCCTGGCTGCACCCCAGGCCGGACCGGTCGTGCCGGTGGCTGGTCGTGCTGGACGATCTCGCCGACCCCGAGGACCTCGTGGGTCTGTGGCCGCCGGCCGGCCCCGAATCCCAGACGCTGGTGACGACCCGGCGCCGCGACGCCGAGCTCGTCCGACGCGGGCGTCTCGTGCCCGTCGGCATGTTCACCGTCGAACAGGCCGCCGACTATCTCCACGCCACCCTGGCGCCCGCCGACCGCGGCGATGCGGCCGAGGACCTGCGGGGCCTGGCCTCCGACCTCGGTCACCTCCCGCTGGCCCTGTCCCAGGCCTCCGCCTACCTGGTCGAGGCCGCCGACATCGGCATCGCCGAGTACCGCAGCCGGCTTGCCGACCGTGCCCGCACCCTGGCCGACCTCTTCCCCGAATCCGCGCGGGCGGACGACTACCGGATCTCGGTCGCCGCCGCCTGGTCGCTGTCCGTCGAACGCGCCGACCAGCTGCACCCTCGGGGGCTGGCGCGGCCCATGCTCCAACTCGCCGCCGTGCTCGCCCCCAGCGGGATTCCGAGCGGTGTGTTCACCGGCCCGCCCGCCCTGGCCCACCTGGGGCTCCGTGCGGGCGACGGCGCCGGACCCGAACCCGCGCACGACGGCGCAGAACCCGCGTACGACGGCGCCGGACCCTCCGACGACGGCGCCGGACCCGCCGATGCGACCGCAGAACCCGCCGAGGTGACCGCCGAGCAGGCCGTCGACGCCCTGCGCACCCTGCACCGCCTGAGCCTGATCGACTTCACGCCCCGGACGCCCCACCACGCGGTCCGCGTCCACCGGCTCGTCCAGCGCGCCACCCGCGAGTCGCTCACCCCCGGCCGGCGCGACGAACTCGCCCGGACCGCGGCCGACGCGCTGCTCGCCTCCTGGCCCGGCACCGACCACGACACCGTCCTCGTGAACACGCTGCGCACCAACGCCGCCGTGCTGATCGGCCACGCCGGCGAGGCCCTGTACCGACCCGACTCCGCCCACACGCTGATCCACCAGCACGGCCGCAGCCTGGAGCAGAGCGGCCGGGCGGCGGCCGCCCGGGACCACTACCGGCAGGTGGCCGAGGACTCCGCGCGCCACCTGGGCGCGGACCACCGCGACACGCTGACCGCCCGCAGCAACCTCGCCACCTGCGAGGGTGGTTGCGGCAACACCGCAGGAGCGGTTGCCGGCCACGCCGACCTGCTCGTGGACATGCTGCGGGTCCACGGCCCCGACCACCGCCACACCCTGACCACCCGCAACAACCTCGCCCTGTGGCGGAGCCGGACCGGCGACCCCTCGGTCGCGGTCGCCGCCTACGAGGAGCTCCTCCGCGATCTGACCCGCGTGTTCGGTCCCGACCACGAGCAGGTCATGACCGTGCGCAACAACCTCGCCTACAGCCGCGGCGAGGCCGGCGACCCCACGGGCGCGGCCGCCGCGTACCAGGAACTCCTCCAGGACCTGCTGCGCCTCCTAGGCCCGGACCACCCCACCGTCCTCACGGTCCGCCACAACCTGGCCCTCTGGCGCGGCCAGTCGGGTGACGAGGCCGGAGCGCTGGCCGCGTACGAGGACCTGCTCCCCGACCTGGTGCGGCTGTTGGGCCCCGACCACCCCAACACCCTGACCACGCGTGGCAACCTCGCCCGGTGTCGCGGCTCGCTCGGCGACGCCGCGCTGGCGGCGGCCGAGTTCGACGAGCTGCTCGCGGACCGGGTCCGGATCCTCGGCCCGGACCACCCCCACACCCTGGTCGCCCGGAACGGCCTGGCCGCCTGGCGCGGGGACGCGGGGGACACCTCCGGGGCGACCGCCGAGCTGGAGGCCCTCCTTCCCGACATGCTGCGGGTGCTCGGGCCGGACGATCCCCACACGCTCGACGTCCGCGGCGAGCTCGCCCGTCGGCGGGGCGACGCCGGTGACCCCGCAGCGGCGGTCAGCGGGTTCGAGGAGCTGCTCCCGGACCAGGTGAGGGTCCTCGGCGCGGACCATCCCGACACGCTGATCACCCGGAACAACCTGGCCACGTGGCGCGGGAAGGCGGGGGAGCGGGCCGAGGCGATCGCCGCCTTCGAGGCGCTCCTCCGCGACATGCTGCGGGTCCTGGGAGCGGACCACCCCCAAACCCTCGTCGCGCGCAACAACCTCGCCGCGACGCGGCACGACGCGGGGGACGCCGCGGGTGCGGCCGCCGAGTTCGAGGAGATCCTCGCGGACCTGGTCCGGGTCAGCGGCCCCGACCACCCCGACACCCTCGCCGTCCGCAACCGGCTCGCCTGGTCGATCGGTGCCACCGGCGACGCCGCCGGGGCGGTCGCCGCCTTCGAGCGGATGGTCGACGTCCAGCTCCGGGCGCACGGTCCCGACCACCCGCACACCCTCGCCGCCCGGCACAACCTCGCCTCCTGGCGCGGGCAGGCGGGCGACGCCGAGGGCGCGGCCGCCGCCTTCGAGGAACTCCTCGCGGACCGGGCCCGGATCAGCGGCGCCGACCACCCCGGCACCCTCGCCGCCCTCCGCCACCTCGGTGCGTCCCTGGGCGCGGTCGGGGACCCCGAGGGGGCGACCGCGCGCTTCGAGGAGCTCCGCGTCAGGCTGCGGGACACCAGCGGCCCCGACCACCCCGACACCCTGACCGCCCGCAGCGACCTCGCCCACTGGCGCGGGAAGTCCGGGGACGCCGCCGGGGCGGCCGCCGCCCTGGAGGGCGTGCTGGCCGACCGGCTGCGGGTGCTGGGCCCCGACCACCCGGACACCCTCCACTCCCGTACCAACCTCGCCTACTGGCGGGTGGAGGCGGATGACCTCCGGGGTGCGGCCGCCGCCTTCGGGGAGCTCCTCGATGCGAAGTCCCGCGTGCTCGGCCCGACCCATCGCGACACCCTGACCACCCAGGGCCACCTGGCCTCGTGCCTCGGGATCGCCGGTGACCCGGCGGGCTCCGCCGCGGTCCACGAGGACCTCCACGCCAAGCTGCGGCAGCTCGACGGGCCCGACCACCCCGGCACCCTCAAGGCCTGCGAGGACCTCGCCGAAGCGCGCGGGGAGGCGGGGGACGCGGCCGGGGCCGCCGAGGCGTACCGGGAGCTCCACGCGGGCCGTATCCGGGCACTGGGGCCGGACCACCCCGACACCAGGAGCGCCCTGGCCTCCGTCGCCGTCTGGCGGCGTGGGGCCGGGGACCCGGCCGGGGCGGCCGCCGTGCTCGGAGAAGTGCTCGCCACCGAGTCGCGGGTGCTCGGTCCGGAGCATCCGCAGACCATGACGGTCCGCCACAACCTCGCGTACTGCCGGGGCGAGGCGGGGGATCCCGCGGGTGCCGCCGCAGCCCTGGAGGCCGTGCTCGCCGACCAGGCGCGGGTGCTGGGCGCGGAGCACCCCCACACCCTGGCCACCCGTGGCAGCCTCGCCCGGTGGCGGGGGAGGGCGGGCGGCGCCGCGGGGTAGCGGCGGCGCGGCTGTTGATCCCGGTGTCGACCTGGGCCTGCATCGCCGCCGCCGGGCCCCGCCGGGTCCGCATCGGGTCCGCACCCGGTCCGCACCCGGTCCGCACCGGGACATGATCAGGACTCATGATCCTTTGATCCTTGTCCCGAAGTGTCGTTGCCGTCCCGGCGTCGTTGTTCCCTACGGTGAGGCTGCGAGGACGTCCGGCGCGGACACCGGCACCGTGGCGCCGCACCTCGCCCCCGGGCCCGGGCCGGGTTCGCGAAAGGCACGTACCCATGCCGATGGACATCGTCGACGCTCAGATCCACCTCCACCTCACCATGAGCGCCGAGGAGACCCTCGCCGCCATGAACGCCCTGGGCATCCAGGGGGCGGTGATCGACGAGTTCTGGGGCTTCGAGGCTCGCACCGGCCACGGCGAGCCGGGCATCGCGCTGCCGGGGGCCCGCGCGTTCCGCGCCGTCGCGCCCGGGGCCGAGATGGCGTCGATCCGGTACCCCGAGCGCTTCTGCCACCTGCTGCGCATCCACCACCGGGACCCCGAACTCGCCTCCGGCATCAGGGCCGTGGCCGATGCGCCGCACGCCCGGGCGGTGCGGATCGTGGCACGCGAGGACGAGGACGTCAGGGAACTGGCCCGGGGCGACTACGGGCCGGTGTTCGACGCCTCCGCCGACCACGGCCTGCCCGTCTTCGCGATGACGGCGCGCAACGGGCACCTGCTGCGCCCCTACGCGAAAGCCCATCCCGACACCCCGATCGTCCTCGACCACGTCGGAATGCCGGTGAACGACGAGGAGTTCGAGGACGTCCTGCGGCTGTCCGACCAGTCGAACATCATGATCAAGTGGGGGCACGGCCCGGAGCTGTTCCACGCCGGCGACTACCCGTTCACGCCCGCGCTCGACAAACTGCTGCGCGTGCTGGACGCCTTCGGCCGCGAGCGCGTCATGTGGGCCAGCGACCACACCATGATCAGCGGCGACCACTGCTGGGCCGACGAGCTCTTCGCCCTGCGGGAGACCGACCGGCTCGGCGCCGAGGACAAGGAGTGGCTCCTCGGCGGGACGGTGCGTGCCGTCCTGGACTGGCCGCGCCCGGCGAAGCCGTGAGCGGGAGGTCGTGAGCGGGAGGCCGTGAGCGAGGCGGCCGCTCGGCGGAGGTGACGGCCGGTCGGCACGGCCGGAACCCTTCAGGAACCCTTCCGGATCCGCTCCGTCGGCCCGTCTCGGCCCCGGTCGCCGAGTGCTGTGTGAACCAGGGGGGAAGGCCCCGCTCCAGGGCGGTGAAGTCTCGGTGATCGCGACCCGGGATTCGCCCGAACCAGTCAACAACGCTGTCGGTCAGTGCTATGTTACCCGGCGGTTCGAGAGTCGGTGCGACGGCTCCGGACTGTGCGTCCCGCCACAAGTCACCACTGCCTCAGCACCGTTGACCCCGAAGGGACCCTCCACGTGACCGTGCGCAAGCTGACGCTGTCAGCCGCGGCGACAACCACCGTGCTCCTCCTCTGCGGCGCCGTCCTGACCGGAGCGGCGGCCTCACCGGCCGCCGCGAACACCACCGCAACCACCGCAACCACCGCGACCACGGCGGCGGCTTCGTCCGACCCGTCCGCCGCCCCGAGCGCGTCGGCGACGCTGGCGCCCCCGGCGTCCGGCACCGCCGCGGCCACGGTGGCGGCCCCGGCGCAGGGCAGCGCGCCGGCGACCGCCACCACCGCCCCCGTCCTCGCGCTCTCCTCCTACGACCCGGCCACCGGCACCGCCGTGCTCGCACCGGCCGCCACCGGTCCGCAGGCACCGTCCGCCCTGGCCGCGAGCCCGGACGCCGCCGCGGCGGCCGTCCGGCCCGGGCAGCTGATCGACAGCCCGCCCACCCCGGCGGCCCCGCACGGTGCGCTGGTCGCCGTCACCGATGTGCAGTCGACCGCCGACGGGAAGGTGGCCGTCTCCACCCGCCCGGCCACCCTCCCCGAACTGCTCGGCGGCACCAGCACCAGCCTGCGCAGCGCCGTCAGCCCGAGCACCTTCGACGTCCAGCCCCAGATCGGTGGCGTCCAGGTCGTCACCGACTTCGGAGCGACCTCCGGTCAGGGCTCGGTGTCCGGCAGCCTGGGACTGACCGCGAACGCCACCGTCCCTCTGCCCGACGGCAGTTCGGCGAAGCTGTCCGGCTCGGTCTCGCTCCGTCCGGCCATCGACTTCTCCTACCAGGGCGGCCTCGGCGTCATCGACCCCCAGCAGGCCCGGGTCGGCTTCACCCTGGGCGCGCACGCGGACTGGCACGTCAGCGCGAACCTCACCGCGAGCACCGGGCCGATCCGGATACCCCTGGCCAAGTACAGCGCCAGCCCCGTGGTGATGGTCGGCCCGCTGCCCGTCGTGATCAACCTGGCCTTCACCCTCTCGGCCGACATCAGCGCCGACGGCACCGTCAGCCTCGACGCCGAGCAGGCCTACGACGGCCAGTGGGGCGTCCACTCCGACTACGTCAAGGGCCCGGGCTGGACCACCACCACCGACCCCGGGAACTCCACCGTCTCCCCGCTGCGCCTCGACCTCAGGGGCACCGCCTCGGCGAAGGCCGGCCTGCTCGCCGAGGGCTCGATCGCCCTGTACGACACGGTCGGCGTGAAGGCGTCCATCGAGCCGTACCTGCGGGCCGTGGTCAACGGCTCGGTCGTCCTCGACGGCGCGAGCACCACGCCGGACGTCAACGGTTCGGCGGCCCTCTACGGCGGACTCGACATCAACGGGGCGCTGATGGCCCGGCTCGTCATCCTCGGCACCCCGATCCTGGAGTCGGACCTGCCCTTCCTGGCCTTCCACCGCGAATGGCCGATCGCCTCGGTCAGTGTCGGGCAGCCCCCGGTACGGCTGGTGGACTGGACCTCGCTCAACGCCAGCCTGTTCGACGACAACCACTCCGCCTACCTGGCGACCCGGCCGGACTGGGACCCGTACGCCCTCAAGGCCGCCTGCCCGGACGGCAGCCGGCTGATCGGGCTGAGCTACGGCGGCGACAACGGCCTCTGCACGGACGTCACGAAGGCCGGCCTGTGGGACGCCGGCCGCGCGTTCGTCGTCGACCACGGCGGCACCTACGTGACCACCGAATGGGCGTCGGGCTACGCCAAGGCCCAGTGCCCGGCCGGCTCGGTCATGACCGGGTACAGCCGCAACGGCCGGACGATGGGCGCGCTCTGCGCCAAGTCCGCCGCCCCGCTGGGTGCTTCGACCCGTACGCTCTGGTTCGAGAAGGGCGACAACCGTCCGGCCGCGGCCGGTGGCGGTGACTTCTCGTACGGCTTCGCCAAGGGCCAGTGCGCGGACGACGAGGTCGTCGCGGGCATGGCCTACAGCACGCCCTGGTGGCAGCTGTGGGCGGCGCGGCCGTCCGCGCTGCTCTGCCAGAAGCTCGCCCTCTGACAGTTGTAGGGGCAAGCACCGTTGAACCCGGCCGACCACGGCTGATCGCAGCTGATCGCGGCTGATCACCGAGCAGGCCGCGCGGCCGGGCGCCACCCTCCACCGGGTGGCGCCCGGCCGTGCTCAGTCCAGGCCCCGGGCCTCGCGGAAGCGGGCGGTGAGGGCGTCCGGGGCGATGAGCGGCGCCGGGTAGTCGGGGGCGGGGTCGAGCAGCCAGGGGCGGTGGACGGCGGCCCCCGGCAGGTGGGCGAGTTCGGGCACCCAGCGCCGCACGTACGCCCCGTCCGGGTCGTACCGGTCGGCCTGGCGCAGCGGGTTGAGCACCCGGTTGGGGCGGGTGTCGGTGCCGGTGCCCGCGACCCACTGCCAGTTGAGCTGGTTGTCGGCCACGTCGCCGTCGACCAGCAGCGACAGGAAGTGGGCGGCGCCGATCCGCCAGTCCAGGTACAGGCACTTGGCGAGGAAGCCCGCCGTCAGCAGGCGGGCCCGGTTGTGCATCCAGCCCTCCTCGGCGAGCTGGCGCATTCCGGCGTCGACGATCGGGTAGCCGGTGCGGCCCTGCCGCCAGGCCTCGGCCTCGCGCTCGTCCCGGTGCCAGCGGTCGTCCCTGGTGCGGTAGTCGCGGTGCGCGGCGTCGGGGCGGGCGGCGAGGACCTGGTGGTGGAAGTCGCGCCAGGCGAGCTGCCGGACGAAGGCCTGCGCCCCCTCGCCGTCGTGCCGCAGGGCGCGTTCGACGAGTTCGGTCGGGGACAGGCAGCCGAAGTGCAGGTACGGGGAGAGCCGGGAGGTGGCGTCGGCGGCGAGGTCGTCGTGCACCCGGGCGTAGGCGTCGACGTCCCAGCGCCGCCACCGCTCCCTGGCCGCGCTCTCGCCCCCGGGCGGCAGGGCGGGCGAGAGCGGCCCGGTGAGCAGCAGGTTCTCGCTGCCGATGCCGTCCGGGGTGTCGAGCGCCCGGGGCGCGCCGAGCACCGTGCGGCGGGGCGCCTGCTGCCAGGCGCGGTGGTACGGGGTGAAGACCGCGTAGTGGTCCCGGCCGGCCGGGGTGATCCGGCCCGCGGGGACGACCGTCACCGAGGCGTCGTGGACGTGCAGAAGCCCGCCGAACACCTCGCGCAGCCGGGCCTCCCGCCGGTGCGCGAAGGCGCTGACGCCCGCGGCGATGTGCACGGTGACGGGAGCGGGACCGCCACCGGCAGCACCCTCGGCCCCGTCTTCGGCCTCGACCTCGGCGGCGACCCGGGCCGTCTGCTCGGCGGGTTCGCCGCGGCGCACGATCAGCCGGGAGCCGATCCGGCGCAGCGAGGCGTCCAGGTCGGCTAGGCAGTCGGCCAGGAACGCCTGCCGGTTGGGCGCGGCGAATCCGGCGTCCTCGACGGCCGGGTCCAGGACGAACAGCGGGACGACCCGGTCGGCCGCGGACCGGGCGGCGTGCAGCACGGGGTTGTCGTGCAGCCGCAGGTCCTGGGTGAACAGGGCGATCGATACGGTCACGGGCGGGGCCTCACAGGTGGTGCCGTCGGGTGTTCTGATTGCTTCTACCGCTTCAGCTGCCTCTCCCCGGATGTTCGGAGCCGCCCGCGGCGCGGATTGGTCCCAACGGCCCCGCGTGAGAGGCTCGCTCCATGGAACAGCGCGTACTCGGCCGCACCGGCCGCCCCGTCTCGATCGTCGGACTCGGTACCTGGCAGCTCGGCGCGGACTGGGGGGACGTCCGGGAGGAGGACGCCCTGGCCGTGCTGGACGCCTCGGTGGAGGCCGGCGTCACCCTCTTCGACACCGCCGACGTCTACGGCGACGGCCGCAGCGAGCGGCTGATCGGCCGTTTCCTGAAGGAGCGCCCGGACGCCGAGGTGTTCGTCGCCACCAAGTTCGGCCGCCGGGTCGAGCAGCGGCCCGAGCACTACAACCTCGCCAACTTCCGTGCCTGGGCCGACCGTTCACGGGACAACCTGGGGGTGGAGCGGCTCGACCTGGTGCAGCTGCACTGCCCGCCGACGCCGGTCTACTCCTCGGACGAGGTCTTCGACGCCCTGGACACCCTGGTGGAGGAGGGCCGGATCGCCGCCTACGGGGTGAGCGTGGAGACCTGCGCCGAGGCGCTGACGGCCATCGCCCGCCCGAACGTCGCGAGCGTCCAGATCATCCTGAACGCGTTCCGGCTCAAGCCGCTGGAGCAGGTGCTGCCCGCCGCCGAGGCGGCCGGCGTGGGAATCCTCGCCCGGGTGCCGCTGGCCTCGGGCCTGCTGTCGGGCCGGTACGACGAACACACCGTCTTCGGTCCGGACGACCACCGCACCTACAACCGCCACGGCGAGTCCTTCGACCAGGGGGAGACCTTCTCCGGGGTGGACTTCGCGACGGGCGTCGAGGCGGCGGTGGAGTTCGCCGCGCTCGCACCCGAGGGCGCGAGCGCGGCGCAGACGGCGCTGCGGTGGGTCACCCAGCAGCCGGGCGTGACGACGGTGATCCCCGGCGCCCGCAACGTGGCGCAGGCCCGGGCCAACGCGGCCGCCGCCGGACTGTCGCCGCTGCCGTCGGCCACCCTGGCCGCCGTGCGCGAGCTGTACGACCGGCGGATCCGGGCGCAGGTCCACACCCGCTGGTGACGGCGGGCGGCCGGTAACGGTCCCTGACCCTCACGAAGACCGTCGGGGCGGGGCCGCGCGGTGGGCCCGCCGATGCGAGGGCCGACCGGCCTCGCGGCCTGCGGGCTTCCGGTGGCCGGCGTGCGTGTCGTCCGGCCCGGGAGCGTGCCGAGCGTGCCGGGAGTCCGCACGGGCGGCGGGGGCGGCGGGGGCTGCGGGGGCGTCGCGGGCCGGCTTCGGCCGTCGGCGGTTCAGGTGGTGGCTGCCCCAGGCGAACGCGCCGATGAGCAGCACGGCGAGGGCCAGGGCGGGCACGGCGACGGCGTACAGGGCGGGGCCGTCGGGTGTGGCCGGGAACGGTGGGGTGGTCACGGTCTTCTCCTCTCCTCGCGTTCCGGCGGCGGGCCCGGACCCGAGGGGGAGGTGACCGGCGGGCCGGGGCCGTCGCGTGACGCCCTCCTACCCCGCGCGCCGGGAGGCATGCCCTTGGCCCGGCCCGGTGGCGGCCCCGGCCCGCCGGCGGGGCGGAGTCAGGAGAGCAGGCGGGCGAGGGCGGCGTCGAGGTCCAGGTGCTCGGCCTCGGCGCCGGCCGGCACCAGGCGGAAGGAGTCCAGGAGGAACGCCGTCACGACGGCCGCCGGAACACTGATGACGGCCCGCGCGGCCGGCGAACGCAGGGTGATCAGCACGCGGTCCTCCGGCCCGGGCGCGACGGTCACGTCCCCGTGGCCGGCCGGGCCGTGCCGGCCCCGGTCCAGCAACTCGCGCGCGAAAGTCCACCGCGCCGCGTCGTCGTCGCCGAGCGGCGGGAACGCCAGGCACACCGCGTACGGCGACGCCGTGTCGAACCGCAGCTGCGCCTCCACGGCCACGTCGGGAAACGGGCCCTCGGGCAGGGTGACGGCGGTGGACCAGGAGGTGGCGACAGTCATGCGACGAACTCCCATTCTGGCGGTGGCACCCGGTTTTCCCCGACCGCGGCGGCCGGTGGTGGCAGCGCTCGGTTACCCGCGCGCCCGGGGTGCATTCCTCGTCTCTCAACGCAACCGCGTCGCCCGGCGTGATCCCCCACCCGGGTGGTTTCCCGATCGGGGGAGCGGGTGGTCGCCCACCGCCCCGGGCCCGCACAGCGAAGCCCCGCCCCGGCGCACGGTCGCGGGGGCGGGGCGGGGCTGGCGGGTGGGGCGGGTGGGGCTCGCGGGTCGCCGGGTGATCACCGCGTGATCGTGCGGAGCCTCACGGCGCCACGGTGTCCGCCGCGGGCGGCTCCGGCTCCTCGTCCTCGCCCGGCTTCGCCTTCCGCCGCACGTCGGCCGGGGTGGGCGCACTGATGGATCGCTCCTCGGCCGAGCGCTCCCGGGCTCCGACCCGGCCCTCGGCCTTCGCCCGGACGTCCGCCGGGGTCGGGGCCGTGATCGCGCGTTCCTCGGCGGACCGTTCCTGCGCCGCCTCGTCCGGCTGCGTTCCGTGGTCGTCGGGTGTGGTCATGGGCTCGTTCCCCTTTCCGGGTCCTGGGCTTCGACGGATGGGACACCGGGCGGCTGCCCGGATGTCCGGGTCCGAACCGGATTCCGATCCGGAATCCGGGCCGCGAGTACGGGTCGGGTGGTCCGGCCCGACCGGGCCCGGCGCCGGTTCCGTCAGCCCTCGGTCGTCGGCCCTCCGACCGTAACCCCGGGCCGGAGGCCGCGCTGCCGGACGCTGGGGGCGATGCCACACGGTGCGGCCACGGCCCCGGCTTCGGTTCAGGGCGCCGTGCCCACGCCGGTCCGCCGCGGTGCCGTCACCGTACGGAGGCCGTCGCTGAGCCGGGCGGGGCCACTGCTGCGGCGCCCGGGTGTCAGCGGTCGTCTCTTGGAGTGAGCACCGGAATCATGCCGGCTGCGGCTGGGCACCGCCCTTGTCGTGCCGGGCCGCACCAGGTGGCCCGTGCCCGGGAGATCAGGAGACTTCGATGCGTATCCGCACCGCGCTCGCTGCGGCCGTCCTTGCTGCGGCCGGACTGTTCGCCACCACTGGCAGCGCCTCCGCCGACACGGACGTGGCCATCCTCAGCGGGTTCAACGACAATCCGTGCATCACCGTGGACACCGTCACCGCCTTCGACGAGCCGGTGTCCACCACGATCCAGAGCGCGAACTGCGGCTGACCCGCACCCTGTTCCTCCGACGGGCCCCGGCGAACCGGTGGCGAGGACCTCTCGCCGGCTGTCGATTCCTCGGTCGACGAGGGCACGAGTCGGCGGTGGGGGCAGGACTACTCGTCCCGGTCGCCGCGGTCGCTCCGGTCGCCGCGGTCCGGGGCGCGGTCGCCGCGCCGGCGCAGGTACCAGACGGCGAGGGCGATGACGACGCCCGCGGCGATCGCGAGGGCGAGCACCCGGCCGACGGTGCTCTCGACCCGGGTGTAGGCGGCTCCGGCGAAGTAGCCGAGCAGGGTGAACCCGACGCCCCAGAGGACGCCGCCGAGGGCGTTGAACAGGAGGAAGCGGCGGTAGGGCATGCGGGACATGCCGGCCAGGGTGGGCACCATGGCGCGGAAGAAGGCGACGAAGCGGCCGAAGAAGACGGCGGCCGGCCCGCGGCGGCGGATCAGGTCCTGGGCCCGGTCGACCCGGGTCGCATGGCGCCGCATCGGGCGGGTGTCGAGGATCCTCGGGCCGATGTGGCGGCCGATCTCGTAGCCGGCGGTGTCGCCGAGGACGGCCGCGCAGACCACGAACAGGACGAGCCAGCCGAGCGAGAGCCGGCCCTGGTGGGCCAGGAACCCGCCGAGGACGGCCGCGGTCTCGCCGGGGACGACGAAGCTGAAGAAGAGGGCGTCCTCGACGAGCACGAGGCCCGCGACCACCGTGTACCCGACCGGACCGGACAGTCCGCTCAGCCAGGCGGTGATCGAGTGCATCAGCCACCCCGTTCCGGACCGGCGCCCCTCTCCGCCTCAATGTAACGCTCGCCGTGCCCGGCGACCCGGCGGTCCGGGAGGCGGCAGACCCCGGGCCAGGCTCAGGTCAGGACCATCGAGCGCAGCAGGTCGAGCTCGTCGAAGCCGAACCCGGCGAGGACGGTGGCGAGTTCGCAGGCGCCGGGGGCGAGCAGATCGACGATGGCCAGGACGTCCCGGCCGCCGGCGCGGTCGAGTTCCTCCAGCGCGCGGGGCAGGTTGCGGCGCCAGAGGACGGCCGGTGCGGGCGGGCCGACGGTGCCGCGGTCGTGGTGGAGGGTGCCCTCCGGGGAAACCCACAGGGGCGGGGCGTCGGCCGTGCGCGGGCCGAGGGCGGCGCGGTCGATGGTGGACGTGGCGGGGCGGTGCAGCAGGAGGCGGTGGTCCATCGGGCGGAACCCGTGGGCGAGGAACGCCCGGGTGGTGACCGGTCGGCGGTGGAGCGGCAGTCCGGGCAGGTGGGGCGGCCAGGGCGAAGGGTCGGTGAAGGCGGTGACGGCCGTCAGGCCGCCGCTCCGCGCCAGGACGGTCCGGACGAGGGCCTCGGCCGCGTCCGCGGCCTCGCGGCAGTGCAGCCAGGCCACCCCGCCGGTGAGTCGGCCGGCGGTCGTCCGGCGGTGCACGGCCATCGCGCCCTGGAGCCGGCCGTCCCCGTCGTGGAGGACGAGGACCGTCCGGTCGGGCCGGCGGTCCCAGGCGACGGGTGCCGTCGCCGGGAAGGGCACGGCGGGCCGGTCGGCCGTGATCAGCCGGACCACCTGGGCCTGGTCCTCGTGGGTCGCGGGCCGGACCCGCAGCGTCCGTCCCGTTCTGGGGGACACCTTCATCGCGCTCCTGTCCACGTCCACGTCCATGCCGATGTCCACGTACCCGTCCATGTCCTCGTCCCGGCCGACCGCCGGCACCGTGGGTTCGGTGCCGAACGGGCCCCGGATGGGCGAGCGCACTCGGAGTCACCCGAACGGGTGACATCCGGAGGCGGGTGACATTCGGCGGCCGGGGGGATATTCGGCGGTCGGGGGACGGCCGCGCGGATCACCCGGTGACGGTCCGCTCCAGGAGGTCGAGGGCGCTCGCCAGGCTCTGCGGGCCCGCGGTGCCGCCCGGGGCGCCGGAGCGGCCCCAGCCGGGGCCGGTGGCCAGCACCAGGGCCCGGCCGCGGGAGCCGCGCGCGCCCCACGTGGAGTCGGCCACCCGCCGGACCAGCTCGTGGTCGGCGGTGGGCGGGAGCTGCGACCAGAGCATCACGGCGCCCGGGCCGATCCGGTGCACCGCGTCCAGCAGCGCCCTGGGCGGGACGGCCGCACCCAGCATCCGGAAGGGCAGCGCACGCTCGCCCAGGCCCGCCGCGGCCGCCTCCAGCGCCAGGCTGTGCTGCTCGTCGGGCATCGCGGCCAGCAGGACGGGCGGTGCGGGCCGCGGCCTGGCGGGCCGTACGGCCGCGGCGCGCAGGACGGTGGACACGTGCCAGGACAGCAGGTGCTCGACCTCGACGTACTGCTCGCCGGAGGAGGCCCACTTGCGTCCGGTCGCGCGCAGCGCGGGCATCATCACCTCGGTCCAGGCGTCGACGACCCCGAGCGAATCCACCACCTCCCGCAGGATCCGGGCGACCTCCGGGGAGTCCAGGCGGACGGCGGCCCGGGCCAGGCTCCGGCACTCGGCGCGGACCGCCCCCATCCGCAGCGAACGGCCGCCGGCCGGGCCGCGACCGGCCTCCGGCCCGGGCCCCGCGGCCTGCCCGGGCACCGGTGCGACGGCCTCGTTCGCGGCACCGGCACCGGCGCCGGCCCCGGCCTCGGCGCCGGCCCCGGCCGCGTGGTGGGAGGCCAGCACCGCCCGGGCCGCTTCGGCCGGGCGCACGCCGCGGGCCGCCAGGCGGCACATCGCTTCGAGCAGCGCGATGTCCTCGGGGCTCCAGCGGCGGTGGTGGCCGGGGTCGCGCAGCGAGGGGCCGATGCCGTAGCGGCGCTCCCAGGAGCGGATCGTGGTGGGGGACACCCCGAGGAGCCGGGCCACGCCGCCGGTCGGCAGGCCCGCCTGGTCGGCACCCATCGTTCTCCTCTCGCGGATCTTCCGGATGACCCGGGCGTCCCGGGCGTCTCGGATGCCCTGGACGTCCCGGGCGTCCTTCGCCACTGCCATGATCCCCTGTCGGGCCCGGGCGTCAGGAGCCGTCGAAGGCCGTCCGCAGCCGCAGCAGCCCGTCCCGCATGCGGGTCTTCACCGTGCCCAGCGGCACCCCCAGGGCCCGGGCGATCTCACTCTGCGAGTACCCGCCGTAGTACGCCAGGACGAGCGACTCGCGCTGGACGCCGCTCAGCCGGGCGAGCGCGGACCGCACCCGGCGCGCGTCGAGGACCCGCTCGACCTGCTCGGCGACCGGTTCGGCGCCAGGCTCGCGGACCGGCTGCTCGCGCAGGGCCGCCCGCAGTTCGCGGTCGGCGGCGGCCTGAGCTGCCCGGACCCGGTCCACGGCGCGGCGGTGGGCGATGGTGAGCACCCAGGCCAGCACCGTGCCGCGGGCCGGCCGGTAGCCGGCGGCGGCGCGCCAGACCTCCAGCAGCACCTCCTGCGCGACCTCCTCGGCCTGCGAGGGGCTGCGCAGCGTCCGCAGCGCCGTCCCGTACACCGGTGCGGCCACGGCCCGGTACAGCCGTGCGTACGCCGCCTGGTCGCCCCGGGCCACCGCGGCGACCAGGCGTTCCAGCTCCGCGGCCGGAGCCGCGACGACGGGGCTGGCAGGGACGGCTGGGGAGAGGGACGGGGACGGGCAGGCGTGCGTGCTCACCCCGGCACTGTGCAGCGTTTCGGTTTCCCGGCACCACCCGCAGCCTTTGTGCAGCGTTTCCCCGCCACTCGCTGCCACCGCCCGCCGTCAGGCCCGGGTGAGCCCGCCGGCGACGTCCCGGCGACGCCCCGACGATGCCCCGCCCGCCGGTAATTCGGTTGACCGGGGAGGCCGGTCGCGCTGCACTTCGGGGGGCGCCGCGCGCGGTGGCGCCGGCAGTACGGGGAGGCAGCAGCACCGCATGGAGATCCGTTCCACGACCGACCAGGACCTCGACGTCTTCGTCGACACGCTTCACGCCGCGTTCGGGCGTTTCCCGGAAACCCCGAACGCGGACGGCGGCGGGGTCTGGTGGGCGGCGACCGAGATGGACCGCAACCTGCTCGCCGTGACGGCGGACGGGCGGCCGGTCGGTACCGCGGGGGCGTGCTCCTTCGAGCTCACCCTGCCCGGGGAGGTGGTCGTCCCGACCTCCGGGGTGACGTCCGTCGGAGTCCTGCCCACCCACCGGCGCCAGGGCGTGCTCACCTCGCTGATGCGACGTCAGCTCGGCGACGTGCGGGCGCGAGGGGAGTTCCTCTCCGTCCTGCTGGCCTCCGAGGCCGGGATCTACGGCAGGTTCGGCTACGGTCCGGCGACGTACACCCAGCGGCTGACGGTGCCGAGCCGGCAGGCCGCCTTCGCCGAACCCCGGGCGCGGCGGGCGGCCGATGCCCCGGCGGCCGGCTCGGTCGAGCTGCTGCGGCGGGCCGACTGCGGGCAGATCGTGGAGGAGGTCTACGACCGTTACCGCCGCCGTCAGCCCGGTGCGCTGTCCCGGCCGCGCCGCTGGTGGGAGCTGGGCGCGGGGCAGGTCCCGATCGCCCCGACGCCGCGCTACGTCGCGGTCCACCGGGACGCCGACGGCACCCCGGACGGGTACGCCAGCTACTCGCTCGGCGACGACACCCTGACGGTGGACGAGACCGTCGCCGTCGACGACGCCGCCTACACCGACCTGGCCCGGTTCGTGCTCGGCCACGACCTGGTCTCCCAGGTCGTGTTCCGGCACTGCCCGCCGGAGCACCCGCTGCGCTGGCAGCTCGCTGACTTCCGCGCCGTCCAGCCGGGCGGCGAGACCGACTGGCTCTGGGTGCGGCTGCTGGACGTCCCGCGCGCGCTGACCGCGCGCGGCTGGTTCACCGACGGCGAACTGGTCCTGGACGTCGACGACCCGTTCCTCGGCGAGCACCACCGATACCTGCTGACCGTCCGGGACGGGAAGGCCGAGTGCGTCCCGACGGACCGGGAGCCGGACCTCTCCCTGGACGTCCGCGACCTGGGGGCGGTCTACCTCGGCGGCACCGCCCCGAGCGCCCTCGTCCGGGCCGGTCACATCCGGGCCCATCGACCCGGCGCGGCCGTCCTCGCCGACGCCCTGTTCCGCGCCGAGCGCGCGCCGCACTGCCTGCACTGGTTCTGATCCGGCGGCCCGCCGCCCGCGACAGACACCGAACGCCGGTCCCCGCCCTGGTTGGGCGGGGACCGGCGTTCGGCTTTTCCGGGCCGGGGCACCCCGAACCGCCCGTAGGGGCGTACCGGTTGCCCTCAGGGGCCAGGCCGGTTGCCCTCAGGGGCAGATCACGGCTGGTTACCGGCGGGTCGGTTTGGTTCGGACGGGTGCACGATGCAACAGTGTCCGTCGGGTATTGACATGGTCACGGGATGTGAGGGGAGATGCGGGGGAGCGGGAATTCGGAGACGAATGGGCCGGAAACGTTCAGTTTCCTTGCCGGATGTCGCTCAGAGTCCCGCTGACGTTGAGGAGTTCGTGGCACGTGGGCGCCTGCTTGCCCGAGGCCGGGGTGCCCGGAACCTCGCAGGTCACGCTCGCGGTCACCGCCTGGTCCTCGGGGACCTGAAGGGGAGTCACCCAGTGGTAGTCCTGGTTGCGGAAGGTCTCCAAGGCGATGGTGGTGATGGTCTTGTTGCCGGCCGTGATGGTCACCAGTCCCTGGTCGCCCTGGAAGTTGGCGACCACGAGGTCGGTGATGTCGAAGACCTTGCCGTGCGGCACCTGGTAACTGCCGGTCGTGGCCGCGCCGTTCTCGGTCACGACGTCGATCGTGGCGGAGCTCTGCTGGCCGGTCCCCGGCACCGCCAGCCCGCCCGGACCAGGTCCGCCCTGGCTGCCGGGGCCGGTGGTCGGCTTCCCGGCGCCCGGCTTGGTCTGGCCGCCCGGGGTGCTCCCGTTGGCGGGGCTGCCCGGTGTGTCACCGGCCGGGACACCGGCCGGCGGGGCCGGAGTGGCGTTCTGCTGGGCGACGGCCTTCTCTGCCGCCTGCTTCGCGGAGCTGCGCACCGCCGGGCGGACCAGGGCGAACCAGGCCAGCAGCAGCGCGATCAGCGCCGCCAGGAGCGCGAGCAGCCACTTCGGGAAGATCGGCAGCTGAAGGAACTCGCCGTCCAGGAGCGGCTTCTGGACGGGCGTCGGCGCGGTATCCGGTGCGGCTTCCGGCGCCTTGACCCCGTCCTTGCCGTCCTTCGCGTCCTTCCCTCCCTTGTCGTCCTTGCCGTCCTTGCCGTCCGCCCGCTCCTCCGGGCCCACCGTCACCTCGAACGGCCAGGTCGCCGGCTTGCCGAACCAGATCAGCTTGCGGGTGCGCGCCTGCACCCGCACCTCCCCGGACTCGCCGGGCTCCAGCCGCAGCTTCTCCGGCGTGACCCGGAACCGCAGGTCCTCACCGGCCTGTCCCGGCGTGAACGTCACACCGGTGGGAGCGTTGCCGAGGTTGCGCACCGAGGCCCGGTAGCGTCCGCGCAGCCAGCCGCGGCGACGGCGCGGGGCCAGCGCGGCCTGCAGCTCCTCGAACGGCGTCACGGTGACCGTGGCCTCCGGCACCGTCACCAGGTCGGGGCGCTCGACCGGCAGCACCCGGATGCCGAGCGGGAACTCGCCGGCCCGGGTGGCGGGGGAGCGCGGCGGAGCCAGCCGGACCGTCACGGTCTCGGACGTCCCCGGGTACAGCGACACCCGGGCCGGCTCCACCTTCGTCCAGCCGGCGCAGTCGCCGACCACCTCGAACGTGTAAGCCTCAACGATGTCAAGATCGTTGCGTACCGTCAGGGTCGTGGTGGCCACGCCACCGGGGGCCACCGTCAATGCTGGCAGGCCGAGTTCGGCGGATGTGGTCATAGCGTGACGGTAGGGCCGTACCGCGCCGGAGAAGAGGGCCGTACGGGCAAGCTGGGGGCCACACCCCTTGCCCGTACGGACCGACCGGAGACCCCGCCCGGTCCCGTCGCGGGCCCGGCCCGGCTCCGCGTGACCCGCCCCCAAGCCCCCGGCCGGCGCCGCCCCGCGGCGCCCGGCCGTCACCCTCGCAGGCACTTGCAGAATGGAGCAGTTCGATGACGTCGACCGATACAACCCGTGAGGAAGCCGTCACAGCCCGCCGGACCACGGTGGCACCGAAGCCCGCCGGCGCCACCGTCCCGCGCGTGCCCGCCCAACTGCGCGGCAGGCCGGCCCAGGTGCGGGTGGCGGTCTACGCCGAGGACCTCATCCTGCAGACCGGCGTGGTCCAACAGCTGCGCCAGCGGCCCGAGGTGGAGCTGCTGAGCGAGAACGAGGCCGGGCGGGCCGAGGTCTCCCTGCTGGTGGTCGACGCGCTGACGGAGACGGTGACCGAGCACCTGCGGAGGCTGCGACTCGCGACGTCGGGCCGGATAGGCCTGGTGGTGGGGCACTTCGAGGCCGGCGGGCTGCAGACCATCGTGGAGAACGGGGTCGCCGCCGTGCTGCGGAGGTCCGAGGCCGACCAGGACCGGCTGGTGCACCTCATCACGGCCCTCGCCAACGGTGAAGGCGTGATGCCCGGCGACCTGCTGGGCGAATTGCTCGACCGGATCGGAATCCTCCAGCGCACCATGCTGGACGGGCGCGGCCTGACCCTCTCGACGTTAACCGCGCGGGAGGCGGAGATGCTGAAGCTGGTGGCGGAGGGCTTCGACACCAGCGAGATCGCCGCCAAGACCTCGTACTCCGAGCGCACGGTGAAGAACGTGCTGCACGAGATCATCACCCGCCTCGGCCTGCGCAACCGGGCCCACGCCGTGGGGTACGCCATGCGGCGCGGCCTGATCTGATGGCCGCGGTGCCTCGCCCGGCCTACTGGGCGGGCGAGGCACCGAGTGGAGCGGGGCCCTACTGAGGGGACATGACCTCGTAGAGGTTCCCGGCCTCATCGGTGAAGTACAGGCCGCGAGGGCACAACGGGTGGTCGATCCGACCGTTGCCGGGCTCACGGGGATCATTGCCGTACGGCACGTCGGCGTCGCGGAGCCGGGCGAGGACCCCGTCGAAGGAGGACGGGTCCACGTCGAAGGCCAGGTGATGGCCGACCGGGTTCTCGACGGTCATGAAGTCCAGGGTGAGGGAGTCGTTGACCCGCACCGGCGCGAAGTGCCGGTCGGCGCCCTGGTAGTCGAGGCCCATGACGGAGGCGAAGAAGCGGGCTGCCGCCTCGTTGTCCACGGCCGGAACGATGGTGTGGTTCAGGGTTATGGGCATGTGAGGCTGCCTCTCTGTTGGGTGATCAGAACAGCCCGAAGTCGAATTCCCCGGTGGCGAGGGCGGCGATGAAGGAGGAGTGGGCCGCGCGGTCGAAGGCCAGGGCGGGGCCGGAAGGGTCCTTCGAGTCGCGGATGTAGGAGACCGGCCCGCCGGGGATGGCAACCTCGACGCAGTTCTCGTCTCCGCCGCTGTGTGATGACTTGCCCCAGACTGCGGCGATGGTGGCTGCGTTCGGAATGAACGTCATGTGAGCTTGTCTCTCTGCTCGATGATCAGGGCGTGTGCAATCGGTAGTGCCCTGGCGGCAAGGGTGTGGTGGGGGGGCCCGGGGGGGGGGGGGGGCCCCCGGGGGGGGGGGGGGGGGGACGGAGGCCGCACGAGGAAACCCACCCCCCGCCGGCGGGGGGGGGGGGGGAAGTTGGGCGCCCGGA